>JBBQHX010000107.1:0-11116 GCA_038324385.1 Gemmatimonadales bacterium | reverse complement strand
GGCTGCGCTTCGACATGGGCGACTTCGCGACCTACGCCGAGTTGCGCATCCACAACGTCTTCAACGGCATTAACGACGACAACAGCGCGCAGTTCGTGCCGATCAGCTTCGGTATCCTGTTTTAGCGTTGGCGGGCCGGTCCTTGCCGGTCCAGCGTTTTGTTCGTTGACGGCTTCCTGTCGCACGTGCGGCAGGAAGCCGCTTTGTCGCCGGCTGGGGCTGGGGCTAGTGTTGGTTTGGGGCTGTACCGTTGTTGAACCGCAGAGGACGCAGAGGACGCAGAGAACAGCCCCAGAGGTTGGCTCGCGCGACGGGAGCCTGGCTTAACGGAGTCGGTAGCTGCGTGCGACGAACGCACCACGAGCGCAAACGGGAACAGCACCGCCGCGTCAGCATCGTCGCCCAAGTGGCGCCTAACCGATCGCTAGCGGTGCTGTTCCCCTCAAAACGCGTCACGCTCAACACCGCGACACCTTTGACGCGCCGAGCCGGGTCTCGCCCCCGCGAGCAGTCCTCTGCGTCCTCCGCGTCCTCCGCGGTTCAACCCAGCTTCCGTCAGACCGGCCGCCGAACTCCCCTGGCAATAGCGCCAGACGCCCGTCAGGCGCCCGTCAGGCGCCAAGGAACACAGACGTCAGGCGCGCAGCCCGACCAATCCGTCCGCGCCGACGGCGAGCTGGAAGCTGAGGCCGTTGCCCGTCGTCCACGGTTCCGGCACCGCGTCGATCGCCCGGCGCGCGGCCGCGAGCTGAGCGGCGACGGCGATCGGGCCGGTGCCGCCGTCCACCTCACGACGCTCGACCGAGGCACGAGCGCCGAGTGCCTCGCGCGCGTCGTCGCCGAACAGTGCGTGCGCGGCGGCAAAGCTCGATGCGGGGAGGGCGTTCAGTTCGACGCCCGCTTCCTCGGCCTCTCGGACGAGGCGGCCGACGGCGCCATGCGATTCCCGGAAGGTCGCGCCGCGCCTGACGAGATAATCGGCGAGGTCCGTGGCCATCATCGCCGAATTGAGCGCGCCTTCCATCCGCGCCGGCACGAACCGTAGTTCGCCCACCGTGCCCGCGACCGCCGGGAGCACCATGAGCATCGTGTCCACGGCATCGAACAGGGCGCGCTTGTCGTCCTGCAGATCCTTGTTGTAGCTGCTCGGCAAACCCTTGAGCGTGGCCAGCAGCCCGGTCAGGTCGCCGAGCGTGCGGGCCGCCGACCCGCGCGCCAGTTCGAGCGCGTCCGGGTTGCGCTTCTGCGGCATCATGCTCGACCCGGTCGAGAAGCGGTCGCCGAACTTCACGAAGCCGAACTCGCTCGATCCGTAGATGATCAGGTCTTCCGACAGGCGCGAGAGGTGTACGCCGAGCAGCGTGCAGGCGAAGATCAGTTCCGCCACGAAGTCGCGATCCGACACCGCGTCGATGCTGTTCGGCGAGAGCTGCGCGAACTGCAGGCTCTCCTTGAGCAGCACGCGCGAGACCGGGAACGCCGTACCCGCGACCGCGCCCGAGCCCAGGGGCAGGACCGACGCCGCGCGGCTGGCGGCGGCGATACGCTGCCGGTCGCGCTCGAGTGGCCAGAAGTGCGACAGGATCCAGTGCGAGGCCAGGACGGGCTGCGCGCGCTGCAGGTGCGTGTAGGCCGGCATCATCGTCGCGCCGAGCGCGTCGGCCTGCTCGAGCAGCGCCGTCTGCAGGGTGCGAATGGATGCGTCGAGCTGCTCGCACGCCGCCATCGCCCAGAGGCGCGAGGCGGTCGCGACCTGGTCGTTGCGGCTGCGCCCCGTGTGCAGGCGTGAGGCGACGTCGCCCACCTCCAGGTGCAGGAGGCGGTCGATCATCGTGTGAATGTCCTCGTCGGTCGGCACCGGCGCCTCGTCGGCGGCCAGCCGCACGGCGACGGCATCGAGCCCGCGCTCGAGCGTCTGGCTCTCCGCCATCGTGAGGACGTCGGCCGTCCAGAGACCGACGGCCCACGCCTTGGAAAGCTGGATGTCGTACGGCCAGAGCCGGAAATCGACGCCGATCGACCGATTCAGGACGTCGAGTTCCGGCGCCGGACCGCCGGCGAACCGGCCACCCCAGAGTTTGTGCGTCTTCGAATCGGGCATCGGACCCTCGAGGGTGGAGAATGACGGACGGGCGGCGTGTCCAACCGTGCGGTCAGACTCCGACGAGCGCCGCGTCGTCCTCGGCCTTCTCGGCGATCGGCTCGGGCGCGGCGATGCTCTGCCCCGCCGCCTCCATGTCCTTCAGCGCGCGCACGCGCGCCGGCAGCGCGAACAGGCGGATGAATCCGGCCGCGTCCGACTGCTCGTAAACATCGTCCTCGCCGAACGTCACGAATCGCTCGTCGTACAGCGCGTGCGGACTCGTGCGGCCGATGACCTGGGCGCTTCCCTTGAATAGGCGCAGCGTGACGTCGCCCGAGACCCGCTCCTGCGTCACATTGACGAAGGCGTCGTAGGCTTCGCGCTCGGTCGTCCACCAGCGGCCCTCGTACACCAGATCCGCATAGCGCGGGGCCATCGCGTCCTTGGCCGCCAGCATGCGACGGTCGAGCACGATCATCTCGAGCTCGCTGTGCGCGCTGTAGAGGAGCGTTCCGCCCGGCGTTTCATAAATGCCGCGCGACTTCATGCCGACCATCCGGTCCTCGACCAGATCGATGCGGCCGACACCGTGGCGGCCGCCGATCTCGTTGAGCGCGAGCAGCAACTCGACGGGCCCGAGCCGCTCGCCGTTCACCGCCACCGGGGTGCCACGCTCGAAGGTGATCACCACCTCTTCGGGGGCATCCGGGGCGCGCTCCGGCGACGTCGACAACATGAAGACGTCGTCCGGCGGCGCGGCGTTCGGATCCTCGAGTACGCCGCCCTCGTGGGAGATGTGCCAGATGTTGCGGTCGCGCGAATAGATCTTGGCGACCGTCGCGGTGACCGGAATGTCGCGCGAGGCGGCGTAGGCGATCGCATCCTCGCGGCTCCGGATGTCCCACTCCCGCCACGGCGCGATCACGGGCAGCTCGGGGGCGAAGGCGGCGTAGGTCAGCTCGAAGCGGACCTGGTCGTTCCCCTTCCCCGTGCAGCCGTGGGCGAGCGCGTCGGCGCCGACCTGGCGGGCGACCTCGACCTGCCGCCGCGCGATGAGCGGGCGGGCTATCGAGGTGCCGAGCAGATACTTGCGGTTATAGACCGCCCCGGCGCGCAGCATTGGGAAGATGAAGTCGCGCACGAACTCGAGACGGAGATCTTCCACGTAGCACTCATCGGCGCCGGAGGCGAGCGCCTTCTGGCGCACGCCTTCGAGTTCCTCACCACCCTGGCCGACATCCGCGGCGACGCAGACGACGCGCGCGTCGTAGTGCTCGCGCAGCCAGGGACCGATGATCGAGGTGTCGAGGCCGCCCGAATAGGCGAGCACGATGGTACGCATGGCCACTCCGCGAAACGTTTCGATGAACAGGAATAGATATTCAGCAGCGCTGCATATTTAGTCCGCTTACGCACCTGCGTCAACCGGTGTCCCCGAATCCGGCGCGCCGGCCGTCGCCGCCCCGGATGCCCGCTGCCTTCCGCCGGGCGCGCCGCGAGAGCTATTCTCTCTGCATGACCAGCAAGCGCGAGCGTCAGGACATCATTCGGGAACTCATCCTCGGCCGCGCGATCGCCAGCCAGGAAGAGCTGCGCGAGTTGCTGAAGGCTCGCGGGTGGGAGGTCACCCAATCCACCCTGTCGCGCGATCTGCGCGACCTCCGCGTCGCCCGGATTCCGACCGAGGACGGGGTTCGGTACGCACTCTCGAACAGCGAGACCGACACCGGCCGCCCGGTGCTCGACGTCCTCCTCCCCCAGCTCTACAACGGCGTCGACGGGGTGGGGGAGCTGGTGGTCATTCATACGCTGCGCGGGGGGGCCAACGCGATCGCCGAGGCGCTGGACGTCGAGGAATGGCCCGATGTGGTCGGGACGATCGCGGGCGACGACACCATTCTGCTCATCTGCCGGTCGGCGACGGCCCGGGACCGAACGATGCGCCGCCTCCGCACGATCGCCGGCGAACGCTGAGGCTGACTCCGCTCGGTTGACAGCGGGGGGCGGAATGAATATGCATTCCGCGTGCATAAAATTCCCGTGGGCGTCCTCGGCGCCTCCGGCTATGCGGGTCGCGAGCTGTGCGACCTCGTGGCCGGCCACCCCCGTTTCGAGCTGGCCTTCGCCGCCGCCAACCAGCGGCGGGGCGAGCGTGTGCGTATCGGAGCGGGCGCCGCCGCGCGCGAGCTCGTCCTGGTTGGCGCCGACGAGGCGCCGCTGGGCGAGGCCGCTCTGGTCTTCAGCGCGCTCCCGCACGGCGCCAGCGCGGCGTATGTCGCGCGAACGCTCTCGGCCGGCACGCGCGTGGTCGACCTGTCGAGCGATCTGCGTCCCGGCAACGTGCCGCACGACGCGGCGACCGCGGCTGCGCTCGATGGGCTCGTGGCACCGTATGGACTGACGGAAACTGCACGGGCCGCCGTGCGCGGCGCGCGCGTGGTGGCCAATCCGGGCTGCTACCCGACGGCGACGCTGCTCGGCCTACTCCCGCTCGTGCGGCGCGGGCTGATCCCGGCCGGCGCTTCCGTCGTGGTCAACGCCGCGTCAGGCGTCAGCGGCGCGGGGAACGCGCCGAAGCCCGAACTGCTCTACGGCGAGGTGGCGGAGAACTTCCGCGCCTATGGGGCCGGCAACCAGCACCGCCACCTGGCGGAGATGCGCGCGACCCTGGGCGAATGGGGCGCGGACGTCGATCTGCTGTTCACGCCGCACCTGCTGCCGGTGCTGCGCGGCATTCTCGCGACGATCACGGTGCCGGTCACCGAGCTGCCGGACGATCCGGCGTCGCTCTGGCGGGCCGACTTCGCCGACGAGCTGTTCGTGGAGATCACCGACGCGCTGCCGTCGCTGCGCGACGTGGTGCATCGGAATGTCGTGCGCATCGCCGTGCGGCCGGTCGCCAACGTGCGGCGGCCGATGCTGCAAATCTTCGCGGCGATTGACAACCTCGTGAAGGGCGCCGCGGGGCAGGCGTTGCAGAACGCCAACCTGATGCTCGACCTCGACGAAACGGCGGGGTTGCCACGATGACCACGGTCGTCAAGCTCGGCGGGCGCCTCCAGGACGACCCGCAACTTCCGGCGGCGCTGGCGGCGTTCTGCGTCTCGCAGCGCGGACAGATCGTCGTCGTGCACGGTGGCGGTGACTCGATCTCGGCGATGCAGCGCAGCCTCGGCGTGGAGCCGCGCTTCGTCGGCGGCCGGCGCGTCACCAGCCGCGAGGATCTGGCGGTCGTGCGGATGGTGCTCTCGGGCACGATCAACAAGCGCCTCGTCAGCGCGTTGCTGTCACACGACATCGAGGCGGTGGGGCTGTCGGGCGAGGACGCGGCGCTGATCGTGGCGACGCCGGGCGATCCGGCGCTGGGCCACGTCGGCGTGGCGTCGTCGATCAACGCCCGTGTGCTTCGACATCTAATCGCGGGCGGCTTCGTGCCGGTGGTCTCGCCGCTCGCGCGCGATGCGCGCGGCGGCTATGGCGACGCGCTCAACGTCAACGGCGACGACTGCGCCGCGGCGATCGCGGCCGCGCTGGGCGCCGAGGAGTTGCTGCTGCTGGCCGACGTGCCGGGCGTGCTCGACGCGTCAGGCATGCCGATCACCGAGCTCGATAACGAGGCCGCGACGCGGCTCGTCGCCGAGGGCACTGCGGTCGGGGGTATGGCCGCCAAGCTCGAGGCGGCGCGGCACGCGCTCGCCGCCGGCGTCGCGCAGGTGCGCATCGGCGGCCTCGATGCGCTGCGCGACGCATCACGCGGGACGCACATCGTCGGTGCGCACGCGCTTCCCGCGCCGACGCTGCTGCCCGCCTGACGCCGTTTCGCCCGACGCCAGTTCGCACGGCGCGGTACCCACAGTCCGACGTTCGCCGGACCCCAGCCTCACCGTTCCACCTGCCCGTTCCATGGCCACACTCGTCGCTCCCATGACCGCTTCCGATGTCCTGCCCGCCCCGCCCGCCGAGTCCTCGGCGCCGGTCGCCGACGCGCTGCTCGGCACCTATCGCCGCGCGCCGTTCACGATCGTGGGCGGCAAGGGCGTCGAGCTGTTCGACGACCAGGGGCGGACGTATCTGGACTTCACCAGCGGCATCGCCGTCATGGCCCTCGGCCACGACGACGACGGCGTGCGCGCGGCCATGCAGTCGGCGCTCGACACGGGGCTCGTGCACGTGTCGAACCTCTTCCGTACGACGCCGGGCGAGACGCTCGCGGCCGAACTCGTGCGGCAGTCGTTCGCCGATCGCGTCTTCTTCTGCAACTCGGGCGCGGAAGCCAACGAGGGCGCCTTCAAGTTCGCGCGGCGATGGGCGCGCACCGTCGGCGGCGCGGCGAAGCACGAGATCGTGTCGCTGCGCGGGAGCTTCCACGGCCGGCTCATGGGGTCGCTGGCGGTCACCGACCGGCCGCAGTATCGCATGCCGTTTCGTCCCCTCGCCGGCGGTTTCTCGATCGCCGAACGCGACATCGAGGAGTTGGCGATCCGCATCGACGCAGCGACCGCGGCGGCGGTGATCCTCGAGCCGGTGCAGGGTGAGGGTGGCGTGCGTGTGCTCGACCACGGTTTCCTGCGCGAGATGCGCGCCCTCACGCGGGAGCGGCAGGTGGCGCTGATCCTCGACGAGGTGCAGTGCGGACTCGGGCGCACGGGAACGCTGTTCGCCTACGAGCAGGCGGGCATCGAGCCCGACCTGCTGACGCTCGCCAAGCCGCTCGCGTCGGGGCTGCCGATGGGAGCAATCCTCCTTACCGACGAGAT
This sequence comes from Gemmatimonadales bacterium, assembly GCA_038324385.1. Classification (GTDB taxonomy): domain Bacteria; phylum Gemmatimonadota; class Gemmatimonadetes; order Gemmatimonadales; family Gemmatimonadaceae; genus JBBQHX01. Next base: position 4,276 of record JBBQHX010000107.1, on the reverse strand, counting down.
CGCGACCGCCGTTCAGCCGGGCGACCACGGCACCACGTTCGGCGGCGGCCCTTTCGTCGCTGCGGTCGCGCTCCACGTGCTCGGCCGCATCAGCGATCCGTCGATGCTCGCACACGTTCGCGACACTGGTGCCTGGCTCGGTGAGGAATTGCTGGCGATAGCCGAGCGGACGGGACGCGTGCGCACGGTGCGTGGTACGGGTTTCATGTGGGGCATGGATGTGCACGAGCCGGCGTCGGCGATCGTCGGTCGCGCGCGTGATGCCGGATTGCTCCTCGTCTCGGCCGGCGATCACACGCTGCGCCTGCTACCCCCGCTGGTCGCCACGCGCGAGGAACTGTCGCGCGGCCTTCGGATCATCGAGGAGGTGCTGAATTGACCACGCTCGTCGCGCCCGCTCCCGCCGTCACGATTCGCGGAGCGGTTCGTTCGGACATCACCGACATCGTCACGCTCGTGAACGGCTTTGCCGCCGAGCGCGTGATGCTCCCGCGCACCCCCGACTCGGTCGAGGGCGCGCTGCGCAGCTTCGTCGTCGCGGCGGATGCGCACGATCGGGTGCTCGCCTGCGGCGCGCTCAAGGAGTACTCGCCGTCGCTGGCCGAGGTCGCGTCGGTGGCGGTGGCGGCCGAGGCGCACGGGTTGGGGCTGGGACGCCGGATCGTGGAAGCGATCGAGCAGCTCGCGCGCCAGCGTGGTGTGCCCGAACTGTTCGCGCTCACCCTGACGCCGGGCTTTTTTGAGCGAATCGGCTACACGGTGGCCGACGTCGCGCGGTATCCGGAGAAGATCCAGCGCGACTGCGTGTCGTGCCCGCGACGCCAGGCGTGCAACGAGATCTGCGTCGTGCGCGAGCTGGCCGCGGCGGGATCGTCGTCGGCGGAGCGGATGGCGATCGGTGGCGTCGCGGTGCCCGACGAGCCGAGCCGACGCCGCCGGCTCCGCATTGCGGCGTAATGGCGGCGTCATGGCGGCGTAATCGCCGCGTCACGGCGGCGTCATGGCGGCGTGCTGGCGACGCGTCGGCACCGGGTCCATTCGTGACCTGGTGCTGGCGTTTCGGCACGACCGGTGCGATCGTTGCGCGCAGAACGGTTTGCCGTTCCTCTGGTCGAGCTCGTGCGGCCTCCGCCGCGCGCCGTTCGCCAGTGCCATCCAGATCGCTGGAGACGCTCACATGAAGCGAACGCTTGGCGTACTTGCAGGACTCACGTTGGCGGCCGGCATCGCCGCCGCCCCCGCGCAGGCGCAGATGATGGACGACGCGCGGCCGATCACCATTGGCCTGGCCGGTGGACTCAGCCTCCCGCTCGGCGACTTCGGCGAGAATAACGAGACCGGTTACGCGGTGCAGGGCTCGATCGGCTTCCGTCCGGCGGCCATTCCCTTCGGCCTCCGCGCCGACGTGATGTACCAGAGCTTCGGCCTCGACAACTTCGACGGCAGCCTGACGACCCTCAGCGGCACGTTGAACGGGCTGTTCTCGCTCGGCACGGCCGGCAGCGGCCTGCGGCCGTATCTGATTGGCGGCGTCGGCATCTACAACCTCGGCGGCGAAGTCGAGGGTGTGGACATCGAGGGCGAGACCAAGGTCGGCCTGAACGGCGGCGCGGGCCTTCGCTTCGCGCTGAGCGGCTTCAACACCTTCCTCGAAGCGCGTTACCACTCGGTGTTCACCGACGATCAGTCGACGAACTTCATTCCGATCCTGTTCGGCGTCGAGTTCTGATCACCTGACGTTTCATGTACGTGAACGGCCGCATCTCTCGACGAGAGATGCGGCCGTTGTTGCGTCGAACCATGAACCACGAACCCCGCTCGTCCGGCGTCCGAGCGAGTGCCTGCTACTGGCCCTGGGCGCCGAAGTTGATCGCCACACCGTTCGAGAAGCTCGCATCCGAATCATTCAGGCCGATCGGGAGGATGATCGTCGGGCGGACCGTGATGCGTTGATCGAGCACCAGGCCGGCACCCGCCCCGATCAGGGCAGACGTGTCGGATGGGTCGGGTTCATCATCGCCGTCGAACGACACCGAGGTACGGCCATACGCGAGCCGTGCGATGCCGAACGGCACCAGCCCCGTCTCGCCAATCTGGAACGTCACGCCGAACGCGACGCCGCCTGACGCCAGCAGCGTGTTCGATTCCACATCCACACCGAGGAAGTCGAAGTTCCGGCCGAAGGCGTAGCTCGCCGCGACGTCCCGGCGCTGCCCGCGCAGGGAAGCACCCAGTGCACGTGAATTCTGGACAAAAAGAGCGACGTGAATGCGGCGGATGGTCGACGTCGCCTGGCCCAAGCGACCGTCGCGAACCGTGCGATCGTCAGTCGGCGTCGCCGAGGCCAGCATCATGCAAGGGTGGTGCACGTCCAGGTGCCGATGAGGCTACACGCGCCCGGCGCCCCCTCAGCAGGGTCAGATGAGGGATACGAATAGTTTTCCCGCGGGCAGCGATCCGACGGAATCAATCCGGCCGGTCATGCTCCACTCGATGAGGAACTCCGCCATGCCGTGCATTCGTCCGCATTCGCTCGCCGCCGCGCTCGCCCTCGCTGCGGTCTCCGGCGCCTGGTCCCCCGCCGCCGGGCAGATGACCGAGGACGCCCCCAGGACGCGCGTGCTCGTCGCTGCCGGGCTTGCGGTGCCACTGGGCGACTTCGGCGACATCGCCAGCACGGGCTTCATCGCCCTCGCGGGCCTCTCCCACGAACGACCGGGGCTGCCGATCATCGGCCGAGCCGAGGTGCTGTACCAGAGTCTTGGCGGGAACGAGGCGGCCGTCGTTCCGGGGCGCCCCGGCTTTACCGTGTCCGACCGCATCACCACGATCGGCGCGGTCGCGAGCGGGTTGGTGACCCTCCGGGACACCGAACGAGGCCAGTTCTACGTGATTGGTGGGTTGGGCCTCTACCGGCAGAACATCAAGGGCACCGGCCTTCCAGGTACGAGCGGGACGACCGGGACGGCTGACGAGAGCTCAACCCGTGCCGGCTTCAACATCGGAGGCGGGCTCGAAGGGCCGATCGGACCGGTGAACTGGTACGTCGAGGCGCGGTTGCACCGGATGTTCAGCGGCGACCCGATGAGCTCGGTGCTGCCCATCACGGCCGGAATCCGCTTCTGATCCACGCGTGAGACGGCCGGCGCCCTCGGCCCTCACACAGTCCTACACAAGGGCCAGCCGCCTGTGTAGACCGGGTGGCCGGCCGACGTCCATCGGCCACCGGCCGTGAATGCGGGACTGGTCTATCCGACCCATGTGCAATCGGTGCAGGTTGGCGACGTTCGACGCGCACTCCATCCGTCGGGCTTCCTCACGCCTCCCCCGATCGATCCATGGCCACCCGTTCGCCGTTCCGAACCGCTTTCCGCTGGACCGCCCGCGTCGGGGCGACCGTCCTCGTGCTTCTGGTCGTTGGGGGAGCGACCGCGTACGGTGTCTCCGAGCGGCGGCTCCGCGCCCGGTTCGCCGTGCCCGATCATTCGGTGGTCGTGCAGGAGGACAGCGCCACGGTGGCCGCGGGTCGCCACATCGCGACAATCCGCGGCTGCGTCGACTGTCATGGTCCCGACCTCGGCGGGCGCATCGTGGTCGATGATCCGGCGATCGGCCTGCTGGCGGCGACGAATCTCACCGGCGGTGGCCAGGGCGCCGTCCTCACCGAGGCCGACTGGGAGCGGGCGGTGCGCCATGGCGTCCGGCGCGACAGCAGCCCATTGCTGATGATGCCCGCGCACGAGTACTCGGTACTCTCCGACGAGGATCTCGGGGCGATCGTCGCCTATGCCCGGAGCCTCCCGGCCATCGGAACGGCGCAGCCGGGCGCGAAGCCGGGACCGCTCGGCCGCGCGCTGCATCTGGCTGGCCAGTTTCCGCTCCTCCCTGCGGAAAAGGTCGACCATGCCGCACCGCACCCCGCCCGCGTCGCGGTGGAGCCCACCGCGGCATACGGGGGCTACCTGGCGTCGAGCTGCATCGGCTGCCACGGCGAGACGCTGGCGGGCGGAAAGATCCCCGGCGCCCCGCCCGAATGGGGACCGGCGGCGAACATCACGCCGGCGGGGATCGGCAACTGGACCGAAGCCGATCTCGCCCGCGCGCTTCGGACGGGGCGCCGCCCCGACGGTTCGACGATGGACACCACCGTGATGCCCGTGCGGCTCCTGAAGACCATGACCGACGTCGAGGTGACGGCGCTCTACGCCTATCTCAAGACCGTGCCGCCACGCGAGTTCGGGGCGCGCTGAGGGGGACCAATCCCCGCCGCGGTGAC
>JBBQHX010000106.1:0-11258 GCA_038324385.1 Gemmatimonadales bacterium | reverse complement strand
GGTGCGCTGCGCGATCTTCCCTTCCATCTTCTCGACCGAGACGCCGGGTTGATCGGGCCTGACGAGAAAGCCCTTCACCTGGCCATCGGCCGTGTCGCGCGCCCAGACGACGATGACGTGGCCGAACGTGCTGTTGCCGATCCACTTCTTCTGGCCATCGATCACCCACTCGTCGCCCTCACGACGCGCGCTCGTGGCCAGCCCGCCCGACACGCCCGAGCCCACGTCGGGCTCAGTAAGGCCGAATGCGCCGATGGTCTCCCACCGGCGCATCGCTGGCAGCCATTCCGCTTTCTGCTCGTCCGAGCCGCAGAGGAAGATCGAGCCGTACGCGAGCCCGGCGTGCACACCGAGAAAGGTCGCCATCGACGGATCGACGCGGGCCATCTCGAGGGTGATGATCCCCTCCATCACCGCGTAATGCGTCGCGTCATCCGGGTAGATCGCCTCGACCAGTCCGAGCGGCGCGAACTCGGGAACGAGCTGGTGGGGAAACGCCGCGCGCTCCCAATAGTCGTCGGCGATCGGCGCGACGCGCGTCTCCATGAAGGCCCGCACGCGCTCGCGCACCGTCTGCACCTCGGGCGGCAGATCATCGAACAGGTGGAGGAAGTCATCCTCGATCGGCGGCGGCTCGCGCCGCTCGGCCGGGCGCGCCTTGACCAGCCGGCCGAGTGCGGCGGCGTCCATCCCCGCGAGCGACGCGAACAGGTCGCCCGCCTGCGGGTGGTCGAGCAGGGCATCGAGCTTCTCGTCGCCGAGTTGCTCCGCGAGGGCGGCGAGCCGCGTCGTGCGGCGTTCGGCGACGTCCAGCGCATCCTGCTCGGCCATGATCGGGCTCCGGATCGTGGATCAGTGAAGACGCTGCCGCACGGATGCCGGTCAGCGCACGCACACCCGTCGGCAACCAGCACGGGGCGACGTGGCGTAGAGAATCGCACGACTCACGCCTTCCAGCGACTCCGCCGAGCGGATCCGCCGCGCGGCTGGCGGTTCGAGGGAGGAACAACGGGCGCCCGCAGCGCGGTTCCCGCTGGCGCTGAGCCGTTCAGGTCGCCAGCGTTGGGGCGGCCGGTCGCGTAGTCGAACAGGCGCCGTCGACCACGGCGAACTCCCTCCCCTACCCCCCATTCGATGATCGTTGCCCCCTGGGCGCGAGCGGCCCGGCCGCGTGCCGTCTGGCATGTGGCGCTTGCCGCTGGCGTCACGGCGCTGGCCGGCCTCTCCCCCACCGCAGCGGCAGCCCAACAGGGTGCCAGCTGGACGGCGGATGCGTCGCGCTACCACACCCACGCCCGCCTGACGGCGGCGCTGGAAAGCGTGCGCCGCGCCAATCCCTCCCTCGTCACCGTCGAGGAGCTCGCGCGTTCACCGGGCGGTCGCACCGTGCACGCCGTGCGCCTCGGCGCCGGCGCGACCGTAGGTGACCGGCCGGCGCTGCTGATCCTGGCCAACGCCTACGGCCCGCACCTCGTCGGCAGCGAGATCGCGCTCGATGCGATCCGCCGGCTGGCTGGTGCGTACGGTCGGGACACGGCCATCACCGCGCTGCTCGATCGTGTGACGATCTACGTACTTCCGCGGCTGAACCCGGATGCCGCCGAAGCGGCGTTCCGCCGTCCGCTACACGAGCGGCTGCGCAACGAGGCCGTCACGGACGACGACAACGATGGCACGCCTGACGACGACGGTCCCGCCGATGTGAACGGTGACGGCGTCATCACGATGATGCGTGTCACCGACCCGACCGGGGACTGGATGGCCGATCCCGACGAGCCGATGCTGATGCGGCGCGCCGATCGCGCGAAGGGCGAGCGCGGCACGCACCGCGTGATGGTGGAATCGCGTGACGCCGACAAGGATGGCCAGTTTGCCGAGGATCCCGAGGGGGGCACGGACATCTCGATCAACTTCACCAACGGCTACGAATTCTTCGCCGACGGCGCGGGCGATCACCAGTTCTCGGCCGATGAATCGCGCGCGGTCGTCGACTTTTACCTGGCGCATCCCAACATTGCGGCCGTCTACGTACTCGGCGCGCAGGACAACCTGATGCGTCCGTGGGAGCACCGCCGCGTGCCGGGGATCGGCGGCAACCCGCAGGGCACGTCGGCCGGGGGGCCGTACTCGGCCATCCTCGCCGAGGACGAGCCGTATTTCGCCGAAGTCTCGCGCCGCTTCAAGGCGACGACCGGGCTGACCGGGACGCCGCTGTCCGCGTCGCTGACCGGCGATCCGGCATCCCACGCCTACTACGACATGGGGCGGTTCGTGTTTGCCTCACGCGGGTGGTGGCCGGTCGCACCGGCCGACACGACCCGTCGTGCGGCCGGTGCGGGGGCTGCGGCGGGTGGCGCTGGCGGCGCTGCCGCTGCGTCGACCCCCGCCGCGTCAGGCGACGCGAGCATGACCGAGCAGCGCGCCGCCGTGCGGTGGCTACGGGCGAACCGGCCCGACGGGCTGATCGCCTGGACGCCGGTGCAGCATCCCGACTTCCCCGGCCAGACGGTGGAGGTCGGCGGCTTTCATCCGTTCGCGCGGTGGAACCCACCGGCGGCCCAGCTCGACTCCGTCACTGGAACACACGCGCGATTCATTCAACAGCTCGCGGGGATGCTGCCACAGATCGCAATTCGCGACGTGCGTGTCGCGCGCGTGAGCGATCGCGTCTTCCGCGTCACGGCGCACGTCGGCAACGACGGCTACCTGCCGACGCTCGCGAGCATCGGCGCGCGCGCGCGCTGGCCACAGCGCGTGCGGCTGGAACTCGACACGCGCGGCGAGATCGCCTCGGGGCGCAAGATCCAGATGCTCGGCGCGATCGCGGGCAGCGGCGCGACGGAGGAAGTCAGCTGGCTCGTCGTCGGAGACCCCGGTTCGTCCATCACCGTGCGCGCGTCGAGCCCGGTCGCGGGCACCGTCGCGCGCACCGTCACGCTTCAGGGAAGGTGAGCTGACCATGCACATGCACATTCATCATCGCATGGCGCTCGCTGGCGCTGCGTTGCTCCTGTCGGGGCTGACGACGCCGCTCGCCGCACAGGCCGGCGCGCTCGCCGCGCTCGGCTCCCCGCCCGACCCGAAGGTTCCAGTGCATTGGGATCGCTGGTTCGATCACGCGACGATCGGCAAGATCGGCCGCGATCTCGCCGCTGCGCACCCGAACCGATGCCGCCTCGGCTCGATCGGCAAGAGCCACGAGGGGCGGGACCTGTGGGTCATCACGGTCACGAACTTCGACGTGGGCGAGGAGCGGAAGAAGCCCGGGATGTACATCGACGGGAACATCCACTCCAACGAGATCCAGGGTTCCGAGTACTCGCTCTATACGGCCTGGTGGCTGTGCGAGATGGCCGATCGCGTGCCGGCGGTCGACTCGCTGCTCGATGAGCGCGTGTTCTACATCGTCCCGACGATCAACCCGGACGGTCGGGAGCATTACCTCAAGCAGGCCAATACGGCCAGCAGTCCGCGCACCGGCGCCGTGCCGCGGGACAACGACGGCGACGGGCTCGTCGACGAGGACATCGCCAACGACCTCAACGGCGACGGACACATCACGATGATGCGGCGGCGCAATCCCAACGGCCGCCTCGTCACGTCACCGGAAGACTCACGCTTCATGATCGGAGCACGCGCGGACCAGCCGGGCGAGTGGGAGATGCTCGGTCAGGAAGGGTTCGATCAGGACGGGGACGGCAGCGTCAACGAGGATCCGGGCGGCGGCTACGACCCGAATCGCAACTGGCCCTGGCGTTGGGTGCCGCAGTACGTGCAGGGTGGCGCCGACGCCTATCCCGGCTCGCTGCCCGAGACGCGCGCGGTGATGCGCTTCATCATCGACCGGCCGAACATCGCCGGCGCCCAGAGCTATCATAACAGCGGCGGCATGATCCTCCGCGGTCCGGGCGTACCGCAGGACGAGTACCGCCCCGCCGACGTGCGTGTCTACGATCAGCTCGGCGCGGTAGGCGAGCAGATACTTCCCGGCTATCGCTACATGATCGTCTGGAAGGATCTGTACACCGCCTGGGGCGGCGAGCTCGACTGGATCTACGGCGCGCGCGGAATTCTGACGTTCAGCAACGAGCTGTTCACGCCGTTCAAGTACTTCGAGAAGCCCGTTGAGCGCGAGGCATACGACTCGCCACAGTACCGCTTCGATCGCCTGCTCCTGATGGGCGAAGCGTTCGTGCCGTGGACGCCGTTCGATCATCCGCAGTACGGCCCGGTCGAGATCGGCGGCTTCAAGAAGAACTTCGGACGCGTGGAGCCGGGCTTCATGATCCAGGCGGAAGCGCACCGGAACATGATGTTCACGCTGTATCAGGCGGGGCAGATGCCGCTCGTTCGCGTCGACTCGGTGATGACGCGCGCGATGGGCGGCGGGCTCACCGAAGTCACCGCGATCATCGCCAACAAACGCCTCGCGCCGACGCACACGCAACAGGACGTGGAGAACGACATCTCGCGTCCGGACTGGATCACGCTCACCGGCGGCGACGTCGTCGCGTCGGCGATCGTGACCAACCCGCTGCAGAACATCTCGACTGAACAGACGCACCGTCCGGCGCGGGTGAATGTGGCCAACATCCCCGGAATGGGCACGGTGACCGTGCGATGGATCGTACGCGGCGGTGGACCATTCACTGTCACGGCCGATTCCCCAAAGGGGGGCGTCCACTCGGCTCGCTCACGCTAGCAGCGGCGGTCACGATCACGGCTCTGTAACGTCGGTCCAGGTACGCCCCGCGTCCTTCCCACGACGCGGGGCGTTCGTGCGCCCGGCAGCGGCACTGCCCTTCCCGGGCCGGTACCTTTGGGGGTGAACACGCCCTCACCGATCCCCGACCCACCGCCCGCATGGACGTACGCCTGATCTCCGTCGCCGGACGGTTCTCGGTCGGCACGAACCTCGTGCCGCGAGCGCTGCACGGCGTTTCCGACGAGGAGCTGCACCGCAATCCGAGTCCGGCCGTCGCGCCGATGCTCTGGGTGGCCGGACATCTGACGCTCTTCCGCCTGCGGACCGTCAACCTGCTTGGCGCCGCCCACGACCCGGGCGCGAAGCGGTGGAGCCGGAGGCGCTGATGGCGCCGCCACGGTTCCGTGCGCCGTCCACCGACGGCACGCTCTTCCTCTTCTCCTTCCACGAGGCGTACCACGTCGGCCAGCTCGGCTATCTGCGCCGCTGGCTCGGCCATTCGCCGCTACTCGGCTAGGCGAACCGAAACGTAAGTGCGACCGCGGCCGCGGTGCACACCGCGGCCAGTGACAGGGCCAGCATCGCCTGACGACGGTCGAGCATCGCGACCCGGTCGCGTGCATGCGCCGGTGAACCGCGCGTCCAGCACACCGTGGCGAGCGCTGCCCCCGCCCCGCCCAGGCACAGCAACGCGGCGACGCGAATCAGCGGATCGTCGGCATCCGCGCGCACCAGATCGGCCAGCCTGACGCGAGTGCCGCCCTGGGCCAGCGCCACGCTCACTACCCAGGCCGCGATCAGGGCGAAGTGCGCCCGCACCTTGCTGCGCATCGCCGCGTGCACGGCAAGGGAAAGCATCGCCAGCGCGAACAGCATTGCCGCGGGAAGCAGCGCGGAGCCAGCGAGCAGCGCCCCGGCATCGCCATCGCCACGCAGGAGCAGTACTGGCAGCGTTACCGCGGCCAACAGCCCGCCGATGCCGCACGCGGCGACGGCGACCGCCGCCGCCTTGCCGGCCACCTCCGCGCTCGACGACGCTGGTACGGCGTCCACCAGCCCTCGCACCCGCAGGTCGCGCTCCCGCCAGACCAGCTCGCCGGCATAGATCGTCGCAAGCAGGATGAGGAAGACGCGGGCGTGCACGACGACGGAATCCGCGATCGCCGCGGCCGTGACCTCGCTGCCCGACACGAGATTCGCCGTGGCGTTCAGGACAGCGAGCAGGGCGATCGCGACGAAGCCCCGCTCGAGCAGGATCGTGCGCGTCGTCAGGCGGGCCCAGGCGAAGGCGTCTCCCATCCAGCGCGCACGCCGCTCGACGGCGGGGCCGGTTGCGGCCCGCGGCGTGGAGGGCGCGGACCGTGGGCGAGTGGCCCCGCGCGGTACGCGACCCGCCCGCACCGGCGTCGGCGTGAGGCGGAAGCGCGTCAGCACGAGCGCGATCAGGCCACCCGCGACGACGCCCCAGAGCGCCCGGTTGGCCGTGACATACGGCGCGAGCGGCAGCGGACGGGTGGAACGCTCGGCGAGTCCCCACCCCGCGGTCGCCGCCTCGATCGCCGCGTTGCCGAACGGGTCGACGAGCGCGCCCAGCATTCGTGTCGAGTCGAACACGACGAGCGAGAGGCCTGCCTGCCACGCCGCGACGAGCAGCAGTCCCGTCACCGCTACGGCGACGAACGAGCGCGAGAATACCCCGCCGGCGAAGAACGCCGCGGTGATCAGGACGACGTTCGGCAGCACCAGTACCACCAACGGCCAGGTGAGCGCGCCGGCCGTGATCGGCGCCGCGCCTGGCGGCGCCCACGGCATCGACGCGCCGAGCGCGATGCCCATCGGTATCGCCAGGTGCACGGCGAGCATCGTGGCCATGGCACCCAGCAGCTTGCCACCGACGTAGGCGTGCCTCGTGAGGCCCGTCGAGAAGAGCAGCGGTTCCATGCGCGTCACTGCGTCGCGGAGCAGCGCCGTGGCGGCGATGAACGCCGTCATCAACTGGCCGAACGCGGTGAGTCCCGCCACCGCGTGGGCGATCGTCCACGGTGCGCCGCGCGGCACCGCGCCGCGGTCGCGCACCAGCTCGATCCCGCTGCCTGACGCGAAGGCAAACGCGAGCAGAAAGAAGACGAGCGCGTAGATGTAGGTCAGGAATTCTCGCGCGTGGAAGCGGAGTTCCAGGCGGGCGATCGCCGCTAGCATCGGCCCAACGAACTCGGGGTTCTCACCAATCGCGCTCCGTTCACGCTACCTGATCGCACGACGGGGGCGAGTCCGCACGTTGCGGACTCGCCCCCGCCAATTCAGCGAGCGCCACGTGGCCGCGGCGCCGGCACTACTGATACTGGATGTACAGCAGCTTTGGCGAGAGCTGCACCAGCTCCGTCGGGGTTAGCAGCGCATCGCCCTTCTTGGTGTCGTTGCCGTAGAACAGCTTGAATCCGGCGTACTGGACCGGCTCCTTGATGATGTAATCGCGATAGGAATCGAACTTCAGCCACGGCGCGCCCCAGCCGTCCATGTGCATCACGATCTGGACGCGCGGATCGAGCTTGATGTTGGCCGAGTTGGTGACCATGCCGCGCGTGAAGCGGTGCACGACCAGCACCTTGGGTGGCAGGTTGTGCTTCTCCACGAGATCGGCGAGATACTTCGTCGCGTAGTTGATGTCGGCCGCGTCGAAGGTGCCGATCTTCTTGCCTGGCGCCTGTCCGCCCTTCATCGAGAATTCGGGATCGATGCCGAGGTGAACGTCGGGGCGCATCAGGAACTTCTCGAGCTTCGGCAGGTCCTGCTGCAGCGTGCTCAGCCCAACCTGAACGTCGACGAACATGATCGCGTTCGAGCGCTTGGCCCACGAGTACACACGCTCGACGAGCGTGTCGGCCATCTGCGTGCGCCACTTCCCGTCACGTCCGGCCGACCCCTGCGCGACGACCGCCACGAGATGCAGCGCCGGCTGCACCGGTGTCGACGGATCGGCGGCGCGCCAGGCGGCAACTTCCTTGTCCAACCGCTGCAGCATGTCGTCCACCTGATACTCGCCCAGCGCGCCCATCCGCTTGGAGAGCGGATTGCCATAATAGGCGACGATGCGCTTGTCGGGGAGAATCGAGCCGGGCAACGTCGCCGGACTCTTCACCGGCCATCCCGGATGCTCGCGTCCCATGCGCACCGTGCGCACGAGGGCGATGCTGTCGCGCTTCGTGCGGCCCGCCCGAACCTTGACGTTGATCGCGGCGGTGTCCGGCGCGGTCGCCGAATCGCCGACGGCAGGAGCAGCCGTCGCGGCAGCGATCGAGTCGGCCGTGCGGGCGGCGGCAGCCGCGGCGGCCACGCTGTCGGCGGTGCGGCGTGCGGCCGCGCTGTCGAGGGCCAGCGAGTCGGCGGTGGCACCAGCGGCCGCGGCGGCATCACCGCTGGCGCAGGCGCCGGCGATCAGCGGAAGGAGGAGGAGCGAACGGGACGAGCGGATCCAGCGCGGGGACAATACCATCGGACGGCGGGGAAAAGGACAGCGAGCGGTGGACGGGCGACGCGGACGCACGCGGTGCGCGGACGATGGACGAATTAACGGGTGTTCGTCGATCCCGATACGGGGCCGGCAGGATGGCCGGCCGCCATGCGCGGGCCAGACGCGCGGTGGCCGCACGACGCAACGCCGTTCGACTCGCATGACGCGTACCGAACCCACTTGCTCAGGAGGCCACATCGCGTGTGGCGTAGGTGGTGTCCAGTCCCAGCGCGACGCGGGTTCCCGACTCGCCGCGCACGAGCCGATCGAGGTCATCGAGCGCGCCGATCATCGCCACCCGTCCCTCGACCGACGCGAACGCCACGGCCGCCTCGACTTTCGGCCCCATCGAGCCTTCCGCGAATGGGATCGCCCCCAGCGCTTCCGGCGAGATGGTCGCGATGGCGCGAGCGGTCGGCAGCCCCCAATCGAGATACACCGCGTCGGCGTCGGTGGCCATCACGAACAGGGTTGCGTCGAGATCGCGCGCCAGGACGCCACTCGCCAGGTCCTTGTCGACCACGGCCTCGATGCCGTGCAGCGTTCCGTCCGCCGCGTACGCGGTGGGAATGCCGCCTCCGCCCGCCGAAATCACCGTGCACCCTCGCTCGAGCAGCCAGCGCACCGGTCGCGTCTCGAAGATGCGGCGCGGCCGAGGCGATGCGACGACCCGCCGCCACCCTCGCTCGTCCGGCACCACCGTCCACCCGCGTTCGGCCGCCAGCGCGCGCGCCTCGGCTTCGCCATACGTCGGGCCGATCGGCTTGGTCGGCCGCTGGAAGGCCGGGTCGGCCGGATCCACTTCCACCATGGAGAGCACGGTCGCCAGCGGGGCCTCGAATGGGAGCAGATTGCCCAGCTCCTGTTCGATCATGTAGCCGATCATCCCTTCGGTCTGCGCACCGAGCATGTCGAGGGTCGCCGCGGCCACCTTCGGATCACCGGCGGTCTGCAGCGCGAGCAGCCCGACCTGGGGCCCGTTGCCATGCGTGATGACCAGTTCGTGCGCGAGCGCGAGCGGCGCGAGTGCGCGCGCGGCGCGCTGCACGTTGCGCCGCTGCGCGTCGGCGGTCATGGGTTCGCCGCGGCGGAGCAGTGCGTTGCCGCCGAGTGCCACGAGAAGACGCACGGGGTGCCGCGTCAGGCGACGATCGTGGTCCAGCCGTGCGGATCGGGCGCGTCGCCGTGCTGAATCCGCGTGATCGCCGCGTAGAGGCGTTCGGCGAGGGGCCCCGGCGTTCCGTCGCGCACGATCAGGTCGCCGTCGGGGGAGCCCAGCGCCCCCACCGGGGAAATCACCGCCGCCGTGCCCGAGCCGAACACCTCGACGTCGCCACCTGACGCGATCGCCCCCGCCAGCTCGTCGAACGACGGGGCGCGCTCGGTGACCGTGATGTCCCAGTCGCGCAGCAGTTGCAGCACGGTCGCGCGCGTGACGCCGGCGAGAATCGTTCCGCTCAGCGGCGGCGTCAGCACCTCGTCGCCGAGCCTCACGAAGACGTTCATCGTCCCCGCTTCCTCGAGGAACCGATGCTCGATGGCGTCGAGCCAGAGCACCTGGTCGTAGCCGCGCGCGCGCGCTTCCATGCTCGTCGTCAGGCTGGCGGCGTAATTCGCGGCCGCCTTCACCGATCCGATCCCCCCGGGCGCGGCCCGGATGCGCGTCCGTTCGACCCAGAGCCGCGTCGGCGCGAACGCCGGCCCGTCGTACAGGCTGCCCACGGGCGACAGGAGCACCGTGCAGGCATACGTCATCGCCGCCCGCACCCCCAGCATCGCCTCGGTCGCGTAGAGGAGCGGCCGGATGTACAGGGCGGTGCCGCGCGTGGGCGGCACCCACCGCTCATCGATCTCGACCAGCCGGGTGATCGCCTCGGCCAGCGTCTCGGGCTCCATCGGCGGCATCCAGAGCGCGGCCGCGCTGGTTTGCATCCGCCGGCAGTGATCCATCAGCCGGAAGAGCCGCACGCGGCCATCGGTCCCGCGAAAGGCCTTGAGTCCTTCGAAGACCGCCTGCGCGTAGTGCAGCGACGCGCTCGCCGGGTCGATCGCCACCGGACCGTGCGGCTCAATGCGCGCGCCGGTCCACCCCGTTTCCTGTGCGTACTCGGCGCGGAAGACATGGTCCGTGAAGAGCCGGCCGAAGCCGAGCTGGTCCGCCGGCGGAAGCTGACGAAGCGCGGCCGCGCGATGCACCTCGATCGGCGTGAGGACGCGGGTATCGCCTTCAGCGGGCGACGACGGCGAGGACGTGGGCGTGGTCACGGCGGCTCCAGCGCGACGCGGGAAGACGGTACGCGGCATTCGCGCACCGACGGATGCCGGATGTTGGCCAGTGGATGATCCGGAGTCAACGGCCGCCGCCCGCGGTCTGGCGAGCGATGCCGGCGACGTGGCGGCCCGGAGAAAGCTTCACATACCCGGTTGTGTCACCGGGGGTGCAAGTAGGGATTGGTCGAGTCTGAGGCCTGGTCTCGTCGTGACGGCTCGAATGCATCCGCACGCGAGGCTCCGCCGAATGCCGAGGAACGGCGCAGTCCCCTGCACGTCCGTCAGAGACGTAGGTCACCGACTGGATAACTTTCGGTGACATTGGCTCTTGACGGAGTGACACCGCACACCCGATATGGGGGTGCCGCGGAAACGCGGCTGCTCCACCGCGCCGGACGGGAAGCCGGTGCCACACCCTCGGGAGGTTCGATGTCGCACCGTCTCTCGTCCCCGGCACGGCTGCTCGCCGCCGCCACGCTCGCGCTCGGCGCCGCCGCCTGCGCCGACGCCCCGACGCCCACGCAGCTCGATCCGGGCGGCGACCCGTCGTTCGCCACCTCGCCGAACGCCGGGGGACGAATTCCCGGCCGCTTCATTGTGACGCTCGAGCCGCGGGAGAATCCGCGTGCGGTGGCCGCGGCGTACGGCATCCAACCGGACTACGTCTACGAGACGGCGATCACGGGCTTCGCCGGAACGATCGCCGAGGCGGCACGGTCAGGGCTGTTGCGCGACAACCGGGTGGTGCGGATCGAGCAGGATCAGGTGATG
>JBBQHX010000105.1:0-11507 GCA_038324385.1 Gemmatimonadales bacterium | reverse complement strand
CGGTCGTACTGGTTTTCAACCGCGGCGGTCGTAGTGGTTTTCAACCGCGGCGGTCGTAGTGGTTTTCAACCGCGGCGGTCGTAGGGGTTTTCAACCGCGCCGGTCGTAGTGGTTTTCAACCGCGCCGGTCGTAGTGGATTTCAATCGCGGCGGTCGTACTGGTTTTCAACCGCGCCGGTCGTACTGGTTTTCAACCGCGGCGGTCGTAGTGGTTTTCAACCGCGGCGGTCGTAGTGGTTTTCAACCGCGGCGGTCGTACTGGTCTTCAACCGCGGAGGACGCGGAGGACGCGGAGGACTGCTCTCGGGGGCGGGACTCGACATGGGGCGTGACTCGCATCGCGGCTTTGAGCGTCGCGCGTTTGGAGGGGAACAGCGCTGCCGGCAGTCGTTCGTGCGCCGTTTCGGGCGTTGATGCTGATCGTACTGTTCCTGTTCGCCTTCCCGTCGCGCCCTGTTGCCGGAGCTCGTTCGCGGGTCTGGCGCGCGAGTCACGCTCTGCGGCTGTCGTCTGCGTCCTCGGCGTCCTGGGCGTCCTGGGCGGTTCAATCAGAACGAACCCGACCAAACATTAGCGATCGGCGGCAACAACGGCGTCACTCCCGCACCCCAGCCGCCAGCGCCCGAAGCTGGTCCTCCTCGAGCCGATAGCTGTGCCATTCACTCAACTGCACCGCACCACGCCGCTCATAGAAGCCGATGGCATTGTCGTTCCAGTCGACGACCATCCATTCCATGCGGGCGCAGCCGCGGTCGACGGCTTCCTCGACGAGGAACTGGAACATCGTTCCGCCGAAACCGCGTCCGCGCGCGGCCTCGTAGACGAAGATGTCTTCGAGGTAGAAGGTCGGGCGCGCCAGGAAGGACGAGTAGCCCTCGTAGGTGATCGCGTAGCCGACGTCCTGGCCGTCCATGGAGGCGAGGAAGGCGGAGAAGCGGCGACGGTCGCCGAAGCCGTGACGCATCAGCCGGTCGCGCGCCTCCGGGGTCGGACGCGCCATGGCTTCGAAGTCGGCGTGCGCGTCGATCAGGTGGAGGAGTGACGCCTTGTCGGCGCGGGTGGCGAGGCGGATCTGCATCTCGACCATGCTGGCGGGATTCGGGGATGGGGTGGGGCGGCCGCGCCGGCGCGGCGGGGTCGTCAGTTGGTGGCGTCGCAGGTGAAGGTCGCTTGCAGACGCGCCGGTGCGGCGTTGACGAGGCCGCGCAGCTCGAGGTCAGCCTCGGCGCGACGGAAGTCGTCGCTGATGCGGAGCGTGCCGCCATTGCGCGGCCCGCGGACGAGCTGCGTCCCCGGCCCGTTCACGGTGACGACGACGCTGACCTCGCCGCCCGGCGTGTTGAGGGCGACCTCGCCCTGCTGGCGCGCCTCGCTGGCGACGGTCATCTGCCACTCGCCGGCCCGCGTCTGATAGGCCACGCCCTCGCCCATGAGGAAGGGGCCGCCACAGAGCGAGGCCCGGAAGTCGCCGCTCACCGTGTCGGCTCCCATCGTCAGCACGACCTGCGCCGTTCCCGCGCCCGGGGAGGCCGCCGCGGGCGCCACCGGCGGTGCACCCGCGGCCACCGCGGCCGGATTGGCGGCGGCGGCCGGAGGGAGATCGGCTGTCGTGTCGGCGTCCGTCCCGCCGCAGGCGACCGTCGCGAGCACGAGCAGTCCGACGACCAATGGGTGGCGGAGCGGGAGCATGGTCGGGGCGGCTGGGGGGTGGGTGTGTCGTCGGGCGGCCCGTCGGGGGCGGCGGCCGGCAGGGCTAGAGTACGCCCCGCCGCACGATCTGGCAAACGCGAGCGCGACGTCGTGCGAGGCCCGGCCGCGACGGCTATCCTTCCGGGATCGCGCCCTCGATCCATGCCTCGGAGAGCACCGCCGTGACACCAGTCGTTCGCTCGCTCCTGATCGCCAACGTCGCCGCGTACTTTCTGCAGATCACGATACCGGTCGTGTCGAACCTGTTCGTGTTCGTGCCGCAGCTGGTGCTCGTCCGCCCGTGGTCGATCGTGACCTACATGTTTCTGCACGGCGGACTGATGCACCTCGGCTTCAACATGCTGGCCCTCTTCTTCTTCGGACCACGCGTGGAGAGCCGGATCGGGTCGCGGCCGTTCCTGATCATGTACTTCGCGGCGGGAATCACGGGCGCGCTGCTCTCCTTCCTGCTCGCCTTCAGCTCGCCGATCATCGGCGCGTCGGCGGGCGTGTACGGCGTGATGCTCGCCTTCGCGTATTTCTGGCCGGACGAGCAGATTCTCATCTGGGGAATCATCCCGGTGCGAGCGCGCGTGCTGGTGCTGCTCACGACCGCGTTCTCTCTCTTCAGCGGCTTCGGCGGGACGGGCGGCAACGTCGCCCACTTCGCCCACCTCGGCGGCTACGTCGGGGCGTATCTCTACCTCAAGTGGCTCGAGCGGAAGCGTACCTCGTTCAAGCGGAAGGCATCGGCCGCGCCACCCACGGCCACGAAGCGGGTGGCGCAGGACTGGAAGTCGGTCGACCGGACGCAGGTGCACGAGGTCAACCGCGACGAGGTCGACCGGATCCTCGACAAGATCAGCGCGCAGGGGGTGGGTTCACTGACGCCGCAGGAGCGCGTGTTCCTGGCCAACTTCGTTCCGATGGACGACCGGGTGCCGCCAGTCTCCTGACGGCGGCGCGACCGCTACGCCGCCTCGCCCTGCACCACCAGCGGCTGGTTGAGCTCCGTGCGGTAGCCGGCCGCATCGTCCCCCGACTCGGGCCCGACGACGTAGCGCTCCCACAGATCCTCGGCCGGGGTGTGCCCCTCAGCGGCGATCCAGGCAGAGAACTCGCCCCACGCCGCGCCCAGCTCCTCGTAGCTCCCCTCGTGCACGGCGCGGGCAACGGTCGCTTCCGGCAGCGCGCCGGGCTGCACGCGCCCCACCGGCGACACCGGCCGGTCGGTCGGGACGCCGATCTCGAAATCGAAGACGTCGGGCGCCATGCGCAGATGATGCGTGAACCAGGGACCGACCGGGGTGATCCCCTGAGCGGCGACGGTCTGCATCAGTTCGGCGATGCCGGGGCCCATCACCGTGCGGAGCTCGGCGCGGGGCACGGTGAGGCGAATGACGGCGGTGGTCTGGGCCGGGCTGTGCGTGATGTGCGGCGAGCTGAGCATCGGGTGGCGCTCCGTGCGAAGGGTGAGGGCCATGCACCGCGGACGATGCGCGGTGCTCGGTGATAGTCGATCATGGGGCGCCGAATCGACACGCGGGCGATCATCCGCCGCGGTGCGTCAGCGGCCCTCTCCCGCGTCGCGCTCCTTCCGCAGCACCTCGAGCAGCCGGTAACGAAAGCTCGACCCGTCCGCGGGCGGCCGCGCAACGACGAGCCGCTCCACACGCACGAGGTAGCGATACCCCGCCTCGTGCGCGAACCCGTCGATCGGATCGAAGAAGTTGGTCCAGGTCGTGTCGCCCTCGCGCCGCACGACGAGACACTGGCGCGGCCCCTCCGCCATGCACGCGCGGCGGTATGGCGCAATGTCCAGCGTGAGCGTCGTCGCGCCGGGCGCTGGAGTCGGGGCCGCGCAGCCGACGACGGCGGCCATCAGCAGCAGGAGCAGGGCGAGCGTGTCGCGCGGGCGCGTCGTATACATCGGAAGTGACCTCGTCGGGGCAAAAGCAATGAGCCGGACGCAACCCTCGCGTCCGACTCATTCCGCGGTCAGGCGGCCGAGGGCGACGCGTGGATCAGGGAACGATCACCACCGCGTCGGTTCCGCGGAAGTTCGTGCAGCCATCGCTCAGGAAGCCCCGCAGCACGAGCTGTATGGTGCCCACGGCAATGTCGCCGTTGGTGGTGAGCGCGCGAGCGTCGAACATCAGGACGACGTCCATCCGGCCGTCGCGGTTGACGTCCTCGAGCTTGGCGTGGTAGGTGCCCTTCCCCTGCCGGGCGACTGGAGTGTCGGTGCCGACCTCGTTGCCGAGGGTGATCTTCGAGAAGTCTGCCGACGTCGCATCGAACGTCGCGGTGCTGAGCAGCCCCACCGGCACCAGCCCCGAACGACCCAGCCGGATCGGATTCGGGGACTGCGTGGGGGTGATGTCGATCTGCACGGCGAAGTGGGAGACGGTGAGCGTCAGGGCGTCGGTTCCCTTGCCGCCGTCCTTGTCGGTGACCGCGAGGACGACGTTGAAGGTCCCCGCCGCGCACGCCTGTTTTGTCGCCGAGATCGTCGCCGACTGATCGTTGGTCGAGCCGGTGGAGTTGATACCGAATCCCCAATTGACGCTCCACGTCCACGGATGGTCGATCACGCCGGGATCGCTGAAGTTGCCGGTCAGCGTGTAGTCGGAGCCGGACACCACCGAGCCATCCGCGCCAGCCATCACGGTCGGAATCACGTTGTCGATCGTCATGTCCACGCCGTCAGTGCCTGTCCCGTCATCGCTGTCGGTGACTCTGACGGTGATCGTGTAGCTCCCGTTGTCGGCATAGGCGTGGCTGAGCAGGAACGTCTTGCCGACGAGATCGAGCGCCTGCACTCCGGCACCGTCGCCGTAGTCGACCGTGGCCGTCCACGTGTCGGCGCCCGGGTCGGTGAACGAGCCGGCCCGCTCGAACAGCGCCCCCTCGTTGCGCGACGCGTCGTCGCCGGCGAACACCTGCGGCGCGGCGTTCACGACGGTGACCGTGGCCTCGGCGACATCGCTGAGCGTGCCGTCGCTGACCGTGAGCGTGACTGAATAGCTCCCGTTCTGCGTGTAGACGTGATTCGGCGCAGCGACGGTGCACTCGGCCGGCTGCGGCGTAACGGCGCACGAGCCATCGCCGAAATCCCACTGGTAGGTCAGCACGGGATCATCGGGGTCGCTCGACCCGCTACCGTCGAAGCTCACCGACGACCCCTCGACGTACTGCGCCGCCAACGCCGCGATGACCGCGGCGGGGCCAACGTTGTTCGCGCCATAGAGGAAGTTCAGCGTCACGATGTCGGTCGGGCCGATGGAATCGCGCTGCCCCATGTCGGCGTTGCGGCCGCGCAGCGAATTGAGCGTGGCTTCGCCGTTCTTGGAGAAGAAGTGCGTCCCGTAGTGCATGATCGACCCTTCGTCGTAGTCGCCGTGATCGAACGCGCCGACGCACTCCTTGTCGAAGTTATGCGTCTTGCCGTCCTCGACGTTTCCGATGAAGACCTCGACGAAACCGTCGCGATCGCAGCGCGACTGCTCGTGGAACACACCTAACGCGTGAATGATCTCGTGCACGGTGTTGCCAAGTCCACAGTCGGTGTCGAGGTTGATGTTCTGACCCCCACCAACGCGGCCGATCGAGGACGAACAGCCGCCCGCGGTGACGAAGTTCAGGAAGTTCGCCTCGCCCGACCGCTCGACGAAGGTGATGCCCGCGGTCTTTTCCGTGATGATCGCGATGGCATCGGTGACGCGCGCCTGATTCGTCAGGTTGGCGTCGATCACGTATGGCACCACGCCGCCGGTCCAGCGGAAGTCGTCGGACGCGGTGTTGGCGATGTAGACGGCGGCGCTGAAGCCGGTGGGCTTGCCGGCCAGCAACTGGGCCCGCGTGCGCGGGATGTCGCGCGCGCGGCCGATCACGATGTCGCCCTGCCAGACGGCTAGCTCGCCCTGCACCTCGTACGTCACTGCCATCGGCTCCCGGTCACGCCCGAAGATGAAGCCGGTGCGCAATTCGCCACGACGGGCGTACCCCTCGCCGGAGCGCGCCCGGTCGAAGTTCGCCGACGGTTCGCCCAGTGCGGGGGAGGCGGGATCGTCCGCGCAGGCCGCCAGCAACACGGCCGCGACGAGCGCACCCGCGGTGCGCGGCGCCGTTCGCATCGCCGATCTCGTCCACGTCCGATTCCACGTGCGCCCCACGGCGGCCGCCAACTCGGCCAGGACCGGTGCCTTACGCATGTTCCCTCTCCTGATTGATGATTGAACGTCGGCCGCCCGACAGGTCGGCGAGTGCGGCAAGCTGGGCATCCGAGGACGCGACGCCAGGCGTTTCATCGGACGGGGAGTGCCCCGTCCGGTGGACGCCATGGAATCCAGCCTGCTCGGTATCGCGTCAGATCGGACGAACACCGGACATGCAATTGCTTCATCGGCGCGCGGGTGGTGCATGTGATCGCGTCGCTCGCACCGACGCCCGGGCAGCGACGTCTCGGAACGTGAGGGGGCCAGGACGGCGATACGGGGCTTGCCGTGGGCATGTCCGGCCGCGAACATGTAGCCGTTGCGCGGGACGCCGTGGTTCCGATGCGCACGCACCCGTGAACGGCAAGGATTTCTATCGTGACGCGGCCGCTCCACGTATCGGGAGCTTTCGGCGAACGGTTCGTCGTCGAGCGGGAACTCGGGCGCGGCGGCATGTCGACGGTCTACCTCGCGCACGACCGCAAGCACGACCGCAAGGTGGCCGTCAAGCTGCTCCACGGTGACGCCGGCGCGATGCTCGGCGCCGAGCGCTTCGCGCACGAGATCCGCGTCACCGCCCAGCTTCAGCACCCGCACATCCTGCCGCTGCTCGACTCCGACCAGGCGGAGGGGCACACGTTCTATGTGATGCCGTATGTCGAGGGCGAGTCGTTGCGCGAGCGGATGACGCGCGAGGGACGACTCCCCGTCGCCGAGACGCTGCAGATCGCGCGTGAGGTGGCCGACGCGCTCGCCTATGCACATGGGCGCGACGTCGTCCACCGCGACATCAAACCGGAGAACATCCTGCTGTCGGGCGGGCACGCGGTCGTGGCGGACTTCGGTATCGCGCGCGCACTCTCGGCCGCGGTCGCGGAGGATCTTCGTCTTACACAGGCCGGGCTCTCGATCGGCACGCCGGCCTACATGAGTCCCGAACAGGCGATGGGCGAGGACGTCGTCGACGGGCGCACCGATCTCTATGCGCTCGGCTGCGTGCTGTATGAGATGCTGGCGGGGCAGCTTCCGTTCGCCGGCAAGTCGCCGATGGCGGTGCTGGCGAACAAGATGAGCGGCATCTTCGCGGCGGTGGGCACGCTGCGTGACGACATACCGCCTGGCGTGGATGCGCTGCTGGCGCGACTGCTCGCGCGCGAGGCCGCGGAGCGGATGCCGCGTGCGCCCGATGCCGTGCAGGCGATCGATGCGCTGCTGCGCGGGCGCGGGTACGCCGCGCCGCCGTCCGAGTCGTCGGCGAACACGGTCGCGGTGCTCGCCTTTCTGAGCATGAGCCCCGACGCCAACGACGAGTATCTCGCCGACGGCATCAGCGAGGAGCTCATGCATGCGCTGACGCGCATTCCGGGACTGCGGGTGATCGCACGGACCTCCGCGTTCGCCTTCAAGCGCAGTGGGCTCGACGTGCGCGAGATCGGACAGCGGCTCCGCGTGAGGCGCGTCGTGGAGGGAAGCGTGCGCCGTTCGGGCGACCGGCTGCGCGTGACGGCCAAGCTGATCGACGCGGACAGCGCGCTCGAGATCTGGTCGGAGCGTTTCGATCGCCGCGTCGACGATCTGTTTGCGGTCGAGGACGAGTTGTCCGAGTCAATCGCGGGGCGGTTGCGCGAGCTGCTACAGGACGAGGGGGGCGAGCCGATCCCCACGGAGCTCGTCAAGTCGACGCCGCGCACGACGACGTTGTCGGCCTACGAGGAGTATCTGAAAGGGCGCTACTGGTGGGCGATGCGCACGGAACGCGCGATGCGCCTGAGCATCGATCATCTCGAAGCCGCGTTGCATCTCGATCCGCAGTTCGCGCCGGCCTATGGCGCACTGGCCGAGACGCTGGCGACGATGGGGCTCTACGGTATGGCGGCGCCGCAGGAAGTGATGCCGCTCGCGCTCGACGCCGCCGAATGTGCGCTGGCGATCGATCCCTCGTCAGCCGAAGCGCTGTGCGCGCGAGGCTGCGTGCGAGCCGTCTTCGAGTGGCACTGGGACGCGGCCGCACGCGACTTCGAGCTCGCCATCGCCGCGAACGCCCAGTATCCGACGGCGCATCAGTGGTACGCGAACTCGGTGCTGGTGCCGATGGGGCGGTTCGATGAGGCTCACGCGGCCCTGGCGCGCGCACGCGAACTCGATCCGCTCTCGCCGTCGATCGCGATCAGTATGGCGGCCGCCTACTACTACGAGCGGCGGGCGTCGGACGCGATCGCGTGCTGCCGCGAGGTGTTGCGCCTCGACGACCGGTTCGCGATGGGGTACTTCTTCCTCGGCCTCGCGCTGGAGCTCGCGGGCGAGCCCGAGGATGCGGCGGCGGCGCTCGCACGCGCGGCCGAGCTGTCGGGGAGCGCGGAAGCGATCGCCGCGTGCGGCCACCTGCACGCCGCACGCGGCGACAGCTCCGCGGCACATAAGGCGCGTGAGGCACTCGATCGCCGTGCGCGAGACGAGTATCAGTCGCCGGTGCTCGCGGCGCAAATCGCGACGCGGCTCGGCGAGACCGATACCGCGATCACGGCGCTTCATCAGGCGCACACGCTACGCTCCGCGGATCTGATCTGGATCGGCGTGCGGCCGGCGTTCGAGCCGCTGCACACGCACGACGACTTCGTGCACCTGCTCGACGAGATCGGGCTGGCCCTGCCCGCGCGCACGACGGGGACGTTCACCCCTGCTCCTTCCTCCGGATCCGGTGTCGCATGAGTCATCGCTTGACCGAGGTGATCGCGAAGACGCTGCGCGCGCAGCGGATCGAGCCGTCCCCACCGGCACCATCTGGGGAGGGCAGCGCGACGAAGGTGCCGTTGAACCTGGACCAGTTCCGGCCGGAAGGGATGTCGTGGCACGATTACCTTATCTTGCTCCTGCAGATCGGCGCGGAGCTCGAGCACGCGCTGATGGTGCAGTATCTCTACGCGGCATACTCGATCGGTGGCCCGGGGGTAGCCGAGGAACACCGGCCGAGCGTGCGGCGGTGGCAGGAAACGATTCTCACCGTCGCGCGCGAGGAGATGGGGCACCTGCTCACCGTGCAGAACCTGCTCGTGCTGCTCGGCGGACCACTGAACTTCTCGCGCGCCGATTATCCGTGGGATTCGCCCTTCTACCCGTTCACCTTCCAGCTCGAGCCGCTCACGCTCACGTCGCTGGCGTGCTACGTCTACGCCGAGATGCCCGGCGAGGTGCAGCTGGGGAAGGAAGCGTTCACGGGACTGCGTCCGGCTGGCCACAAGCCGACGCCGCAGGAATTGCGCTACAACCGGTTCTTCGCGAAGGACCAGAAAGCGATCGAGGATACGGTCAAGCGGTGCGTCGCACCCGGAATGCAGGCGCATCACGTCGACGAGATCTACGAGGAGATCATCAAGCTCGTCGGTGATCGCACCCGTATCCCCGACGGCTGCTTCAATGCCGACAGCTACGACCAGCAGATGTCGTGGGACGAGTTCGCGAAGGGGTACGGTCCGCAAGTCGAGACGCCGACCGACGACGCCGAGCCTCACGAGACGGATCGGGACCCGTCGGACTGGCCGGCTCGCGTGATCGTTCCGCGCATGGCAACGCGCAGCATGGCGCTCGACGCACTCAGTGATATCGCGGGTCAGGGCGAGGGGATGCATCTCAACGACGACACCGTGGAGCCGTCACACTTCGACCGCTTCCTCGAGGTCTATCAGGAAATGAGCGACCTAGGCGACGTCACGGTCGCCCGCGCGGTGGTGTGCAACCCGTCGACGCGTCTCGGAGGCGACGGCGCGGTGTACCTGGAGGATGCGCAGACGCGCGGATGGGGGAATCTCGCCAACCTGCGTTACCGCAGCCTGCTGACGTATCTGATGCACATGTATCAGTTCCCGCCGCTGCCCGACCCCAACCGGCCGAGCGCACGCGCGGGGATGCTGCATCGCCTGTTCAGCGAGATGTACAACCTGCGCGCGATCGCGGGGATGCTCGTGCGGATGCCCGTCTCGGACGCAACGCCGACGCGATACGCCGGACTGCCGTTCGAGATGCCCTACACGCTCAATTCGCCGCAAGGAGCGGAGAATCGCTGGCGGACACAGCGCGAGATACACCTGGCGGGCGCGGCGATCTGTGATGATCTGCTGGCCACCGAGACGTCGGCCGACGGCATCGGCTACCTGACGACGCTGCGCGATCTCGACCTACAGTCGATCCGATGGATCGAGTCGATGGTCGGGACATCCACCGGGAGGGCGCTCGCATGACGATCCGCGCACTGCGCATTCTGCCCCCACTCGTGATCGGCCGCATGGGGGGCGCCGACGAACCGGTGGTGAGCTACACACTCGTCGACGACGAGCAGGATCCGCTGGGTTTCCGTCGCATCGCCGCACAGGAGACGTTCGTCGTCGATGCGGACAGCGGTGCCATCAGCGCGTCGTACATCCCCGATCAGGTCGACTTCAAGCAGGGCGACGCGATCCGGCCGGTGGCGCCATTCCTCGAGCTGTTCGCGGAGCTGAGCGACGACACACTCGTCCCGGTGACGTTGGGGCTGTTGACCGCGCATGGGCTCACCCCCGCCGACGTACAGTGGCGCGGACGGTTCGCGAATCGGAAGGTGGTGCGGCGCACGACTGACGAACGCGATGCAGTGGCCGCCACCACCGCCTGGTTCTCCGACCATGCGCAGCAGCGGCTCGTGGGCGCCTGCGAGAACTTCGTCGACGGCGCCGCGGGGATCGACTTCGGCGCCTTGCGATACATCCAACCCACGGAGGCGTTCCCCGCCGTGCGGCTCCGCTTCACGCCGGCGAAGGGGCTGATCTATGGTCCCGCCCTGCCTGACGCCGAGTCGGCCGATCCCAACGTCTACCGCGTTCCGCCGGAGCGGCGGATCTACAACACCACCGGGACCACGTGGTACGGGTACATGGTGCCGCTGGCGATCGACGACGAGGATCCGAACTACCCGAACGATCGTGCGCACTTCGTCAACGAGACGCTGCCCGCCTCGCTGTTCGCGATCGTCCCGCCGGCGCCCCCCTGGTTGCATGGCAACAAGGCGGTCAGTCGCGGTTACTTCGACGATGCCTGCGACGGGATCGTCGACGTCTCCCTGACGCTGCCGGACGGGGTGCGCCTGGAAACGAGCGCGCGGGTGACGTCGGGGCCGCCGGCGATCGTTCCCGACTCGTTGTTCGTGCGCACGCTGGCGGACGATCTCGACCAGGCACTACTCGGTCCGGATGTGCTGGCCGGTGAGCCTGACGCGGTGATCCGCGCGCGCGCGGAGGACATCATCCGCCGGTCGCATGAGACCGTGCGCTTCCTCAACGTGTCGGTGATGAACGGCAACGTCGTGCGCGGGCGCCCACCGCTCTCGATCGACACGATGCCCGCCGAGGAGGCGTACGACACCGAGCGGCTCGAGCGACCGGTGATGAGCGAGGCGAGCGTCGACACGCTGGCGGTGATGGCGTTGCACCAGCAGGTGCACGCCGCGCTCCGTTCGGGCACCGCACCCTGGTTCGTGCGCGTGCTGCGCCAGCCCGACCAGGTGGCCGACTATACCGACGAGGGACGCCGAAAGATGCCGGCGATGATGTGCGGCGCCGATAACAGCTATCT
>JBBQHX010000104.1:0-11546 GCA_038324385.1 Gemmatimonadales bacterium | reverse complement strand
CCACCAACCCGATCCCACCATGCCCCAACGCGATCGCTTCGCTCGCGGCCCACACGCGCCGCGACCGTTCCGTCAACACCGGGCGGACGGCCCGGAACTTCCGCCGCAACGTGGTCAGGTTCACGCTCGGAACAATAGCCCGAACACCATTGCAAATCAATCAGTTATTTCTTCACAAGCCCTAACCTCCTCGTCCAACCGCGCCTCCCACGCCGCCAGCAGCTCGGGATCTGGCGATGGATAGGCGAGGTCGAGCTGTTCGAGCGCCCGCACGATCGCATCAGTCACCAGATAGTTCCGCACGCCCTTGTTGTCCGCCGGCACGACGTACCATGGGGCCGTTGGCGTCGAGCACCAGCGCAGGGCATCGCGATAGGCGGCCGTATAGTCGTCCCACTGCGCTCGATCGTCGAGATCGCCCGGATCGAACTTCCACCGCTTCTTCGGCTCCTCGATCCGGTCGCGCAGCCGCTGCGCCTGCTCGGCGCGCGAGATGTGCAGGAAGAACTTGAGCACCAGCACGCCGGAATCCGCCAGCAGCCGCTCGAAGGCGACGATGTGCGCGTATCTCCGCTGCCAGACGTCCTGCGGCACGAGCCCGCGCACGCGCGCGATCAGCACGTCCTCGTAATGCGACCGGTTGAAGATGCCGATCGTGCCGAGCCGCGGAGTCGCCGCATGCACGCGCCAGAGAAAATCGTGCTCCAGCTCCAGCTCGCTCGGCGCCTTGAAGCTGGTCACCTGGCATCCCTGCGGATTGCACGCGCTGAACACATTGCGGATCGCGCCGTCCTTGCCTGACGCGTCGCGCCCCTGCAGCACGACGAGCACGGCGTGCTTGCCCTCGGGCACGAGCGCGGACTGCAGATCAGCCAGCCGCTGATACCGCTCCTCGGTGAGCGGCTCGAGCTCCTTCTTCGACGGGAAGTCGTCAGGCGTCGCGGCGTCGGCGTCGGAGAGGGGGAGATCGTCGCCGGGTTGAACTGGAGTCAGCGTATACACGTCGGGCCTGTGTGCGGGGAAACTGATGTCAACTGCGCCAATCGCAGACGACACAGAAACGCAGGGGCGCGCCTTCGCGTGGGCTAACGAGCGGCGGTCGTCCTCTGAAACCAGCAGGATCTACCACGGAGGCCACGGAGGACACGGAGGACAGCTCCCGCAGTGGGGCCGATCGGCCGCAGGGGAGATTGGTTGCGCGCCGAAAGCCTGTCAGAATCGACGAGGAACGGCCGCCGCCGTCGCGTAGCCGCACTACAGACGCCAAGGGTGCCGTTCTCCAGAACAGAGGGGACGCCGTGCGACGACCCGGCTCACCAACCGGTCGAGGCTCCACGCCCACTGGCAGTCCTCCGTGTCCTCCGTGCCTCCGTGGTGGATCTTTCGGGACCCGCCAGTCGAGAACACTCGCGAGCCGCCCAATTCAATCCTCGCGGACGGCCCCAACGTCGATCGTCCGAAGATCAGGGACACGTTCAATTCTCCTCTCCCCACGCCTCACGATCACAGAGCCAGATCGTCTGCTCCGCCCCGCGCGGGTGCGCCGCGGGAAACTGCTCCGCCTCGGGCGCCCCGGCCACGATCGGACGCACGATCGGGTGACGCTGTTCGCCCGGGCAGAGCACGAGCACCACACGGGCGCGCGCCATCGCCGGGAGGGTCAGCGTGAGGCGGTCCTCGATCGGCGACGAGGGGGGCGCGACGGTGTGCAGCACCAGCCGCTCGGTCTCGTCCAGCGACGGCGCGCCGGGAAACAGCGACGCCGTGTGACCATCAGGGCCCACGCCGAGGAGCAACAGGTCGATCAGTCCCGTCTCGCCGAGTGTCTCGTACAGGCGTGCTTCGTACCGCACGGCGGCATCGTCGGGGGCCAGTTCGCCTTCCATGCGCAACACCTGCGCGTGAGGCACGGGAACGTGCGACAGCAGCTCCCGGACCGCCATCGCATAGTTGCTCTTCTCGTGGTCGGGCGGCACGCACCGTTCGTCGCCGAAGAGGACGATCGTGTGCTTCCATGGAAATCGCTCGCGCGCCGCCCCGGCCATGAGGCGGTAGAGGGGGAGGGGCGAGTTGCCGCCGGTCAGGCCGAGCACGAAACGACCGGCGCGCGCCATCGCGGTGCCAGCGGCGTCGGCGATGATGTCGGCCGCGCGGGCGGCGAGATCGTCGGGCGTCGCCAGGACCTCGACGTCGAGCTCGTCGTGGGATGGAGTGGCGGGCATGGGAACCGGGAATTGGGAACGAGGAGCGGGAGCGCGGAACGGGTCGATGCCCCGCGACGGGTGATGATGCGGGCAGGATGCCCGTCCGCCTCGCACTATCCATTCCGACGCGAGCCGGGCGCTAGGCCGGCACGGGGCCGCGCGAGGAGAGGCGGGCCGCCTCGATCGGCCCGTCAGACCCGGCGGGATACGGATAGACCGCGCGCCGGCCGTCGAGCAGCGGCGCGTACAGCGCCCACGCCGTCTCGACCTCGTCGGCGTGCACGAACAGCGTCTGGTCGCCGGTCAGCAGGTCGAGGAGCAGCGTCTGATACGCGTCCGGGATCTCGCTGAACGCTTCGGCATAGTCGAAGTGGAGCGGGATGCGCTTGATGCGGAACCGGTCGCCGGGCGCCTTGACGTCCACGTAGAGACTGAACCCCTCGTTCGGCTGTAACGTCAGGACGAGCGCGTTGCGATGCAGGTTGTCGGTCTGCAGATCGCGGAACATCCAGACGGGCGCGCGCCGGAACTTGATTTCGATCTCCGTGCGCCGCTCGGTCATCCGCTTGCCGGTGCGGAGAAAGAAGGGCACGCCCTGCCATCGCCAGTTCTCGATGTGCAACCGGATCGCCGCGAACGTGTCCGTCCGCGCGTCGGGGGCGACGTCGGGCTCCTCGCGGTAGCCGGGCACCTCACGCCCATCGACGCGGCCGGGCTCGTACTGGCCGAGCACCGCGTCGTCAGGCGTGACGGGGCTGATCGCGCGCAGCGCCTTGAGCTTCTCGGCGCGGATCGCGGCCGCATCCATCGTCGACGGCACCTCCATCGTGACCAGGGCAAGTAGCTGCGTCAGGTGGCTCTGCACCATGTCGCGCAACGCGCCGGCCGAATCGTAGTAGGCCGCCCGCCCCTCGACGCCGAGCTCCTCGGCCACCGTGATCATCACGCTCTCGACGTGGTTGCGGTTCCAGAGCGATTCGAACATCGCGTTGGCGAATCGGAAGACGAGCAGATTCTGCACCGTCTCCTTCCCGAGGTAGTGATCGATGCGATAGATCTGCGATTCCTCGAAACACCGGTGCACGAGCGCGTTGAGTGCGCGCGCCGACGCGAGATCGCGCCCGAACGGCTTCTCGATCACGAGCCTCGTCCACCCCGCGCTGCGATTCAAGCCGGCGCGACCGAGCCGCTCGATCGTCGACGCGAACGCGGAGGGGGGAAGCGCGACGTAGAAGCTTCGGTTCGACGGGATGCGATGCTCCGCCTCCAACGCTTCGATACGCGTGCGCAATGCCTGCACGTCCTCGTCGCCCTCGCCGACGGGCTGGAAGTACACCATCCGCGCGGCCCACGCCCGAGCCGCGTCAGGCTCGGCCCCCGCCGCGATCGCCGAGTCGGCGGCGAGCGTGCGGAAGGTGTCGTCGGTCATCGCAGTGTCGCGACTGACGCCGACAATCACACACCGATCGGTGGTACGGCCGAGTCGGTGGAGTTCGAAGAGGGCGGGGAGCACCTTGCGGCGCGCGAGGTCGCCCGTGCCGCCGAAGATGACGAAGACGCTCGGATCGGTGAGGTCGGGCTCGATCACGCGGCGCCTCCGCCCGTGCCTGACGACGTTGCTGGCGAAGAGCCTGACGAGCCGCCTGACGAGACATCTGATGGCGCGTCCGACGCAGCGCGCACCGCGTGCCCGCCGAACTGCTGCCGCATCGCCGCGAGCAGCCGGTCGGCGTACGATTCGCTGTCGCGCGACCGGAGGCGCTGCAGCAGCGCGAGCGTGATCACGGGCGCGGGGACGTCCAGGTCGATCGCTTCGGCCACGGTCCAGCGTCCCTCCCCGCTGTCGCTCACGTACGGCGCGATCGACTCGAGCGATGCGTCCTTGGTGAGCGCGCGTGCGGTCAGGTCGAGCAGCCACGAGCGCACGACGCTGCCGTGCCGCCAGAGCTCGGCGACCTGCGCGAGGTCGAGGTCGAACTCCGTCTTGTGCTTGAGGATCGAAAACCCTTCGGCGAACGCCTGCATCATCCCGTACTCGATGCCGTTATGCACCATCTTCGTGAAGTGGCCGGCGCCTGACGGGCCGACATGCGCCCAGCCGAGATCGGCGGCCGGTGCGAGCGTCTCGAAGATCGGGCGCAGCCGCTCGACCGCGTTCGGCTCGCCGCCGATCATCAGGCTGTACCCCTCGGCCAGCCCCCACACGCCGCCGCTTGTCCCGCAGTCGATCAGGGCGATGCCCTGCGCTTCGAGAGCGGTGGCGCGGCGGACGGTGTCCTTGTAGTTGCTGTTGCCGCCGTCGATCACCGTGTCGCCCGGCTCGAGGAGCGTGCTCAGCGCGTCGATCGTGGACTCGGTGGCATCGCCGGCGGGAACCATCACCCAGACGGCACGGGGCGCGGGGAGGGCCGCGACGGTGTCGGCCAGCGAGCCGGCCGCCACTCCGCCGCGCGCGGCGTGCGCCGCCGTGCTCTCCGGGTCGGTCGCCCACCCGACCACCTTGTGGCCGGCACGGAGCAGGCGCTCCGCCATATTGCCGCCCATGCGGCCCAGTCCGATCATCCCAATCTGCATGCCGAGTCCTCGTGAAAGTTCAGGGTGCGGTGTCGTCGCGCTCTCCACCACGCGAAAGCGATACCCGCCCGGCTCTGCCGCTCAGTTCGCCGTTCGCACGCGTACCCCGTCGCGCACCTCGTCGCCCGGGTAGAGCACCACCAGATCCCCCGCGGTGAGCCCCGCCACGACTTCGGCGGAGGACTCGCCGCGAATGCCGAGGTCCACGCGCTGCCGCGCGGCGCGTCCGTCGCGGACCGTGAACACGGCCCAGCCGTCGCCATCGCGAAAGAGCGCGCTCGTCGGCACCGAGAGCGCGTCGGCGCGTTCGGCGGTGACGATGCGCACGTCGACACGGAAATTGTCGCCGAGGGGCGCGCGCGGCGCTTCGGTGGCGGGTTCGTCGGTGAACTCGAGCACCACGTCCACGCGCTGCTCCTCGACACCGAGCGCGGAGATCTTGGTGACCGCGCTGGGCTCCACCCGCCGCACGCGCGCCGGGCGCTCGGCCCCGCCGACGGTGATCGTGGCCGGTGCGCCAGCGGCGACGCGCTCGGCATCCTGCGTGAGCAGATCGGCGACGAGCTCGAGGGCGCCCGCGTCGCCCACCTCGACGAGCGGCGTCCCCGCCTGCACGAGCCCCGGTCCGCGCTCGACGACCCGCAGAATCTGCCCGCCGGAGGGCGATCGCACGTTCACCGCGCCCGACGACGACAGCGTGCCCGGCGCCGCGACCGATGCGCGAGCGGCCTGCACGTCGGCGCGTGCGGCCCGCACCGCCTCTTCCGCCGATGTCGCGGCCGCCTCACGCGCCGCGGCCATCTGTTCGGCCTCCTCCACGGCGCGCGGGGCGAGCGCGCCGGCGGCGGCGAGTTGCCGCGCGCGGTCGAGCTCGCGGGCGGCGAACGCGCGGTCGCTGCGGGCCTGGACCACGGCGGCCTCGGCCTGCCGCAACCCCGCCGCGGCCGCCGCCACACGACTCTCCGCTTCGGCGCGAGTGCGGGAATCGAGCAGGGCGGCGCTGGCCGGCGTGATGCGCGCGACCACCGCCTGACGATCGACGGCGTCGCCCGGGTCGAGCGTGATGCGCTCGAGCGTGCCGGTGACCGGCGCCGCCACGATGAAGCGGTCGCGCACACGGGTGCGCCCCTCGGCGGTGACCGCGGCACTGACCGGCCCGCGCGCGACCGCGGCCGTCTCGACGGTGAGCGTGTCGGGCGAGAAGGCGAGCGCGAGCAGGAGGAGGACCACCGCGCCGACGGCGATCCAGATGAAGCGGCGGCGGCGCATGGGCACGGCGGACTCAGTCATGTCTCATTCGGGGGCCTTGAGAACCTGCACCATGTCCAGTTGATCGAGGCGCCGCCGCACGAGCAGCGCGCTGATCACACCGGAGACGAGCACCACGGCGGCACCCGACAGCAACGTCGACGGATCGACGATGCGCGGGATCCGAAACGCATCGGTGGAGATCAGGCTCGCCACCAGCCGCGCGAGCGCAATGCCGATCAGCGCACCCACCGGGATCGCGAGTATCACCTGCACCGCGAGCTCGGACAGCAGCAGTCCGGCAATCTCGCGGCGCGTGAACCCGAGCACCCGCATCACACCCAGTTCGCGCGCCCGTTCGGCGAGCGAGATCCGCGCGTTGTTGTAAACGACGCCGATCGCGATGATCGCACTGAAGATGGAGAGCACGAGCGCGTTCTGCAGCAGCCGTTCGGCCAACTGCTCCTGAAACTGCCGGAGCCAGACGACGCGACGGCCTACCCCCGCCACACGCGGCATCGCTTCCAACCGCTCGAGAATGGTGTCGGCCTGGTGGGCGTCGATCTGCAGGCGGGCGCCGGTGGCCGCGGGCTGTTCGCGCAGGAGCCGCGCGAGCGCCTCGTGGTCCAGCACCGCCCCGCCGCCGACTGGCTCGTCGGTGATGCCGGCCACCCGAACGCGAACGCGCCGTCGCGCCTGCTCGATCAGCTCGACCGTGACCGTGTCGCCCGGCGCGACCTCCAGCCGTTCGGCGAGCCAGCGCGTGAGCAGCACGCCCTCGGGCGGGAGGAGCACCGGGCGCAGGTCGGCGCCGAGCAGCTGGCGCATTTCGGTGTCGGGACGGCGTCCTTCCAGCGCGATCGTTTCGGCGTGATGGCCGTTCAGTAGCCGCACCGCCGCCGTGCGCGTCGGCTCGACGCGGAGCACGCCCGGGATCGCGGCCAGCTCGTGCCTGACGCGAATGGGCACCGCCCGGTCGAAGTTGATCGCCATGTCCTCGCGCTGCACGCGAGTGAACTGGATGTCGATCACCGCGGTCACGCCGTCCACGATCGACCCGCTGGCGACCATCATCGCCATCGAGAAGCCGATCGCGATCACGGCCAGCGCGAGGCGCCGCGGCTGCCGGCCGAGCTGGCGCAGCACCATGCGGCCGCGCGGAGAGAGCAGCCGCCCGAGCCCGGCCCGCTCTAGCAGCGTCGGCTCGAAGCTCGCTGGCGCTTCGGGACGCATCGCGGCCGCGGGGGGAAGGGCGGCGGCGGCGCGAACTGCGCGCATCGCACCGAGCACCGCCGAGCCGATACTCACCCCCAGCGCGATGGCCACCGCGCCTGGGTTGAGCGCAAAGCCGAGCGCGGGAAAACGGAAGAATTCCGCGTACAGCCCCACGAACCAGACGCCGAGCTGATAGCCGACGAGAATGCCGACGACGCTGCCGAGCAGGACAATCAGCAGCGCGAAGCCGAGGTAGTGTCGCGCGACCTCGGCGCCGTGATAGCCGAACGCCTTGAGCACCGCGATCACTCCGCGCTGGCTGCCGATGATCCGCGCCAGCACCACGTTGAGCAGAAAGGCCGCGACGCCGAGGAAGATGGCCGGGAGCAGGAACGACTGCACCCGCAACTGCCGGAACTCGTTCTCCAGCGACTCGTACGAGAGCTGCCGTTCGAGCGGGATGGCGCCGCGTCCGCCGTAGGGCGCGAGCAGGCTGTCGACACGTGCGGCCACCGCGTCGCCGGAAGCCCCGGGCGCGAGCGTGAGGGCGAGGTCGTTGAACGCCCCCTGCATGTCGAGGGCGGAGGCGAGATCCTCGCGCGGAAGCCAGAAGATCCCGAACCGGCGGTCGTCAGGCACGAAGTCGCCCGGCCGGATCGCGAAGACGTACTCCGCGCTCACCGCGATGCCGGTGATGCGGAAGGGGACGAGCCGTCCGTTGATGACGGCGCGCACCTCGTCACCGAGGTCGAGCCCGCGCGCGATGGCGAACCCCTCGCTCACGAGAGCCTGACGCGCCTCGCCCGCGGCGCGGCGGCCGGGCAGGTCGCCGCGCCGGACGACCGGCAGGTCGCCGCGCCGGACGACCGGCTGGTTGAGCGGCGTGCCCCCGTCCGGCAGCGAGATGAAGCGCCCCGTCGCTGGCGTCGCCGCGTCGTCGAGGGCGAGGCGCGCGTCGGTCACCACGCGCGTGTCGACGGCGGCGACGCCCGGGATCGACCGGACGCGCGCGGCGAGCGATTCGGGGGCGCGCGTGAGGGCGGTGAAGACGTCGGCCAGCCGCGCCTGACGATAGAACGCGTCCGCCGCGTCCTGCAGCGAGATCAGCGCGCCGGCGAAGCTCACCATCAGCGCCACCCCGGCCGCGACGACGAGCCCGATGCTCGCCACCTGGCCGCGCATGTGCGACAGCTCGCGCAGCAGCTTGCGGTTGATCGCCTTCACGGGCGGCGCACCGGGATCGTCATGCGCCGCTCACCAGCGAATGGAGTCGGGCGAACTCCGCTCGGCGTTGCGCCGGTCGTCGACGACCATGCCGTCGGCGAAACGGATCACGCGGTCGGCCATTGCCGCCATTGCCGCGTTGTGGGTGATGATCAGCGTCGTCGTGCCAAGCTCGCGGTTGAGTTCCTCGAGCACGCGCAGCACGAGCACTCCCGTCTCCACGTCGAGCGCGCCGGTAGGCTCGTCGCAGAGAAGCAGGTCGGGGCGCCGGGCGATTGCGCGGGCGATGGCGACGCGCTGCTGCTCGCCCCCCGACAGCTGGGCCGGAAAGCTGTCCAGGCGGTGCGAGAGTCCGACGCGAACCAGCGCGTCCTCGGGCGAGAGGGGGGCGTCGGCGATGTCGGTGACGAGCGCAACGTTCTCGCGCGCCGTCAGGCTGGCGATGAGATTGTAGAACTGGAAGACGAAGCCGACGTTGCGGCGCCGGTACTCGGTCAGCTCGCGCTCGTCGGCGTGGGTGAGGTCCTGCTCGCGGTAGTGGACGGTGCCGCTGGTCGCGGTCTCCAGCCCGCCGAGGATGTTGAGCAGGGTGGATTTGCCGCTCCCCGACGGACCGAGGATGACAAGCAGCTCGCCGGCGGGAACGGTCAGGTCTACGCCACGCAGGGCGCGCACGTCGACCTCGCCGGCGCGGTAGGTCTTGGTGAGCGCGGCGACCCGTAGTACCGGGAGGGTGCCGGCCGGCGAGGCGGCGGCGGCGGGGCGGGGAGCGGCCGGCGGAGGAATCACGCGGCCCCCGCCACCGCCGGTTGACGCGGTGATTAGTATTCTCATGCCGCGAGATACGATTTTGAGTTGCGTCGCGGGCGCTGCGACCGAACCGCCGGCATCAGACGCTGGAGCGGGGCGGGACGCGGCTGTCCGCGTGCACTGTTTACCCTCTGGAGGATAGTATGAAGGACGCCATCCACCCGCAGTATCACCCCGTGGTGTTCAAGGACGCCGCCACCGGAGAGATGATCCTGACGCGGTCCACGATGAGCTCGGAAAAGACAGTCGAGTGGACGGACGGCAAGACCTACCCCGTCATCCAGCTCGAAGTCACGAGCTTCTCGCACCCATTCTACACGGGCACGCAGCGTATCGTGGACACCGAAGGTCGGATCGAGCGGTTCAAGAAGCGCTACACGCGCTGACGGGTGCGCTGACCCCGCGGGCATCTCGCGGGCGGCAGGACGCGGAGCGAAGTTCGGCGTTGCAGTTCGGGCGTCGCGCTTCGCTTTTTGCGTTGCACGGCTGCAGGCCCCCGTGAGTGTGGTGTCGGAGCGGGGCGCCGCCGGGGCGACCCGATCGTCGCGCGTGCCACTGCGCCCGAACCGGCGCACCTGATTTCAGCCGCGTATCCGCCGTGCAGCTTCCAACGGCTGGTGCGAGCCCGGCTGCTGTCCTGGTAGTATCGATCGCGAATGCCGATCGGTCGAGCCGGGCCCGCACCCCTGCGATGGGCATTCTGACCTGGGTCATCCTCTTCACCCTGATCGCCGTCAACGCGCTCTACGTGGCCGCCGAGTTCGCGGCGGTGAGCGTACGACGGAGCCGGATTCAACAGGAAGCGGAGAACGGGAACTGGCTGGCGCGGCGCCTTCTCCCGGTCCTCACCGATCCGCACCGCCTCGATGACTACATCGCCGCCTGCCAGATCGGAATCACGATCTCGAGCCTCGTCGCGGGCGCCTTCGGCCAGGCGCGGCTCGCCACCGCGCTGACGCCGCTGCTCTCCCGCTTCGGCGACCTGCAGGTCGCCACCGCCCAGTCGGTCGCCGCGGTGATCGTGCTCATCGGGCTGACGGCCTTCCAGATGATCCTCGGCGAGCTCGTCCCCAAGTCGGTCGCGCTCCGCCTTCCCACCAAGACGGCGCTCTACACCGTGGTGCCGATGCGCTGGTCGGTGCGCGGGCTGCGCTGGTTCATTCGCGTCCTCAACGGCAGCGGCGCGGCGATCCTCGGCGCGTTCGGCATCAGGGCAGTGGGGCACGGCCACATCCACTCGCCCGAGGAGATCGACTATCTCATCGGCGAGAGCCGCGACGGCGGCGTGCTCGCCCCCGAGGAGTCGCGCCGCCTGCGCCACGCGCTCAGGCTCAGCGCCCGGCTGGCGAGCACGATCATGGTCGCGCGCACGCGCATCGAGGCGGTTGACGTGGACGCGACCGCCGAGGAGGCGCGCGAGCTGCTCAACGAGACCCCGTACACCCGGCTCCCCGTCTATGAGGAGTCGATCGATCGGATCATCGGGCTCGTGCATGCGCGCGACCTCGTGCTGTTCGTCGCCCGCGGCGCGGAGGGCGAGGCGCGGGCGACGAGCGTTGGCTCGATCATGCGACCGATCCTCGTCGTCCCCGACAGCATCAAGGCCGACCGGCTGCTCGCCAGCATGCGCGCCGAACGCCGCACGATGGCGGTGCTGGTCGATGAGTTCGGCGGCACGGCGGGGATCGTCACGATTGGCGACATCCTCGACGAGCTGATCGGCGAGGTGGCGGACGAGTTCCGCGACGTCACGCGCGGCCCCGAACAGCTCGCCGACGGCCGCATCCGCCTCCCGGGCAGCCTCGCGCTGGTCCAGGCACGCGAGTGGCTCGGGATGGACCGCGCCAGCGATTCGCACACCATCGCCGGGCTCATTCTCGATCATCTGGGGCGGCTTCCCGCCGTCGGCGAAACGGTGGTCATCGACGGGGTGCGGTTCGAGGTGGAGCGGCTGAGCAAGCGCGCGATCACCTCGGTTCTCGTCACCGTGCCGTCGCCGGGGGATGAGGACGATGGCTGAGTTCGCCTCGAGCGTCCTCATCCCGTTCCTGATCTGCGCCGCGCTGATCGCCCTCAACGGGTTGTGCGTGGCGGCCGAGTTCTCGGTCGTTGCCGCGCCGCGCGCCGGCATCGAGCGCCGCGCGCGCGACGGCGAGCGGTGGGCGCGCTACGTCCGCACCCTGCTCGACGATCCGCTCCAGCGCGACCGCTTCATCGCCACCGCGCAGCTCGGTATCACGCTGGCCAGCCTCGGGCTCGGGATGTACGGCG
>JBBQHX010000103.1:0-11688 GCA_038324385.1 Gemmatimonadales bacterium | reverse complement strand
CCCAACGCGCGCGCGGCGCTGTCGAACACTGCCGGATCGTCCGACGTAGCGGCTAGTGCCGCGAGACGATCCGCCACCCGGTCGGTGGCGACCGCATTGGAGTCACTCTGCGCGATCGGGAGGAGGATGTGACGGGCTTCGACCGAGTCGCCCTGCCGCTCGTCGACCCGTATGACGTGATAGCCGAACTGCGTCAGCACGGGCTCCGACACGGTGCCCACGGCGAGCGTGCGGAGCGCCTCGGCGAACTCCGGGACGTAGTCGCTGACGGCGGCGCGGCCGAGCTCGCCGCCCTGCGCCGACGAGCCATCGATCGACTCCTGACGCGCGACCTCGGCGAAGTCCTCACCGGCGGCGATGCGCGTGCGCAGTTGCTCGGCGCGCGCACGGCTGGCCGCCGTGTCCGCCGCCGTGATGTTCCGCTCGATGGTCAGGAGCGACACCGCGGCGCGACCCACGCGCTCGAAATTCTCGCGGTTCGCATCGAAGTAGCTGCGGACCTCGGCGTCGGTGACCTGCACCTCGGCGTCCGGCACGAGTTCCGGGCGCAGCGCGACAAAGGAGACTTCGGCGCTGTCGCGCTGATCCTGCCAGAGGCGCCAGAGCTCGGCGTTGCTGACGTAGGCGTCGGCGGCGACCTGGGCGAACAGCTTGCCGCGCGGAATCTCCTGGCGGTAATAGTTCTCGAGCTGGACGAGCAGCCCCTGCTGACGAGCGACCGGGCTGGCGAGGAAGCGCGCGTACTTCGCGGGGTCGAACTGGCCGTCCGTCTGCAGCTCGGGGCTGTTGCGCAGCTCGGGCGGGGGCTGGCTGAAGGCGAGCTGCCGGATTTCCGCATCGGTCACGCGGATCCCGCGCCGCTCGTATTCCTGGCGGAGCAGCGTCTCGCTGATAAGCTGTTCGAACGCCTCGTTCTCCACATCCTGACGCTCGTCGAGCGTCAGCGAACGGCCGATCTGTTGCTCACGCTGTTCCGACAACTGTTGTGACACCGCCAGCCAGGTGCCATACGTGATATCGTCACCATTCACCGTCGCCACGGCCGTGCCCGGCGTGACCTGCGCCCGACCCAGCAGACCGGACGTATCGACCAGCAGGAAGCCGCCGACGAAGAAGAGGATGAGGAAGATCCAGATGTACTTTGCGGAGCTCCGCATCGATGACAGCACGGGGAGCGACTCCTGATCTGACTTGAAGGGACGGAGGGGGGATAGCCTCCTAACCTAGCCCGCGCCGAAGGCTAAAATCAAGAGAGCGTGCGACTTCTGATTGACTTCCCGAAGCGGCGCCATGTATTTTGCGCCGGTTCGCCCTCCCCGTGCCGCGGCGTACCCCGCGACGTGTCCCCGAGGACCGTGCATGTCCGGATCGTCACGCATCGACGACCTCAAGCTCAAGTTCGACCAGAACCCGCGACGTTACTTCGCCCCGCTCGCCAACGAGTATCGCAAGTCGGGTGAACTCGCGCGCGCCGTGGCGATCTGCCGCGAGTATCTGCTCGACCAGCCCGGTCACCTGAGCGGCCACGTGGTGCTTGCCAAGGCGCTGTTCGCTGCCGGCGACCCGCACGGCGCGCTGGCCGCGTTCGAAGACGCGCTGGCCGCCGATCCTGAAAACGTCGACGCGCTGCAGCAGTTGGCGCTCCTGAGCCGCGACGCCGGCGATGGCGCCGCGTCAGCGACCTATCTGGAGCGGGCGATTGTCGTCGATCCGTACAATCCCGAGTTGGTCGCGATGTCGGAGGCGCTCGCCGGCCCGTCGGCCGACGCGGTGACCCCGCCGACCTTCGATGCGCACGCCGCCTTCGACGACGTGATCGGCGTCGGCTTCGCCCCGGTGAGTCCGGGCAGCCGGCCGGCGGCCGTCGACCGGCTGCTGGCGTCGCTTGTGCCGGACGAATCCGTAGCCGACGAAGCACCGCCGGCCGACACCGTGGCGCCGGTCGCGGCCACGACGAGCGATGGCATCGACGCCCCGGCGCGAGGCGGTCCGCGGGTGTCGGACGCGGCGGGGGAGTCTGACGATGCCAGGGTCCCGGATGACGTTCGTGTCTTCGACGACGCGCCGGCCGTGTTCGAACTGCCGCCGGCCCCGCTTCCGCCCGCGCCGAGCGTCGCGGTTCCGTGGAACGATGAGCCCCCACAGTTCGACCCGGACGCCGTGGACGCGCAGTACGCGCATCCCGACGATCATCGGGACGACCGTGCAGAGGGCGTTGCATCCGACGACGCAGCCGCCGTTGCCGCCGCCGTTGCCGCCGCCGATGCCGCCGCCGATGCCGCCGCTGATGCCGCCGACGATGCCCCCGCAACGGATCTCGCGGCCCGCGTGCACTCCGACGGCTGGATCGGCGACGATCCGCCGCTCGACGGCACCCTCGACGCCCCACTGACGCTCGACGCCGTGCCGTCCGCCGAGCCAGACGACCGGCCCGCCGATCCCACGGTCGTGACGCCCGGGCGCGGCGTTCCACTGATCGAGTTCGAGGCATTCGAGCTCGACGGGCTCGACGACACGCCCGTGGACGAGTCGGCACAACCGTCGGCGGACCCGGACGGCTGGCCCGCCTGGCCCGACGTTGCCGATCCGATCGACGATCGAGCGCCTGGCGAGACCGGTTCCGAGGCAGCGCTGGCCGACGAGCGCGCCGATGTCCCGACAATCGAAGAGGAAGAATTCGAACCGTTCCCGGTCGTCTCGGGCGCACGAGCCGACGAGGCGTCGCCTGACGACGATCGCCCTGACGACCCGCGGACCGACGATGTGCCGAGCGACACGTCGCCGTCGGTGGACTTCGCCCGCGGGCTGCCGGCGCATCCGGAGCTGGCGCGGCTGCCCGAGGAGGCCGAAGTGCCCGCCGAGGCGCGCTTCTCCTTCGTGACGGCGACGATGGGGGAGTTGCTCCTGACGCAGGGGCGGCGTGACGAGGCGGCCGAGGTCTATCGCCGGCTGCTCGACGCGAGCCCGGACGACGAGGGGCTGCAGCGGCGGCTCGCCGGGCTCATCGCGCCTGACGAGGCTCCCGCTGCGGCGCCGGAGGACGCGCTGCCGTCGTCGGCGGCCGTGCTGGCCGAACCGGAGCCGGCTGTGGCCGGGGCGCCGGAACCAGTCGTGGACGTGGTGCCGCACGAGGAACCGGTCGCCCACGTCGCCGATGATCATCATCCGGACGCAGGCACCGACCTGGTCGTCGAGGCGCCGTCGGTTG
Organism: Gemmatimonadales bacterium; assembly: GCA_038324385.1. Taxonomy (GTDB): domain Bacteria; phylum Gemmatimonadota; class Gemmatimonadetes; order Gemmatimonadales; family Gemmatimonadaceae; genus JBBQHX01. The sequence continues at coordinate 8,480 of JBBQHX010000103.1, read as the reverse complement.
ACGAGACCGACGAGTTCTCGCCGCCCGAGTCCCCCGACCGACACGCGCCCACGCCGGCAGCGGCGGCGCTCGTGAGTTCCTGGGGCGGTCATGAGCCGATCGGGGACGTGCTCTCGCGGATTCTCGCGCACGTTCCAGGCGCCGCGGGCGACGAGGCCTCGATTGGCGAGCCGCCGGACGACGCCCCCGTCGCCAGCGTCGCTGACGCGGCAACGGCCTCGTCGGACAACGAGACGCCCCCGGATGGGCCGCCGGCCGCCGGGCTGGCCGCGCTGCCGGTCGTCGGCGCGGCGGCCGTCGTCGCTGCCGTGGCGATCGGCGCGGTGAAGCAGGCGCTGGGCGAGCCCGCCCCGGAATTGGCGCCGGACGATACCGCCGAACCGTCGCACGCCGAGCCCTCGCCCGCCGAGCCGTCGGCCGGCTGGGCCGAGCTGTTTGATGGCGCGGCGGTCGCGGACCGTGACGTCCGCGCGGCCGAACGCCTGTCGTCGGTCGGCGACGCGTTCGGCGGCCCCGGCGCGGCATCGGCGCTCGAGCAGGCGGCCGCAACCCAGGCGGAGCCGCTGGCAACAGTGCTGAACGCACGTCCGCGGAGTGTCACGCCAGCACGCACGTCGCCGGCGTTCTCGTTCGATCAGTTCTTTCGCGACGCGATTCCCGACGCGCCGGAGCCGGCCTCCGCGCCGCGCCCACCCGCCGCCGTGCCGGTCCAGCCAACCCAGCCGGCGCAGCGTGAGGTGGCGCCGCCTGGCGAGAACCTCGACGACTTTCATGCCTGGTTGAACAGCCTGAGGACATCGTGAACGTCGTCGTCCTCAATGGCCCGAACCTCAATCTGCTCGGCAGCCGCGAGCCGGCGATCTACGGCACGGTGACGCTGGCCTCGATCGAGGCGCGGCTCGTCGAGGTCGGCGCCGAACTCGGCGTGACCGTGCGGTGCGAGCAGTTCAACGGAGAAGGTGACCTGATCGACGCGATCCACCGGCTCGCCGATGGCACCGACGCGGCGATCATCAACGCCGGCGCCTACACGCACACCAGCCTCGCCCTGCGGGATGCGTTCACGGCCACCGGCGTTCCGTTCGTCGAGGTGCATCTGACCAACATTTACGCCCGCGAGCCGGAACGCCGCCACTCGATGCTCGCGCCGGCCGCGCGCGCCGTGCTCTGCGGGTTCGGCGCGCAGGGCTACGAACTGGCTCTGCGCGGACTCGTCACCGCACTCGCGCCGACTCGTGGTTGATCCCCGGCCGGCTCGGCTGGCCGCGGTGCGCGAACAGCTCGCCGTCCAGCATCTGGATGCGCTGCTGGTCACCGGCCTCGCGAACATCCGGTACCTCACCGGATTCTCCGGCAGCAGCGGGCTCCTGATCGTCGGCCCGCGCGACCTCGTCCTGCTCACCGACTTCCGCTACGAGACCCAGGTCGTCGACGAGGTGGGCGACTTTGCGCGCGTCTCGATCCAGGCGCAGAGTCTCTGGAGCGGGCTCTGGCAGCTCCTCCCGCAGTCGGGGCTGATCGAGGTGATCGGATTCGAGAGTGCGTATCTCGTGCATCGGGATTTCCAGCGCCTGCTCGAACAGGGCGGCCGCTGGCAGTGGCGCCCGACGGCGGAGGTCGTCGAACGGCTCCGCGAGCGCAAGGACGCGAGCGAGGTCGCGGCGATCGCCGACGCGGCCGAGGTCGCGATCGACGCACTGCGGCAGACACTTCCGCAGATCCGCGCCGGACAGACCGAGCTGGCCGTGGCCGGCATCCTCGAGCACGCCCTCCGCGACGCCGGCAGCGAGGCATTTCCCTTTCCGTCGATCGTCGCCTCCGGCCCGCGCTCGGCGCTCCCGCATGCCCGCTCGTCGGACCGGCCGGTGGCCGCCGGCGACCTGCTGCTGATGGATTTCGGGTCGAGCGTTCGCGGCTACTGTGCCGACGTGACGCGCACGGTCGTAGTTGGGAAGGCGTCGGCGCGTCAGCGCGAGTTGTACGACGTCGTCCGGGCGGCCAACGCCACCGCGGTGGCGGGAATTCGCCCCGGGACGAGCGGGCGGGATGCCGATGCGCTCGCCCGAGACTACATTGACCGCTGCGGCTTCGGCGAGCTGTTCGGCCACAGCCTCGGGCATGGGCTGGGGCTCGAGGTGCACGAAGCCCCGCGCCTCGCCCGAACCGCGGACGCACCGCTGCCGGACGGGGCGGTGGTGACCATCGAGCCGGGGATCTATCTGCCCGAGTGGGGCGGGATCCGGATCGAGGATGACGTCCACCTGACGGCGGACGGAGCGCGTGTACTGACGGATTTCCCGCGCGACCTGCTGGAGCTGACCTGACGATCGCCCCGGACCCACCTGGCGTCCCACATCTCGGCGACACTCATCCACGCCCATGATCGACTTACGCTACGTCAAGAAGCTCATCGACATGCTCGACGCCTCGACCGTTGATTCGATCGAGATCTCGTCGGACAAGGGGATGAAGGTACGCATCTCGAAGTCGCCGCAACATCGCGGCGCCGTGCAGATGGCCGTTCCCGCCGCGATGGCGCCAGTCGCCGCGCCGGCTCCGGCCGCGGCTGCGCCCGCTCCGGCCGCGCCCGACGCCCCGGCCGCCAAGCGCACCGACTACCTCGAGGTGAAGTCCCCGATGGTCGGGACCTACTACTCGTCGCCCGAGCCTGGCGCGCCGCCCTACCTCAGCACGGGGCAGCGCATCCAGAAGGGGCAGGTGCTCTGCATCATCGAGGCGATGAAGATCATGAACGAGATCGAGTCGGAGTTCTCGGGCACTGTCGTCGAGACGCTGGCCGTGGACGCGCACCCGGTCGAGTACGGCCAGGTCCTCTTGCGTATCGACCCGAATGGCTGACCTCGGGGCCCCTCCGGCGCTGACGGGCTACGCGGTGCCTGACGCGGGCGGCCTCAACTTCAAGGCTGTCCTGCAGCAGATGGTGCAGCGGAGCGCGTCGGACCTTCACCTGAAGGTCGGCCGTCCGCCGACGCTGCGGGTGAACGGCGATCTGGTGCCGCTCGACCTGCCGCCGCTTCGCCCGAACGACCTGGTGGAGCTCGCAAAGGAATTGATGACGCCGCAGCAGCTCAAGGATTTCGCCGAGGAGCGTGAGTCCGATTTCGCGACCGGCGTGCCTGGCATCGGGCGGTTTCGTGTGAACGTGTATCTCCAGCGCGGGACGTTGGCGTTCGCGCTGCGCATCGTGCCGCACCGGGTGCCGCGACTGGAGGAGCTGAACCTACCGCCAGTGCTCGGCGAGCTCGCGATGATGCCGCGCGGGCTCATCCTCGTGACGGGAGTGACGGGCTCTGGAAAGAGCACCGCGCTGGCGGCGATGATCCAGCACATCAACGAGCGTCGTCAGGCGAACATCATCACGATCGAGGACCCGATCGAGTTCCTCCATCGCGACCAGAAGTGCCACATCAATCAGCGAGAGGTGGGCACCGACACCGGCAGCTTCGGTCAGGCGCTGCGCCGTGTGCTCCGGCAGGATCCGGACGTCGTCCTGTTGGGCGAGATTCGCGATCTGGAGACGCTCGACACCGCGTTGAAAGCCGCCGACACGGGGCACACGGTCTTCTCGACGCTGCACACGACGGACGCGACGCAGTCGATCAATCGCGTGCTCTCGTTCTACCCGCCTCACGAGCAGGCCGAGGTGCGGTTCGCGCTCGCCAGTGCGCTCGCCGGCATCGTCTCGCTGCGGCTCGTGCCGCGGTCGGATCGCTCGGGTCGGGTGCCGGCGTGCGAGGTGCTGGTGAATACGCCGGCGGTGCGCGACAACATTCGAGACATGACCAAGGCGCTGAACATTCCCGAGTTGATTCGCGAAGGCACGATCCAGTACGGGATGCAGAGCTTCGACCAGTCATTGATGTCGTGGTACACCAAGGGCGCGATCTCCTACGATTCCGCGGCCTTCTATGCGACGAGCCCGAACGAGTTTGCTCTGCGCGCTCAGGGTGTCGCGGGGTCGAGCGATACATCGTGGGACAACTTCGAGCGCGACCGGACCTGACGCGGGCCCTGCCTGACGCCGCCGATCCTCTTTCGTTCCCCAGCATGTTCAAGAAAGTTCTCATCGCCAATCGCGGGGAAATCGCGCTACGCGTCATTCGCGCATGTCGCGAGCTGGGCATCCAGACCGTCGCGGTGTACTCCGAGGCCGACCGCGAGTCGCTCCACGTGCGCTTCGCCGATGACGACGTGTGCATCGGCCCCGCTCCGGCGCGCGATTCATACCTGAAGATCCCGCGCATCATCGCGGCCGCCGAGATCACCGGTGCCGACGCGATTCACCCCGGGTATGGGTTCCTGGCGGAGAACGCCGAGTTCGCCGAGACGTGCGTGGCCTCGAACATCGCCTTCATCGGCCCGACCGCGGCGCAGATCCGCGTGATGGGTGACAAGGCGGCGGCGCGCAAGCAAATGACGGAAGTCGGCGTCCCAATCGTCCCCGGCACGCCCGGTCCGGTGGAGGACGTCGACGAGGCGCTGGCGTTCGCCGAGCAGATCGGCTTTCCGGTGATCATCAAGGCGGCGGCGGGCGGCGGCGGGAAGGGGATGCGCGTCGCCAAGGACGCCGACGACTTCGCGCGTTCGTTTCAACTCGCCCGAAGCGAGGCGCTGTCGGCGTTCGGCAACGCCGACGTCTACGTCGAGAAGTACCTCACGGCGCCCCGCCACATCGAATTCCAGATCCTCGGCGACAAGTTCGGCAACGTCATCCATCTGGGCGAGCGCGACTGCTCGGTGCAGCGCCGTCACCAGAAGCTGATCGAGGAGGCGCCGAGTCCCGCAATGACGCCTGACCTGCGGCAGCGGATGGGTGACGCCGCCGTGCGCGGCGCCAAGTCGATCGACTACGTCGGCGCGGGCACCATCGAGATGCTGCTGGACGAGGACGGGTCGTATTACTTCATGGAGATGAACACCCGCATCCAGGTCGAGCATCCGGTAACGGAGATGCTCACGGGTGTGGATCTCGTGAAGGAGCAGATTCGTGTAGCGGCCGGCCAGCGCCTGTCGGTGCTCGAGGTGCCCCCGCTGCGCGGGCACGTGATCGAGTGCCGGGTGAATGCCGAGGATCCCGCGCGCAACTTCCAGCCCTCGCCCGGGCGCATCGAGGTCTTTCATCCGCCCGGCGGTCCCGGCGTGAGGCTCGACACGCACGTCTACACCGGCTACACCGTCCCGCCGTACTACGACTCGCTGCTGGCCAAGCTCATCGTCCAGGGGCGCGACCGGCAGGAAGCGCTGCGCCGCATGCAGATGGCGCTCGAGAGCTTCATCGTCGAGGGCGTGACGACGACCATTCCGTTTCTGGCCCGCGTGATGAGAAATCCGCGGTTCCAATCGGGCGACGTCGATACGAAGTTCCTCGAGCGTGAGAAGGAGTTGATGGTGGAACCGAGTGCGCCTTGACGTCCACTTTGGCGCCGGCGCGCTGACCGCAGCCGATACGGCCGGACGGGTCGTCGCGGTGATCGACGTGTTGCGCGCCTCGACGACCATCGCGGTCGCGTTGAGCAACGGCGCGCGTACGATCATCCCGTTCGACAGCGTGGAGGAGGCGATCACCCGCTCGAAGGCCTATGAGCGTCGTGAGGTTCGGCTCGCCGGCGAACGGAAGATGCTTCCCGTGGCGGGCTTCGATCTCGGCAACTCACCGGCCGAGTTCACGGCCGAACAGGTGGATGGGCGCACGCTGCTCTTCTCGACCAGCAACGGCACGGGTGCCCTGGTGGCCGTGCAGGGCGCCCGTGACACCGTGGTCGCGTCCTACGTCAACTTCTCGGTCGTGGTCGCACTGCTGCGCACGGCGGTGCGTGCCGGCACCGACGTGGCGATCGTCTGCGCCGGACGGGACCGTCAGTTCTCGCTCGAGGACGCGGCGTGCGCGGGGCGGTTCGTCAGGCACGCGACGCGCCGTTTCTCGGACGTCACGCTCAACGACGCGGCCCACGCCGCGGTCCAGATCGAGCGGGCGTACGGCGATCAGCTCGCGAGGCTGTTCGACGACAGTTCGCACGGGCAGGCGCTGGCCGAGGCCGGCTTTGGAGACGACCTCCTGCTGTGCGCGGAGCTCGACCGGTACCCCGTGGTGCCGATCTACCGCGATCGCCAGATTGTGAAGTTGGGATCGGACCGGGAGTAGCCGTGGGGCGTGCGGAGTTGAAGCGGGAACTGCTGGGCGTGGCGCTGCTGCTGCTCGCCGTCTTCCTCGGCGGCGCGCTCGCGATCGAGCGGGTGCCCGCGGGCGGATCGTGCATGGCGAACGCGGGTTTCTTTGGGCCGGTGGGCGCCTGTCTCCGGTCGGGGCTGGTGAGCGCATTCGGGCTTCCGGCGGCGGCGCTGCTCACCGCCGCGGCCGCCGTCCATGGCCTGCGCCTGCTCGGCCGCCTCGAGGCGGAGACCGATCGCTCGTGGTTGCTCTTTCTCGCCGGCCTCGCGGTGATCGTGCCCGTCGCGCTGGGGCTGGCCACGGGTGCGGAGATCAGCACAAGCGTGTGGGCGGGCGTCTGGGGCGGCGCGGTCGCCTTTTACGTAGCGCGCGCGTTCGGGATGGCGGGCGGATGGATCCTCGTGTCGCTGGCCCTGAGCGCGCTCGCCGTCCTGACGCTGGGGTGGAACCCGGTTCGTGCCGCGATCACGCGGCGTCCGCTGCTCGCCCGCGCGCGCAGTACCCCGCTCGCGCTGACGCTCGAGCCCCCGCCGCACGAGATGCCGGCGATGCAGCTCGCCCTCGCGCCTGACGCGGAGCTGGACGCGCCACCGCGGCGCGGGAAGCGGAAGTCCAGGGACGAACCGGACGTCGTCGCGGTCGCCGAGGTGGATGCCGCGAAGGAGCGGGACCCCCGCCCCAGCCGCGGCGCCTCACGCGAAGCGCGCATCGCGGCGGAGATCGAATCGACCGCGGACCTTCCGGACGACGCGAGCGAGGCGCTGCCACCCTCGGATATGCTCGCGGCAGCGCCCGAGCGCTCGGTCGAGCAGTCGCGGCGCGAGCTCTCGGCGATGGGGGCGAAGCTGATGGACGCGCTGCGCACCTTCAAGGTCGATGGGGAACTGGTCGGCTGGACGACCGGCCCCGTGGTGACCCAGTTCGAGGTTGCGCCGGCGGCCGGCGTCAAGGTCCGCCAGATCGCGACCCTCTCGGACGATCTGGCGCTGGCGATGCGGGCGCAGAGCATCCGGATCGTCGCGCCGATTCCGGGGAAGGGTGCGGTGGGCGTCGAGGTGCCGAATCCGAATCCGGAGATGGTCTTTTTCCGCGAGCTGATCGACTCGCCCGCGTTCAAGCAGGCCCGGGCCGCGCTGCCGATCGCCCTGGGCAAGGATCTCGAAGGGCAGCCCGTCGTCGCCGACCTCGCGAAGATGCCGCACCTCCTGATCGCCGGCGCGACGGGCTCGGGCAAATCGGTGTGCGTGAACACCATCGTGACGAGCCTGATCTACCGCCACACGCCGCGAACGCTGCGATTCCTGATGGTCGACCCGAAGATGGTCGAACTGTCGATCTACAACGTGCTGCCGCACCTGCGGCACAAGGTGATCACCGACAACCGCGACGCCGCCGCGATTCTCAAGTGGGCAGTGATGGAGATGCAGGAGCGCTATGCGCTGCTCGCCGCGAACGGCTGCCGCAACTTGCAGGACTTCAACAAGCGCGTGCAGGACGAGCTGCCGCTGAAGACGCCGCCGCGGCCCGACGTCGCCTTCGAGGATCGCACGTACACGGGCGGCATCCTGCCGTACATCGTGGTGATCATCGATGAGCTGGCCGATCTCATGATGACCGTGCAGGGGGAGGTCGAGACGCCGCTGGCGATGCTGGCGCAGAAGGCGCGCGCGATCGGCATCCACCTCATTCTGGCGACGCAGCGACCCAGCGTGAACGTGATCACGGGGCTCATCAAGGCGAACTTTCCGAGCCGGATCGCCTTCCGTGTCGCATCGCAGATCGACAGCCGCACGATTCTGGACGGCATGGGCGCCGAGTCGCTGTTAGGCAATGGCGACATGCTGTTCATCCCACCGGGCAAGTCCGAGCCGAACCGGCTGCAGGGCGCCTACATCAGCACGGAGGAGACGGAGCGGCTGATGGGGTGGTACGAAGCAGCCCGCGAGCGCGACCGCGCCGAACTGGCGGCGCGCGGCCTGAACTACGAGGATCCGGCGCTACTCGAACCCGACATCCTCGAGCAGATCCGCCAGCGTGAGGCGGCGGAGCTGGCGGGGCCTGACGAGGACGACGGCGATACGGAGGAGCGCGACAAGCTGTTCCGCGACGCGGCCGAGATCGTGATTCAGTACCAGCAGGGCTCGACGTCGCTGCTGCAACGGCGGCTCAAGGTGGGGTATGGCCGCGCGGCGCGGATCATCGATCAGTTGCATAACGCGGGGATCCTCGGGCCGCCGGATGGGTCGAAGGGGCGGGATGTGCTGGCGGGGTTCGAGGACCTGGATCGGAT
>JBBQHX010000102.1:0-11968 GCA_038324385.1 Gemmatimonadales bacterium | reverse complement strand
CGTGTGCCCGCTCAGCGTGAGGCGCACGTCATGATTGGCGAGCGAGGGCCAGAGCGCCGGGTTGTGGGCGAGCGCGATCGGGAACGCTCCGTCCGGGACGGCGGCCACCGCATCGTCGACGCGCGGCGCCGCCGTATCGGGTCCCCACGGATTCCCGGCCGGATCGCCGGTGCCGATGATCGCCAGCCGTGCCCCGGCACGCTCGATGAGCACGACGTCGTTGACGAGGATCGTGAGCGGGAGCGCCTGCAGGCGCGCGCGCACTCTCGGCCAGTTGGCGTAGACGTCGTGGTTGCCGGGGATGACGAAAACACCGTCCGGGGCCGCGAGGTCGCCGAACGCCTCCGCATAGATCCGGATGTCCTCATCGAAGTCGTCGATCAGGTCACCGGTGACGGCGATGAGGTCGGCATCGAGAGCCCGCGTGCGATCCGCGACGTCGCGCATGAAGCCGCGCGACGTCTGCGGACCGACGTGTAGATCGGTGAGCTGGGCGATCGTGAAGCCGTCGAACGCGTCAGGCAGGTCGGGCCAGCTCGCGACGACCCGCATCGTACGCAGCCGCCGGCTGCCGACGTAGCCGAACACCGCCGCGATGGCGAAGACGACGAGGATGGTCGCCATCCCCAACCGGCCGCCATCCACCGGGCGTCCGATCAGCACCCCGAAGAGCAGGCCAAGCACGGCGCCGATGGGCAGCAGCAGCACGCCCAGTTGCGCGTACCAGAACGGGCGCAGCACGAGCAGCCGGAACCAGCGCCCCGGGTACCAGCCGCGCAGCCGCGACCGCACGACGAGCAGCAGCGGCAGCGGGGTGATCGCGAGCGCGATCACCGCCAGGGTGAGCAGGCCGCCGGGCGTGACGGGCGCGAGCAGCGCCGCCGGGATCGCCCAGATCGCGGCCAGCACGCCGAGCGCGCCCACGACTCCCCCGAACAGCGATCGATGGCGCGGTGGACCCATCGTCAGGCGGGGCGACCGCGGAGCTCGCGCACGGTCACCGGGTCACGCCATGCAGCGTGCGGTCGAGGAACTCCGACGCCCAGAGCAGGGCGGCGACGGGGACGCGTTCCTCATCCCCGTGCATGCGCAGCTCGTCCTCCATCAGCAACGGGAAGGGGAGAATGCCGTAGGTCGGGATCCCCGCCTCGCGGAGCGCCGCGCCGTCGGTGGCACCGGTGGACATGAACGGGATCACCGTCACGGTCGGCACCATGGTCGTCGCGGCGCGCTCCATCGCGCGGAAGAGCGCCGAGGTCACCGGCGACGCCGGCGGCGCCTCACGCGGATCGCCGTCGAGTGTAAACCGCACCTGCTCCTCCGCGCCCGCCGCCTGCATCTCGGCCACCACGCGGGTCACGTCGTCGCCAGGCAGCACGCGCAGATTGAAGGTGGCGGTGCCGTCCGACGGGATGACGTTGGAGCGGAATCCGCCGCGGATCATCGTCAGCGAGGCCGCGGGGCGCAGCACGGCGTTATGCAGCGGCTCGCGCGAGAGCACCGCGGCCGCGCTGGCGATTGCCGCGGAGTCGGCACCGGGGGCGCTGATCGCCCGCATCGCCGCGCGCAGTTCGACGTCAGGCTCGACCGCCGCCAGTCGCTCGAAGTACAGACGCGTGGTGCTGTTGAGCCGCGCCGGCGCGCGCCAGTCGTGCACGCGCGCGGCCGCACGGGTGAGGGCGCCGAGTGCATTGCCGGGAATCGGCACCGACCCATGACCGCTCGGCCCGCTGGCCAGTGCGGTGACCGTGTAGCTGAGCTTCTCCGTCGTCTGCACGTTGACGGCATACACGGCGTTGTCGCGCACGCGGATGCGACCGCCCTCGTTGAGCGCGAACTCGGCGTCGCCGAGCAGGTCGCGGTGGTTCTCCAGCAGCCAGTCGATGCCGACGGGCGGGCCGCCTTCCTCCCCCGCCGTACCGACGAAGATGACGTCCCGCGTCAGGCTGTCGCGCCGTTCGGCGAGCTGCGCCATCGCCGCCGTCGCCGCCGCGAGCATCCCCTTGTCGTCCATCGCGCCGCGGCCGTACAGGTAGCCGTTGCGCTCGGTCGCCGTGAACGGCGGCGTGCTCCAGCGGGCGGGGTCGGCTCCGACCACGTCCATGTGCCCCATCACGATCACCGGCCGCCCGGTCGGCCGCGTGGCCCGCAGCCGCGCGATGAAGTTGGCCCGCCCCGGTTCGGCGACCAGCACGTGCGTCTCCACGCCCGGAATCTGGCGGAAGACGGACTCCAGATACTGCGCGGCAATCAGCTCATTCCCCGGCGGATTCTGCGTGTCCAACCCGATCAGCCGATCGAGATGCGCCCGCGTCTCGGCCGCTGCCCGCTCACGATCGAAGCCGTCCGGTGCCGGCGCGGTGACGGTGTAGACGCGCCCCGGCGGCGCGACACCCTGCTGCGCCCACGCGGGAGCGGCGACGGGCAGCGTGGCGACGCCAAGGAGAACGGCGAGCCGGCGAACGGCGGGACGACGGTCCATCGGATGATCCGGAGCGTGGGTGACGAGCGGGTCGGGAGCGACACGAACGCCGGAATATGCGCGCCGGCTTCGGTGGTCGGGACTGGGCGCCGCCAATACGGGCCCGCGCCCTGCTCCCCGCGCGCCTCACCCGCGTTCCGTCAGGAAACGCTGGCGATCGCGGCGAGGATCCCGTGCGCGACCTCACCCCCCGCGACGTCGCCATGATCGCGGACGAACCGATCGGCGCGGAGATTGTGGATGCGCCCGCTCGTGAAGGTGTACGTGTCGTCGACGCCGAGCAGTTCGCCCGCGACGGCTTCCGGCGTCTTGACGGCGCCGTTGCGTCCCATGCCGCCCCAGCGACTGCTCTCGTCGCCGACGCCGGCTGCATCCTGACGCGCGAGCATCGACGCCAGCGGATAGGCGACGCCGACGGCCTTGTCGTTGACGGTGTGCGTGATGATCACCGGTCCGCGCACGCGCCCGTCGGTGACCAGGGCGCGGAAGGCCCCGTCGCGATTGCCATCGAAGCGCGACGCGAAGGCGTGGTGCGAGAACGCCGCCTGCAGCAGCGAGAGCGAATCGATGACCAGCGGCGGCCGATCGGCCCGTTCGGCGGCTGCGCAGGAGGCGACCAGGCGTCCGCCGAAGCTGTGCCCCACCAGATGCAGCCTGATGTTCGGAGCGGCCGCGCGCACGCGGCGCAGCACGTCGTGGACGCCCCCGGCGCCGACCGTGCCCGCGCGTCCCTTCATCTTGTAGTAGGTGCCGTAGTTGAGGAGGTTGCGCGCCCCCGTCCGCGCCCCGCTGAAGAAGGAGCCGATCCCGGCCGCCTGCCCTTCCATCCCGCCGCCTGACGACGGCGGTGCCCAGCCGCCCGCGGCCCCACCTGACGCACCTCCCGCCGCCCCACCGGACGCCCCGCCGCCTGACGACACGGGCGCTTCAAAGGCCGGCCGGCCGAGCCGCCGGAGCAGTGCGTCGCCGTCCTCGTCGAACAGCGCCTGATCGGCGTTCAGCTCGGCCGCCGTGTCCTGCGGGCTGGCCGGATCAGTGATCCCGTTGGCGTCAGGCGGCCCGGCGGCCACCGCGTCGTCCTCGAGCAGTGATCGCACGCAGGCGACGAAATCGCGCCGCGCCGCCGCATCCTGCTCGAGTTTCGGGATGAGCGCCCGGGCGCGGGCGACCACCGCCGCATCCTCGGGCGAATCGGCGGTGTCGGCCAGCGTCTCGAGCTGCTCGACGAGCGCGAGCTCGTCGCCGCCGCCGAGGCTGGCGGCACCGGTGGGGATCAGATCGCGATCGGCGAACTTCTTGGACGGCCAGAGCACCGCCATCACGGCGAACCGGCGCTGCACGAGACTCTTCTGCAGCGGCGATCCGGGCGCCGCCGCCGCGATCCGCGCGGCCATGCTCGTGAGCAGCGTCGCGTACAGTGTCCGCGCCTCGGCCATGTCGTTGTTCCAACCGTGCGAGAGCATGATCAGGTCGGTGACGCCCGCATCGGTCACGTGCTGCACGAGTGCGTCGGCCGCCGCGGCCTCGTGCGGCGCTCCGTGCCGATCGAATTCCAGCTCGAAATAGGGAAAGCCGGCTACCTGCTGCATGGTTGCTCCGGGGTGGGAAGGTGGTAGGGCAGGAAACAGGAGACAGAAGACAGATGACAGACGACAGAAGACCCGGGGGGAAGACTTGTCATCCCGCGGGAGCGCCGTCAGGCACGACTGTCGGGAACGGGCTCTCCCTCGCCCATAGCCAGCCAGTGAGTAGTGAGAGCCCATCCCGACACTCGCTCGCTACGCTCGCTCCTGCGGGATGACATTCTCACGTAATGTGGCTCCTGCGGGACGACACTCGCTCGCTACGCTCGCTCCTGCGGGATGACAGTCGCACGGAAGTTGGCTCCTGCGGGATGACACTCTCCCTCCAGGCCCAAGGCCCACAGCCCATAGCCCACAGCCGCAGTTCCCCTAGCCGTTGTCCTCATATCGACTGGATCGCCCGCATCAGATCCACCATGCCCGCGCCCTGGAAGTAGCGGTCGCGGCGGAGGTCGGTGGCGGTGTCGCAGAAGATGCGTTTGACCTGTTCGGGGTGTCCGATGAACTCGCGCCGGACGGAGAGAAAGGCGGCGACGACGCCTGAGACGTGGGGGGCGGCCATGCTGGTGCCGCTCTGTTCGATGTAGTCCGGGATGCTCCCGTCAGGCCCGGGGGCTGAGTGCTTGCCGGCCGCGCACGAGACCACCTTCTCGCCCGGCGCGACGAGGTCCGGCTTCGGCCGTCCATCGCCGGTCGGGCCCTTGGACGAGAAGTAGGAGACGCCATAGATGTGCGGCATCTCGCGGTGCGCCGATCCGACCGTGATCGCGAGTTCGGCGTTGCCTGGATCGTTGATCGTTAGGGGGAGCCCGGACGGCACCGTGCCGCGGAACTGGCTCTGCAGCCACCCGTAGCCCGTGTTCCCCGCCGCCGCCACCACCGACACCCCGCTGCGCACGAGCCGATCGACCTCGACGCAGAGCGGGCTCTGGCCACACGCGAACCACTCCGGTTCGAAGTCGTAGCCGACGCTCAGGTTCATTCCGTGCACGATCAGCCGGCGGCCGTAGCCGTTGAGTTCCTGCACGTACTCGATGGCCGCGATCAGGCTGCTCGCATCGCCGCGGCCGTTCTCGTCCAGCACGCGCAGGCTGAGCAGACGCGCGCGCGGCGCGATGCCTGAGATAGTGTCGAGATCGACGCGGTCGAGCACCGGCTGGTTGTTCTGGTCGATCCGGTGCGCGACGGCGCGGATCGAGCGCGGCGGCGCGGCGCCGGGCTCCGTCGGGCCATCGGTGCGCCACTCGCCGGCGATGATCCCCGCGACGTGCGTGCCATGGCCGAACGGATCGGTGAGCGGGGCGTTCTGTCCCGTGAAGTCCATGTGCGCGAGCGGGCTCTTCACGTCCAGATTGTGGTGCCGTGCGAAGTGCGGATGCGTTCCCACGATCCCCGAATCCACCACCGCCCAGACGATGTTGTCGCCCATTGCCGTGAACGCGACGCGTGCGGCGTCGGCCTTCACCGTCGCGAGGCTCTTGTAGAGCTGCGCCCGCACCTCGAAGTCGGGCCAGATGCGATAGACAGCGCGCCACGTGTTCTCCGGCGGCGGCGCATCCGACGAGCCGTCGACGACGCGCGGGCGATCGGCCTCGTCGAGCCGCACGATTTCGCGGATCGCCGGCCCCGATAGGCGGGCGAAGATGTACTGATGACTATAGCGCGTCTTCGGGACGTTCACCGCGTCAGGCACGTCCCCCGCACCGGTCGAGGCGACCACCTGGGCGATCAACGTGAGCACCTCACGACGCGCGGCATCGCGCCCGCCGCGGAACTCGAGGTTCAGATCGATGATCACCTTGTGCAGCGCGCGCGTCTCCCCGCCCGCGCGCACCCGTTCATCCTCCGCGTGCAGCAGCTCGAGCAGCGGTAGTGCGATCGTGCTCCGCGCGAGCTTCGCCGGGTCGAACGGAATCGGCCGGCGCGCTCCCTCGGACCTGGCCGGCCGCTCGGGCGGTTCGGCGGGCGGGCGGGGCGAACGTGGCTTCCGTGCCATGCATTTCTCCCGGCTCCCCGCGACACGCGGCGGGCAGCCGTCGGGGTCACCGCTTCACGGCCGCCTGACGCTGCATCGCGTGCCCGGACGGTCCGGCCCGACCCGGCGGCGCTGCCACCGGGCCGGCGATCACGCCCTACGATGCGTCCGCCGCCGCGCGAGGGAAAGGGGAAATCGTCCAACGGCGTGTTCCCGGGCCCCATTGGGGTGCGGGGAGCGCCGCGCCGCGCTTACGCTACAGGAGCGTCCGATCGCGCGTTTCCCTCGATCTCCCCGCCCATGCCTCGCACCCGCACGTTCGCTCTCGCTGCCTTCGCGGCCCTCGTCGTCGGGTCGCCGGCCGGAGCGCAGCAGGCGCCGCCGGCGCCCACCGCCAGCCAGTTCTCCCCCCGCATCACCGAAGACCCGGCCGTCCGTGCCGCGCTCGCGCACGTCGAACGCTCGTTCGATCAGCAGGTCGCCGAATGGATCCGCATCACCGAGATCCCCGGCACCTCACGCCACGAGGAACGACGCGCGGCGTATATCAAGGAGCAACTCGAGCGCGAGGGACTCACGGCCACCGTCGACTCGATCGGCAACGTGACCGCCGTGCGGCGCGGTAGCGGCGGAGGCCCGGTGCTCGTCTTTGCCGCGCACATGGACACCGTCCACCCGATCGACACCGACGTCACCGTCCGCCGCTCCGGCGACACACTGCGCGCCCCCGGCATCTTCGACAACAGCGCCTCGGTCGCCAACATGCTCGCAATCGTCCGCGCGCTCAACGCGGCGAAGGTGCAAACGAAGGGCGACATCGTCTTCGTCGCCACGGCGCAGGAGGAACTCGGCCTGCGCGGCATGGAGTACTGGCTCGAGCACGCCGAGCGGGCGCCCGATCTGCTCGTCGCGCTCGACGGCGGCCTCGGATCAGTGAACTACGGCGCACTCGGGATCTACTGGACGCGCTACGTCTTCACCGGGCCTGGTTCGCACACGAACCTGTCGGCAGGCAAGCCGCACCCGGTGCGCGCTCTCTCCGACGCCGTCCGCTCGATCTATGAGCTGGAGATCCCCTTCGGCCAGGGCGGCGCGGTCTACAACGTCGGAATGATCGACGGCGGGAAGATCTTCAACGCCATCACGGAGGAAGCCTCGTTCACGATGGACCTCCGCTCGGTCAACCCGGTGCTGCTCGATTCGCTCGACCGCGAGATCGAGGCGCGCGTCGCCCACGCAGCGGAGGCGCACCGGGTAGGCTGGCGCAAGGAAGTGGAGCTGCGCAACGGGGCCGGCGGCACGGAGGAAATGCTCGCCGACCGCCGCCACCACCCGCTGGTCGAGACGGCGATCGCGGTGCACGAACACGTTGGCATCCGGCTCGGCCCCGAGCCCGCACTCGCCAGCGGCTCCACCGACGCCAACGCCGCCGTCGTGCGCGGCATCCCCGCCATCGCGATCGGCCGCGGCCGCGGCGGCGACCAGCACACCCTCACCGAGTGGGCCCTCGCCTCGACCGCCCTCCCCGCCACCAAACTGGCCCTCCTGCTCGGCCTGAGCATGGTGGGCGTGGATGGGATTGCGTTTTGAACGACGGAGGACAGAAGACAGAAGACAGAAACTTGAGGTGAGAGTGTCGACCCCAGGAGCGCCGTCAGGCGCGGACGACCGTTGTCATCCCGCAGGCGCGCCGTCAGGCGCGAACGACAGTTGTCATCCCGCAGGAGCGCCGTCAGGCGCGGACGACAGTTGTCATCCCGCAGGAGCGCCGTCAGGCGCGAGTGTCGGGACGGGCTCTCTCTCGCCAATTGCTGGCTGCGGGGTGGTGAAGGCCAGATGTCATCCCGCAGGGGCGCCGTCAGGCGCGAACGACAGTTGTCATCCCGCAGGAGCGCCGTCAGGCGCGAGTGTCGGGACGGGCTCTCCCTCGCCATTGCCGGCCAATGGGTAGTGAAAGCCCATCCCGACACTCGGTCGCTACGCTCCCTCCTGCGGGATGACATAGAACGGCCCTTCTGTCTTCTGCCCTTCTGCCCTTCTGCCCTTCTGCCCTTCTGCCCTTCTGCCCTTCTGCCCTTCTGCCCTTCTGTCTCCTATCCCCTACCGCGCCGCAGGCGGAGTCGCCGCGAGCAGTTCGATGTCGAACACGAGCGTCGCGTTGCCCGGGATGATCGCTCCCTGTCCGTCGCTGCCGTAGCCGAGTGAGGGAGGGATCACGAGCTTGCGCTTGCCGCCGACGCGCATGCCGATCACGCCTTCGTTGAAGCCGGCGATGAGCGAGTTGCCATCCAGCACGGCCGAGAGCTGGCCGGCGTCGAACTGGCGGCCGTTGGTGAGGCGGCCGGTGTAGCGCACCACCGCCGTTCCGCTGTCGACGGCCAGCGCGCCGCCGCCGACGACGATGTTCTCGATATAGAGGCCGCTCGCGGTGCGCGTCATCCGCGAGAGATCGACACCGACGCTGGCGGCGTAATCGATGCTCTCGGGCGGGCCGGTGATGTTCCCCTCGAATCCAGGACCGGAGCCGAGGTCACAGCCGGCGAGGGCGACGGGGAGGGCGAGCAGCAGCAGCAGGCGGCGACGAAGCATCGATCGGAGGACTGGGGACTCGGAACAGGCGGTGGCGGAGCACGGAGTATAAGGTAGCCACCCGGGCGACGGGCGACGATGTTATACGGCGCGCGCGGGGCCGGGTTCCCACGGGACCGAGTTCCCACGGGGACGGGAGGGCTCCGTCCCGCCACGCGCCGTGCCACCCCGACCTGGACCGAGACCGCTGCCACCCGCCCCCACCCCCGCCCTCCAGGGCCCGCCCCCCGGGCCGCCCGGCGTCGGGCCGTCGCGCCGCCGCAGCATGCCGACGATCGGACCGGGCGCGGTGGTGGCGGCGGCGTTCATCGGCCCGGGGACCGTGACCACCTGCACGCTCGCCGGCGTACGCTTCGGCTATGCTCTGCTCTGGGCGCTCGTCTTCGCCACCATCGGCACCATCGCCCTGCAGGAGATGGCGGCTCGCCTCGGCGTGGTGGGCGGCATGGGGCTGGGTGCCGCCCTCCGTCAGCGATTCGACACACCGTGGATCCGCGCCTCGGCGGCGCTCCTCGTCGCGTCGGCGATCGTGCTCGGCAACGCCGCCTACGAGACGGGGAACCTGCTCGGCGCGGCGCTGGGCGCCGAGGTGATTGCGGGGGGAGATGTCCGCGTCTGGTCGGCCGGGATCGCCGTGGTGGCGGGCGTGCTGCTCTGGACCGGCCGCTACCGCGTGATCGAGCGAGCGCTGGTCGTGCTCGTGCTGGTCATGAGCGGAGCGTTCATCGCCACGGCGATTCGCGTCGCCGGCGACCCGGCGGCCATCCTCGCCGGCCTCCTCACCCCGTCGGTGCCCGCCGGCGGGGCGGTGGTCGTCCTCGGCCTGGTCGGCACGACGATCGTCCCGTACAACCTCTTTCTCCACGCCGACGCGGCGCGTGAGCGGTTCGCCGCCGGCCGCCGGCTGCTCGATGCGCGTGCCGATCTGGTGGTCGCGATCGGCCTCGGCGGCATCGTCTCGATGGCGGTCGTGGTCACCGCGGCCGCCGGGAGCGCTCTCGGCGGGGGCGAGGCGCCGCAGTCGGCGGGGGAGATGGCGGTGCGCCTGACGCCGATCCTCGGCCAGTGGGCGACGGCGCTGTTCGCCATCGGACTGCTCGCCGCGGGGGTAACTTCGGCAATCACCGCCCCGCTCGCCGCGGCCTACGCGCTTGGCGGCGCGCTCGGCTGGCCCACCGACCTGCGCGACCCGCGCCTGCGCGCGACCTGGCTTGCGGTGCTGCTCACCGGCGTGGCCTTCGCGACGGCCGGCGTGCGGCCGGTGCCGGCGATCCTCTTCGCCCAGGCCGCCAACGGGTTGCTGCTGCCGCTGGTCGCGCTCTTCCTGCTCGCCGTCATGAACGACCGCCGCCTCCTCGGCGAGGCAGCGAACGGGTGGAAGGCCAACACGATCGGGCTGGCGGTGGTGGTGCTGACGGCGGTGCTGGGCGGGCGGGCGGTGCTGGCCGCGCTGGGGTAGCGCGACGCGCGGGCGTCCGCCGGTTAGGATGATCCGAACGCGTGGTGCCCGCCCCCGCCCCCGCCCCCCGCGCCACCGCCGCCGCTCCCGCCCTGCCCCCGTCGCGCCGCCCGATGCCCCAGTACCTCTCCGATCTCGAAACCCCCGCGCTCGTCGTCGACCTCGACGTACTCGCGCAGAACCTCGATCGCATGGCCGCCTACTGCGCCATGCACGGACTGCAGCTGCGGCCGCACGTCAAGACGCACAAGGCGCATCGGATCGCGGCCGAACAGCTCCGCCTCGGCGCGACGGGGCTGACCTGCGCGACGCCGCGCGAGCTCGAGGTGATGAGCGAGCTGGCCGACGACCTCGTCCTGATGCATCCGCCGGTCTCCCTGCCCAAGCTGCGCCGCGTGATGGCGCTGCCGGACCACGTGCGCCTGACGGTCGGCCTCGACTCGGTCGATGCGCTGCGCCGCCTCAGCGAGGCGGCGCGCGCCGCCTCACGCGTGGTCGGCGTCTACGTGGAGGCGGACCTCGGCATGCACCGAATCGGCGTGCAGCATCCGGAGGAAGCGCTTGCCCTTGCCGCACGCGCCGCCGACGACGAGTGGCTGCGCTTTCGCGGCCTCGCCTTCTATCCGGGGCACATCCGCGCACCCCGACACGAACAGGGGCCCGGCCTCGTCAGGCTCGGCGATGACCTCGCGCCCTTTCTGGAAACGCTCGTGTCAGGCGGGATGGAGCCGCCTGTAGTCAGCGGCGGCTCGACGCCGGCGGGGTTCCGCATGCACGAAGTGCCCGGCATCACCGAGGTACGCCCCGGCACGTACGTCTACAACGACCGCACAACGGTGGGTTTCGATGCCTGCGCCTGGGAAGACTGCGCACTCACCGTGCTGGCCACCGTCGTCAGCACCTCGGTCCCCGGCCAGGCCGTGATCGACGCGGGTACCAAATCACTCGGCCGCGAACCCCTGAACCGCGGTGATGCGGGATGGGGCGCGCTGCTCGACCACCCCGAGGTGATCGTCGGGCGGATGTCGGAGGAACACGGAGTGCTGGATCTGAGTGCGTCGAGCTGGAAGCCCCATGTCGGCGAGCAGGTCCGCATCGTCCCCAACCACGTCTGCATCGCCGTCCATCTCGCCGACACGATCTACGGCGCCCGCAACGAGGTCGTCGAGACGAGCTGGCCGGTGGACGCCCGCGGGCGCCAGCGGCCGACGCGCGAGGGCGCGCTGCGCTGATCTGGAGCCGCCGAGCGCGACGGCGGGGCGTAGATGCACGACGACCGCCCTCCGCACGCGCGGAGGGCGGTCGTCATCGCGGTGCCGTCGGGCGCTCAGGCGGCGAGCAACCCCGACGATCGCCAGGCCTGACCCGGCCCGCTGAGAGCGGCGATGCGTTCGAATCGGGCCGGCGGGAAGCCCGGGACGCCGATCTCGAGGGTGTCGCCTTCGGTGAGCATGCAGTTCTGGTCGATCGCGTCGAGCGCATCGGTGAATGACTCGCTCTGCACGACGCCAGCTTCCCGGACCAGGTTGACACTGGTAAGCGCGAACTGGAACTGGGGCATCTGGACCTCCTCCGGTCGAGAGGGTTCGGCTTTCACCGGGATCCCGGCAACGCCGCCGCGGCGTCTGCTGCCATGACTATTCGCAAGGGTAGTACCCGCCGCGGGCACGGATGAGCCAGCCAACCCTTCGCCGGCGCGGCGCGGGCCCCGCCACACCGTTTCCGTGCCGTCGCCAGGGTGAAACCAACCAGCTTCCGCCCCGTACATCGTGTGCGGCGCGGCGTGCGGCGCGTGCGGCCACACGCGGGATCAACGCCGGTCGGACGCCAAAGGTTCGCGATTGGCGCCGGGCGGCGAATCCGGCGTTGTCCCTGGTGCT
>JBBQHX010000101.1:0-11989 GCA_038324385.1 Gemmatimonadales bacterium | reverse complement strand
AGGATGTCGGCACCGCGGCGCTTGAGAATCAGCAGATCGTCAGCCACCAGCCGATGTCCGCGCTCGACCAGATCGAGCACGCACTCCGACTTGCCGATGCCGCTCGGACCGGTAAAGAATAACCCGACGCCATAGATGTCGGCGAATGAGCCGTGCAGCGTCGTCGTGGGGGCGAACTCCTCCTGCAGGAAGGGCTTCAGCCGCCGATAGAACTCCGCCGTCTTGAGGCGCGACCGCAGCAGCGGAACCCCCGCGCGCCCGGCAATCTCGACCAGTTCCTGGGGCAGATCCTGCGACTTTGCGACGAAGACGCAGGGCATCGCATAGCCGAAGTACCGTTCCAGATTTGCCCGCCGCTGTTCCGCGGGGAGCGCCTCGAGATATCGGATCTCCGTCTCGCCGAAGACCTGTAGCCGCTCGCTCGGAAAGCGGCTCACGAACCCGGCGAGCACGAGTCCGGGGCTCGCCGCCTCGGCCGTCTCGATCTCCCGTTCGAGGGAACAGGGGATCCCGACCTGCTCGAGTTCGAGCGTCTCGCCCATGCGTTCCAGCAGGTGGGCGACCGTCAGACGAGGAGTCACGCGTTCACGGAACGAGGGCGAGCCTGACGACGGGGACGGTGTGCCCGCGTGGCCGGTGAAGCGCGGCGCGCGACCGCACGCGCGGGCGCGATTCCGAGTCGTGCGTCGCGCGCGACGTTCGTCCTCGCGCGCGGTTCCGGGAACACCACGGCGCGATGCGCCGGGAAGCTGATCTCCACTCGTCCTACCCTCCGTGCACGACGTGCTCGAGGTGCGCTCGCGTATCGGCCGCCGCGCGTTCCCAGGTAAAGGTCGCGGCATAGGCACGCGCGCGAAGCCCGAGCCGGTCCACCAGCGACAGATCCTCGGCGAGGCGCCCCATGGCGCCGGCCAGGGCGGTGATGTCGCCGTGGGGCACCAGGTAGCCCGTTTCGCCGTGCCGCACCGACTCGCGCAGTCCCGGCGAGTTGGAGGCCACCACCGGGGTTCCGCACGCGGCGGCCTCCAGATTCGTGATACCCCACCCTTCCTTCGGCGAGGCGAAGACGAGCGCCCAGGCGCGTCGCAGCAGTGTCAGCTTCTGTTCCTCGCTGATGAACCCAAGAAACTCCGCGCGATCGCCGAGGTCAAGCGAACGCGCGAGCGATTCGAGGACCGGGCGATGATCCCCTCCCCCGGCGATGAGCAGCCGCGCCGTGGGATGCCGCAGCCGCGCAAAAGCGCGAATCACCAGCTCGACTCCCTTGTACTTCTTGAGCCGGCCGAGGTAGACGAAGAGTGGCGCGTCGGCGCGGCTACCCGCAAGCGGCGTGTACCGCACGGTGTCGATGCCCGGATAGATCACCCGGATGCTGGCCGCGGGCACGCCGCGTCCGGCGAGATCGTCGGCGGTGCTCGCGCTGATCGCCTGGAAGGGAATGTTGCGATACGCCCACGCCAGGGGGCGTTCGGCGGCCCAGACGGCCGCCGCGAGCGGCAATGGTGCTTCCTGAAAGACCGTGCCGCCGAACAGGTGCGGAACGAGCGCGACCACCCGCCGTGCACCCCATCGCGGGGTAAACAGCGGCACCTTGTTGATGTCCTCGACGACCACGTCGGGGGTCCAGCGTGTCGTCAGGCGGCGATAGGCGCGGCGCGCGACGAACGGGAAGGTGTAGCGCGTCCCGACGCGGGTCACGCGGATGCCGTCGAGCGTGGGCGCGGCGGGCGCGCCGGGCCAGCCGCCGCAGAGGAGGCGGACGTCGTCGCCCCCGTCCGCGAGGCGGCCAAAGATCTCGTGCAGATGAATCTCGGCGCCACCGGCCTGCGGATTCTCGCGGTCCTGCCAGTTGACCACGAGTATCCGCATCGGACCGCGCGCGGCGATGCTCAGAGCCGGCCCATGCGCCGCGCGAGCGCATCGAGGACGCCGTTCACGAAGCGTGCGCTCTTCTCTGACCCGAAGCGTTCGGCGAGCCGCACGGCTTCCTGAATGACAACGCGCGGCGGTGTCTCGCCGTTCGTCAGTTCGGCCGCGGCCAGCCGGAGCACCGACCGCTCGACCGCGCCGAGGCGCTCGAGGCGCCAGTTGGCCGTGACGGCGGAGATTTCCGCGTCGATCGCCGTGCCGTCGGACTGCACGCGCCTGACGAGCATGCCGGCGAGCTTGCGCTCCTCGGCCGAGACGGCGAGGTCGTCCCAGACCTGCGCCGCGACGCGCCCGAGGTCGGTGCCGCGCATGTCCCAGGCGTAGAGAGCCTGCAACGCCCGCGCGCGGGCGCGAGTCTCAATCCGTGCCTCGGCCATGCGCACCTCCCGGCTCGGCGCGAGGCGCGCGGCGGAGGGTGACGGGAGCATCGATCGGCTCCTCGAGGTCATCGAACCCGTCGTCGTCCGCCGCGTCGGCCGCATCGAGCTGATCGAGCAGGTCGATCATCTCGAGCGCGGCGAGCGCGGCATCCCACCCCTTGTTGCCATGCGCCCCACCGGCGCGCGCATCCGCCTGCGCGAAATCGTCGGTGGTGAGGAGGCCGAATCCGACGGGGACGTCGTAGTCGGCCGAGGCCTGCTGCAGCGCACGCGACGTCTCCGCGGCGACGAAGTCGAAGTGCGGTGTCTCGCCACGAATCACGGCGCCCAATGCGACGACCGCATCGTAGCGGCCGGTGGCACAGGCGCGGCGAACGGCGGTCGCGAGCTCCCACGCGCCGGGCACGCCGACGGTGTCGATGTCGTCCGCCGCCACGCCGTGCCTGACGAGCGCGTCGAGCGCGCCGTCCGTCAGCCGACGGGTGATCGCTTCATTGAAGCGGCTGGTGACGACGCAGAGGCGCCGCCCCTGTCCGCTCGCAGTTCCGGTGAAGTCGGCCATTAGAGGGAGATCAGGTGACCCAGCTTGGCATGCTTGGTTCGCATGTATTCGGCGTTCTCGGCGTGCGTCGGCGCGATGATGCGAACGCCTTCTACATGGCGCAGCCCATACCCCTCGAGCCCGACCAGCTTGCGCGGGTTGTTCGTCAGCACCCGAATCGACCGGAGCCCGAGATCGAGAAGGATCTGTGCGCCAATGCCATAGTTGCGCAGATCGGGCTTGAAGCCGAGCTGCTCGTTGGCCTCGACGGTATCGGCGCCGCAGTCCTGGAGCTCGTAGGCCTTGAGCTTGTTCAGCAGGCCGATGCCCCGCCCCTCCTGGTCGAGATAGACGATCACGCCACGCCCCTCGGCCTGGATCATCTGCATCGCCGTGTGGAGCTGCCAGCCACAGTCGCAGCGCTGCGAATGGAAGACATCGCCCGTCAGGCACTTGGAGTGCATGCGCACGAGCACGCCCTCGCCATCGCCCATGTCGCCGTACGCGATCGCGACGTGCTCGTGCTGATCGACGTCGTTGCGATAGCCGACGATGCGCCACTCGCCGTAATCGGTCGGGAGCCGCGCCTCGGCGACGCGATGCACCAGCCGCTCGTGCTTGAGGCGATGCGCGACGAGCTGGGCGACCGTGATGAAGGTGATGCCGTGCTCGCGGCAGTACGCCTCGAGCTGCGGCCGCCTGGCGGTGGTGCCATCGTCGTTGAGGATCTCGCAGATCACGCCCGCCGGATAGAGCCCGGCGAAGCGGGCCAGGTCAACCGCGGCTTCGGTGTGCCCGACACGCTGCAACACGCCGCCCTCTCGCGCGCGCAACGGGTGCACGTGCCCAGGCCGCACGAGATCGTCGCGCGTCGTCGCCGGATCGACGGCGACGCGAATGGTCGTGGCGCGGTCGCTGGCGCTGATCCCGGTGGTCACCCCGAAGCGCGCGGCGGCATCGATGCTGACGGTAAACGCCGTCCGCATTGCCTCACGATTGTCGTCCGACTGCGGGCCCAGGCCGAGCTGCGCGACGCGCTCTGGCGGCAGGGCGAGGCAGATCATCCCCTTCGCCTTCAACATGAAGTTGACCATCTCGGGCGTGATGAGCTGCGCCGCGCAGATGAGATCTCCTTCATTCTCGCGATCCTCGTCGTCGGCGACGACGACGAACTTCCCCTGGCGAATGTCGTCGAGCGCCTGCTCGATCGTGCCGAACGCCATTTCCTGATTCTCGCGCCGTGGCATGGTGTCGCGCCCCTCCGCGCGATGTGGAACGTCCAGCATGGTCGGGCTCCGCGACTCCGCGGCTCCCACTGCAGCGGCCCCCGTCGGTCGTGGACGGATCGGCGCGGTCACTCGCGACCCGCTGTCGACGCCAGATATGGCGCCGTCATCCGCCGCACGAACTTCCCAATGACGTCGCCCTCGACATGCACCCGATCGCCGGCGGCCAGCGCGCCGAGCGTGGTGTGCCGCCACGTGTACTCGATGATCGAGAGCTGTAATGTACAGGCTGCGGGAATAGCATTGACGGTCAGGCTCACGCCGTCGACGGTCACGGACCCGTGCGGGACGAGGAGAAGCTCCATCTCGGGCGAGACGCGGACATCGATCAACCAGGCGTCGGCGACGCGACGCACCTCGATCACCTCGCCCACCTCGTCGACGTGGCCCTGCACCAGATGGCCGCCGAGCCGGTCGTGAAGGCGCATCGCCCGCTCGAGGTTGACGCGGTCGCCGACGGCCCAGCCGCCGATCGTCGTGCGGTCGAGCGTCGTGACCACGGCCGCGACGGAGAATCGACCATCAGCACGGTCACGCACCGTCAGGCAGGCTCCGTTCACCGCGATGCTCTCGCCTGGCACGATATCGGTGTAGCCGCACGTAATGACCAGCTCCAGCCCGGCGTCGGTGGCCGTGACCTGCTCGATCACGCCGACATCGTCGACCAGCCCAGTGAACACTCACCCTCCTCGTCGCGCCCGATCGCCAGGCGCATAGATCGTCATCAGGTCGTCGCCATAGCTCCGGCGACCAACCACCCGCCAGCGCGGCGCTTCCCCCGCCCGCACCGCGGGCACGTGGCCAAACGCGGGCAGCCCACCCTCACCGAGGAGCACGGGCGCCTGAAAGATAACGAGGCGGTCGACGAGCCCGGCTGCGAGGAGCGCGCCGGCGATCCCGGCCCCACCCTCGCAGAACAGGTGGCGGATGCCGCGACCGCGGAGGGCCCGCAGCGCCTCGTCGAGCCCGTCGGACTTGATGAACGCAACCCCGGGCAGATCGGGAGGCTCGGCGGCGCGGTCGACAGACGTCACGACGAGCACCGGAGCGTCGGCGGCCGTGCGCACAAGCGCGTGATCGGCGCGGAGGCGTCCTCCGCGATCGAACACGACCCGAGCCGGCGGGCGGCGCGGGGCGCGTCCATGGCGGACGGTGAGCAGCGGGTCGTCGGCTAGGACGGTACCGATCCCGACAGCGATCGCGTCCGAATTGGCGCGGAGGCGGTGCACGGCGCGGCGAGCCGCCACCCCCGTGAGCCACCCGGGTCGGCGCGAGTGATCGGCGATCGCGCCGTCGAGTGAGGTCGCGAGCTTGAGCGTCACCCAGGGCCGATCGGCGCCCCGCGCGGCGAAGAGAAAGGGCGCATTGAGCTCGGCCGCGTCGGCTTCCTCCAGTCCGATCTCGACGATGATCCCCGCGTCGCGCAGACGGGCCGCACCGCCGGCCGCGGCCGCGTTGGGGTCGCGCACCGCGATGACGACGCGACGCACGCCGGCGGCGATCAGTGCGTCGGCGCACGGAGGGGTCTTGCCGTGGTGGGCACACGGCTCGAGCGTGACATAGACGTCGCCGCCGCGGGCGCGGCCGCCCGCGGCGGCGAGCGCCACTGGTTCCGCGTGAGGTCCGCCGTACTCCGCGTGCCACCCTTCCCCGACGATCGCGCCGTCCGCAACCACCACCGCGCCCACCATCGGATTTGGCGAGGTCCACCCCCACCCACGACGGGCGAGCACGAGCGCGCGCCGCATGTAGCCACGTTCAGCGGGGCTCCACGCGGGCGTGCTGGACATGGCGGTCAGCTGAGGACGACCGCCCCCGACCCGGGGCGAGTGGTGCCCAGCAGCCACGCCGGGACGCCGGCGTCGCGACCGGCGGCAATGACCCGATCGGCCACGGCGGCCGGACAGATGACGACCATCCCGACGCCCATGTTGAAGGCGCGGAACATCTCGTCCTGCGCGACGCCGCCGGCGTCCGCCAACTGGCGGAAGAGATTCGGCACCTCCCACGACCCCAGCTCCACCACCGCGTCAAGCGTCGGCGGGAGCACGCGATCGAGGTTGCCCGGGAGCCCGCCGCCGGTGATGTGCGCCATCGCATGGCACTCGCGCAACAGCGGCGTGAGCATCGTCAGGTAGGACCGATGCACGCGCAGGAGGACGTCGACGGTCGACGCGTCCTCGCCGGGAAATGCGTCGTCAGGCGCGAGCCGCATCCGCTCGGCGACGATGCGCCGGGCGAGCGAGTAGCCATTGGTATGCAGGCCGCTGCTGCCGAGCCCGACGAGCACGTCGCCATCGCGCACGCGGTCGGCGCCGAGGAGGTGATCCTCGCTGACGCAGCCCACGACGAACCCCGCGAGGTCGTAGTCGGGCGGCGTGTACAGTCCGGGCATCTCAGCGGTCTCCCCACCGATCAGCGCACACCCGTTCTCGCGGCAGCCGGCAGCGACGCCGCGCACGACCGCCTCGACCACCGCCGGCTCCAGCGTGCCGAACGCGACATAGTCGAGGAAGAAGAGCGGACGAGCCCCCTGCACGAGGATGTCGTTGACGCAGTGGTTGACGAGATCGTGTCCGACCGTGTCGTGGCGCCCCGACTCGATCGCGACCTTGATCTTGGTCCCGACGCCGTCGGCACTGGCGACGAGCAGCGCTCGCTCGACGTCGTCAGGCATACGAAAGAGCCCGCCGAACCCTCCGAAGGCTCCACGCGTGCCTGACGTGAAGGTGGACCGGACCAGCCGCGCGATGCGCGATTTCGCCTGATCGGCCGCGCCGATGTCGACACCGGCGTCGCGGTAGCTCATCGCGTCGGAGCGGGGCTCGGTCATCCGGGAAGTTCCGCGTCGAAGGCCACCAGCCGCCGGAACTCCTCGACACGCGCTTCGATGCGTGCGCGATCGAGCTCCATCAGCCCACCGATGGAGAACTGCTCAACGGCGAACGAGCCCATCGCCGAGCCGTAGACCACCGCGCGACGCAGATTGGCCTCGCTGAGATCGCCCGTGCTGGCGAGATAGCCCATGAATCCGCCGGCGAACGAGTCGCCGGCTCCGGTCGGATCGAACACCGACTCCAGCGGATAGGCGGGCGCGAAGAAGACCGTGTCCTTGGTGAACATGAAGGCGCCATGCTCGCCCTTCTTGATGACGACGTGCTTCGGGCCGCGCTCGAGAATCCAGCGGGCCGCCTGCACGAGATTCGCGCGCTCGGTGAGCTGCCGCGCCTCGGCGTCGTTGAGCGTGATCAGGTCGACACGGGCCAACAGCGCAAGCAGCTCGGGACGGCGGCTCTCGATCCAGAAGTTCATGGTGTCGCACGCCACGAAACGCGGCCGCTCGACCTGGTCGAGCACTTCGAGCTGCAGTCGCGGATCGATGTTCGCCAGGAAGACGAACGGCGCGCTGCGGAACGCCTCCGGAATCTTCGGCTTGAAGTTCGAGAACACGCCGAGGTGCGTCTCGAGCGTCTCAGCCGTGTTGAGATCGTGGCGGTAGCGGCCGCGCCAGCGAAACGACGCGCCCGCGGCCGTCTCGAGGCCGGCGAGGTCGACGCCACAGTCGGCCAGCGGCTGCAGCTTCGCGCGCGGGTAGTCGTCGCCGACGACGCCGACGAGCTGCACCGGCGTCAGGTGACAGGCCGACGCCGAGAAGAAGGTCCCCGAACCGCCGAGAACCTCCTCGGCCTTGCCGAACGGGGTTTCGACCGAGTCGAGCGCGACGGATCCGACGACGAGAACGGACATGAGAGCTGGATCGGGGAATCGGGAGGGCGAACGTGATGGCACCGAACACGTCGCACCGGTCGGGAGTGCCGCACGCCGCGGGACGCGACGACTGACGCGGCGCCTACATGCGTTGCGGTGCGGTGATGCCGAGAATCGTGAGGCCGTTGTGAAGAACGATCTGCGTCGCCCGAGCGAGGACGAGGCGGGCGCGGAGAATCGGCTCCGGCTCGCCAAGCACGTGATGCTTGTGATACCAGCCGTGGGCGAGCCGGGCCGTCTCGAGCAGATAGTTCGCCAGGCGGTGCGGTTCCAGCGCATCCGCGGCGCCCTGCACAAGACGCGGAAAGTCGAGCAGCGCCTTGACGAGTTCCGTCTCGGCCGGTTCAGTGAGCACGGCCAGATCGACGTCCGCGGTCTGGATCGTCGTCGCGTCGATCTCGCCCACACGAAAGATCCCGCTCATCCGGGCGTGCGCCATCTGGATGTAGTAGATCGGGTTCTCTTCCGACTGCGAGCGCGCGAGGTCGACGTCGAAGACGAGCTGCGAGTCGCCCTTTCGCATGAGGAAGAAGTAGCGCACCGCGTCCCGCCCGACCTCGTCGATCAGGTCGCGGACGGTGACGTAACTGCCGGCCCGCTTGGAGATCTTCATCTCCTCGCCGCCGCGCATGACGGTCACCATCTGATGGAGCGCGTACTCCGGATAGGCGAGTGGAATCCCGATGTCCATCGCCTGCAGCCCGGCGCGCACCCGCGTGACGGTGCTGTGGTGGTCGGCACCCTGGACGTTGATGGCGCGTCGAAAGCCGCGTTCCCACTTCGTGACATGGTACGCCACGTCAGGCACGAAGTAGGTGTAGGTCCCGTCGCGCTTGCGCATCACGCGATCCTTGTCGTCCTCAAAGGTCGTCGTGCGCAGCCAGAGCGCGCCGTCGTCCTCGAATGCATGCCCGCTCTCCTCGAGCCGCTCGACGGTGCGCTGAACGCCGCCGTCGGTGTAGAGCGACGATTCCAGATAGTATGTATCGAAGCGGACGCCGAACGCCTGCATGTCGAGGTCCTGCTCGTGCCGGAGGGCGCGCACGGCGTAGTGCTGCACCGCGTCGAGATCGTCGGCGCGGGGGTCCTCGGGATGATCGGCGGCGTAGCGCGTGGCGATGTCGGCGATGTACTCGCCGTGGTAGCCGCCCTCGGGGATGGGGGCGTCGTCACCAGCGAGCTGCCTGACGCGAGCCTGCACGCTCAGCGCGAGGTTGGCGATCTGCACGCCCGCATCGTTGTAATAGAATTCGCGCGACACTTCCCACCCGGTCCAGGCGAGCAGCGCCGAGATCGTGTCGCCGAGCGCCGCCTGACGACCGTGCCCAACGTGCAGGGGTCCGGTGGGATTGGCCGACACGAATTCCACGACGATGGGCGTCGGCCGCGCTTCCGCATGCCGGCCGTAGCCGTCGCCGGCCGCGAGCAGCGCGACGAGCCCGGCATTCTGCGCGGCGGGATCGAGGCGGAAGTTGATGAAGCCCGGGCCGGCAATCTCGGCCGCCCGCACGCCCGCGCCGGCGAGGTCGGTGGCGTCGATCAACGCCTGCGCGAGTTCGCGCGGATTGCGCTTGAGCGGGCGCGCGAGCACCATCGCGAGATTCGTCGTCCAGTCGCCGAACGAGGGATCACGCGGCCGTTCGAGCACGGCCGCGACGTCGTCGGTCGCGCCGAGCGAGCGCGCGGCGGTGGCGAGCGCGTCGCGGATGTGCTGCTCGGGCCCCGTCACGCGCTGCCGCCGGTAGAACCCGACGCGCCCGATCCCGAGCTGGATCCGCCGCCCGTCGACCCGCCACTCGCCGAGCCACCGCCCGTCGACTTGCCGCTGTCCGACTTGCCGCTGTCCGACTTGCCGCTGTCCGACCTGCCGCTGTCCGACCTGCCGCTCGTCGAGCCGCCATTGGCCGACGTGCTCGCCGTCGTCCCAGACGAGCCACCCTTCTCACCTGGGCGCCGCTCGGATGATCCGCCGTCGGAGCCGCTCTTGGCCGACGAGCCGGCATCGCTCGAATTCGAGGACGTGCTCGACGATTCCGACTTTGCCGCGGCGCGCTGATCCTTCTTGCCGTCCTTGCCGTAGTCGGTGATGTAGAAGCCCGACCCCTTGAAGAGCAGACCCGCGCCCGCCGACATCTGGCGGGCCGCGACGGCGCCACAACTGGGACAGGGGACCTCCGCCTGCGAGTCGGACATCTTCTGATAGAAGCGTTCGAACTCGTGACCGGCGGGGCAGCGGAAGTCGTAAGTTGGCATGATCAGAGGACTTGTCAGAGCGCAGAGGATCCGGGCAACGTAGCGATCCCGGCTTCCCTCTTCAAGCATAGCAGGTCGGGCGTCGCGCCGACGGACGGCGGCTGTTCGAGCGCGTCCGAGGGGGGACGTCAGCCCGTGCACGCGCCGCCGGCACGAAGCTGCCTGCTTAACGACGAACGGCTCCGATTCCGGAGCCGTTCGTGTTCCATGCAACCGAAAACCCGGCGAGTCGCCGCTAGACCGCCGCCTGGCTGCGAGCGAGCGTCGTCCGGGCGATGTCGACGTCGGACGGGCTGCCGATGAACAGTGGGACGCGCTGGTGCAGCTCGGTGGGGACGATGTCCATGATCCGGTTCACGCCGTCGATGGCGCCGCCGCCCGCCTGCTCGATGATCATCGCCAGCGGATTGGCCTCATACAGAAGGCGGAGCTTGCCACGCGGGCTCTTTCGGTTGGCCGGGTAGGCGTAGAGCCCGCCACCAAGCAGGTTGCGGTGGAAATCGGCCACGAGCGAGCCGACATAGCGCGCGTTCATCGGCTCGCGATCCCCTTCCTGGCCGCGGAAGCGGCGCATGAGCTGCCGCGTGTTGTCTTCCCAGAGCGACTCATACGAGTCGTTGACCGAGAGGTAGCGTCCCAGCGCCGGCGTCCGGATCTCGGGGTGTGAAAGCAGGAACTCCCCGATCGACGGGTCGAGGGTGAAGCCGTGGGCACCCTGCCCGGTGGTGTAGACGAGCATCGTGCTCGACCCGTAGATCACGTAACCGGCGGCGACCTGCTCATGTCCGGGCTGCAGGAAGTCGGTCATGTCGGAGCGCACGCCATCGGACACCTTGCGCAGCACCGAGAAAATCGTCCCGACAGGGACGTTCACGTCGATGTTCGACGAGCCGTCGAGTGGATCGAATAGCAGGACGTACTTGCCGCAGCGGAAGGCGTCGGGGATCTGGATGATCCCGGGCTCCTCCTCGCTGGCCATGCCGCACAGCCGGCCGCCGTGATCCATCGCCTTGATGATGATCTCGTTGGCGATCACGTCGAGCTTCTGCTGGACTTCGCCCTGCACGTTCTGATCGTCGGTGGCGCCGAGGATGTCGGCGAGCCCGGCGCTGCGGACCTTGTTGGCGATCATCTTGGCCGCGACCGCGAGATCGTACAGGATGCCGGAAAGCTCGCCGGTGGCCTGCGGATGCAGCCGCTCCTGCTCGATGATGTAGCGGTCGATCGTTACGACCGAGGTGGCGGTGTGCTTGACCACGAAGACGCGTCCTGGGGAGATGGGGGAGCGGGGGCACCGACGCCGCGCAGGCACCGGTCAGCAAACGCCACCGCGTCGAGTTCGTAGGGATTGCGGCGATAGCCGCGCGTCAGGCTCGCCCAGCAGTACCGGAGCGGGAAGAGCGCGTCTGATTCAAACTGGTGGACGTGGCAAAGCTCGTGCAAGAGCAGTCCGGGGTCCCACCGCGCCCCCGGCGCGAGCCAGACCGTTCGGTACAGCGTGATCCCGGCCACCGACGCGCGACCGAGGAACCAGCC
This sequence comes from Gemmatimonadales bacterium, assembly GCA_038324385.1. GTDB lineage: Bacteria > Gemmatimonadota > Gemmatimonadetes > Gemmatimonadales > Gemmatimonadaceae > JBBQHX01. The sequence goes on along the minus strand of JBBQHX010000101.1, from coordinate 296 downwards.
GCCCACCCGCAGCGGAAGCCCGCCGCGCCGGACCCGCATCCGCGCGAGTTCGGGAAAGTGTGCCACCAGTGCCTCGGGAAGCGGGTCGGGCCGGCCGACGAGGCCAGCCTTCACGGCGGAAAGGAATCCCATCGGTCGCCATCGGCGAGAAGCGTGAGGCGGCGGCCATCGGTCTGGACGACCAGCGACCCCGCACGATCGGTGCGCCAGACGGGAATGGCGCGTTCCGCCAGGCGCCCGAGGACGTCCGGGTGCGGGTGCCCATACCGATTCCCCGCCCCGACCGACACCACCGC
>JBBQHX010000100.1:0-11992 GCA_038324385.1 Gemmatimonadales bacterium | reverse complement strand
AGCGTCGACCGCGCGGCGGCGGCCGCCGCCGATGGCGCGGCCGCCGCGCAGCGTGACGCACGGCGCGCCGAGGAGCAGCGCGTGGAAGTGGAGCGCCGCCGGCAGCGCGTCGAGCGCGAGCTGAGCGAGGCGCGGCTGGTGGTCGAGCGGCTCGTCAGGCGGCAGCAGGAGCTGGGTGCCCGCGTGGAGGCGTTGACCACGCGCGGCGCCGAGCTGGCCGAGGGCGAGACCGGCGCCGAGGAGCGCGCCGCCGCGGTTCGCGCGCGGGTCGAGCACGCGGCGGACCTATACGAAGCCACGCGTGAGGCACGCACGGCCAGCCAGGTGCAGCTCGCCCAGCTTCAGGCGCGGCTCCAGGTCGCGCAGGACCGCGAGCGGCGCCTGACGCAGGAGCATACATCAGCCGCCGAACGACTGGCCGCGCTGCAGTCCGAGCTGTCGACGCTCTCCAGCGCTGATCAGGCGCTGGCCGAACAGATGGCCGGCTGGCAGCTCGACCTGGAAACGCGGGCGGCGCGACTGGCTGACGCGGAAACCCATCTCGCCGATGCGGTCGACGAGCTTCAGGCGGCCGACGCCGCACTCGCCGAGGCCGATCAGACGCTCGCGGAGATCCGTCGGCAGAGCGGGGCGTTGAGTGAGTCGCTGCATCAGGCCGAGCTGCGCTTCAGCGAGCTCGCCGGCGGACAGCGGTCGATCCGCGAACGGCTCGAAACCGAATGGCGGCGTCCGCTCGAAGAGCTGCTCGCGACGGCGACGATGGTCGACATCGACGAGGCGACGCTCCGCGCCGAGGCCGAAGAGTTGCGCACGGCGCTCGACAACCTGGGCCCCGTGAACCCGCTCGCGATCGAGGAGCACGAGGAGGAGAACCGACGCCTGGACTTCCTCACCGCACAGCGCGACGACCTCTTCCAGGCCAAGGGGTCGCTGCTCCAGGCCATCAAGGAGATCGACGCCACCGCGCGTGAGCTGTTCCTGGCGACGTTCACGCAGGTGCGCGAGAACTTCCGTCAGATCTTCATGACGTTGTTCGGCGGCGGCGAATGCGACCTGCGGCTCGAGAACCCCGACGCACCGCTCGACTGCGACATCGAGATCCACGCGTCGCCGCGCGGGAAGCGGACCCAGCGCATCCACCTGCTCTCCAGCGGGGAACGATCGCTGGTCGCGCTCTCGCTGCTCTTTGGCATCTTCCTCACCAAGCCGAGCCCATTCTGCCTGCTCGACGAGGTCGATGCGCCGCTCGACGACCAGAACATCGGACGGTTCGTGCGGATGCTCAACCAGTTCAAGGAACGCACGCAGTTCATCGTCATCACCCACAACCCGCGGACGACGACGGAAGCCGCCGACGCGGTCTATGGCGTGACGATGCAGGAGCCGGGTGTCTCGTCGGTGGTGGGCGTGCGGGTGCGCGAGCGCACGGCGGCCGCGGCTCCGCCCGCGGCGGCGTCGGCGCCCGGCGACCTCGACGAGCGTGACGAGGAGCCGGTGCTTGTCGGGACGGCCGACGACGAGCTCGTGGCCGACCGCTGACCGCCTCGTCCGTCGCTTGCCCATCGCGACCGCTGCCGTCGTCACCACCATCCGGACGGCTCATGCACCTGACTACCATCGGAACGGGAACGGTCGCGCCGCATGCGACGCGCGTTTGCGCCGGTCATCTCGTCGTCGCAGGCCCGACACGACTCTTGTTGGACTGCGGCGGCGGCGTCCTGCACCGCATGGCGGGGCTGGGTATCCGCTGGCAGGAAATCACCCACGTCGCACTCACACACTTCCACTCCGACCACTGGAGCGACCTCGCGCCCCTGCTCGCCGCGTGGCGCTATGGCGACCTGCCCCCGCGAAGTGCGCCGGTCACGGTCCTCGGCCCGCCGGGCACGCGTGCCCGGATGGGCCAGTTGGCTGCTACCTTCGGAGAGTGGGTGCTCGACCCGGGTTATCCGCTGGAGATTCAGGAGATCGCCAGCGGGGAAATGGTCGAGTTGCCGGGCGAGTTGGTATTGGAGGCTCGCAAGGTTCCCCACACGGACGAAAGCGTGGCGTATTCCGTGGCTGGTGCAGAACGTCGACTGGTTTATACCGGTGACACCGCATACGACGAGGGGCTGGCCACGTGGGCAGCGGGGTGCAACGTGCTGCTCGCCGAATGCTCGCTGCCGACCGCGATGGCCGTGCCATCGCACCTGACACCGGAACAGTGCGGGATGCTGGCCGCCGCGGCGGAGCCGGACTCCCTCGTGCTGACACATTTTTATCCTCCCGTCGAGCGCGTCGACATTCACGCGCTGGTCGCCGAACGATTCGCCGGACGCGTGTCGCTCGCGGCTGACGGGTGGAACACCGAGATCTGAGGCGAACACATGCTGGTCGTGATGAACCGCGACGCGGTGCAGGCCGACGTCGATGCCGTCTGCGAAGCCATCCGCGCGTTAGGCTACGAGCCCGTGCCCATGCCGGGAGCCCAGCGCACCGCGGTGGGACTGGTCGGCAACGACGGGCAGGTCGATGGGTCGCACATCGCGGCGATGGGCGGCGTCGCTCAGGTGCTGAACGTCAGCCAGCCGTTCAAGCAGGTCTCGCGCGAGTGGAAGGACGAGCCCACCATCGTCGAGCTCGCTCCCGGTGTGCGGATCGGCGGGGTGTCGGTTGCGATCATGGCCGGCCCGTGCTCGGTCGAGAGCGAGGAGCAGATCCTGCTGGCGGCGCATCAGGTGCGCGCGGCCGGCGCATGCGCGCTGCGCGGCGGGGCGTTCAAACCGCGCTCCTCGCCCTACTCGTTTCAGGGGCTCGGCAAGCGCGGCCTCGAGCTGCTGGCACTCGCCCGCGCCGAAACGGGGCTCGCCATCGTCACGGAAGCGATGGACGAATCGGGCGCGCATCTGGTCGCCGAGTATGCTGACTGCATCCAGATCGGCGCCCGCAACATGCAGAACTACTCGCTGCTGCGCGCAGTCGGACGCATCGGAAAGCCGGTGCTGCTCAAGCGCGGGATGGCGGCGACGATCCACGACTTCCTGCTCAGCGCCGAGTATATCCTCGCTGAGGGCAATCCACAGGTGATCCTGTGCGAGCGCGGAGTGCGCAGCTTCGATCCGGCGGTGCGCAACCTTCTCGATCTGACGGCGATCCCGCTCGTACACAAGCTTTCGCACCTGCCGATCGTGGCCGATCCGAGCCATGGCACCGGGCTACGCGATCAGGTGCGCCCGATGGCTCGTGCCGCGCTGGCCGCGGGGGCCGATGGACTGCTGATCGAGGTGCATCCGAATCCCGACCGCGCGCTCTCCGACGGCGCCCAGTCGATGTACCCGCAGCAATTCGAAGCGCTGGTTGCCGAGTTGGGGCCGATCGCCGCGGCGATCGGCCGGACGCTGGCGCCCGCTCCGCCCCCCCGCGACGTGACCGGTGTCACTGCGATTCATGACACGCCAGGCACCTCGGGGACCGCGCGGATCCCGACCGTGTAAGGTATGGCACGGCGCCCGACACGTGCCGGCCCACCCCTATCCAGGACAGCACGGATGAAAGCGGTCTTCAAGGCAGCGATCGCGTTGGCGATCGGCTCGGTGGCGATGCAGGGATGCGCGGTCGAGGAATCGGCCGAGTCGCCCGGGACGGTCGCGACTGTGGATTCCGGATTCGTCGCCGCGCCGGGCACACCGGCGGCCGTTCCGGTGTCTGGGGGCGACACGGCCGCGCTCGCGCCCCCCGACATGCCGGTGTCGTCTCCCGCGACGGGAACGATCCCGCCCGCGTCAGGCCGTGCCACTGGCGGTGCACCGTCGGCCGGGGCAAGCCAACCCGGCGCGCCATCGCAGGGATCGGTGGAGGCGGTCGTGCAGCAGGCGGTGCGGGCCTACGAGAGCGCCCGCACGGCGCGCGGCACCTTCGAGCAATCGCTCAACAATCCGCAAACGGGCACCCGATCGACGGCGCGGGGCGAGTTCTTCCGGGCGCAGCCCGACAAGTTCGCCTTCCGCTTCAGCGACCCGCAGGGGGACGCGATCATCGCCGACGGCACGCACGTCTGGCTCTACCTGCCGAGCTCCAATCCGGGCCAGGTGATCCGCGCTCCGCTGACACCGAGCGCGACGGGCGCCTTCGACCTCGGCGCGATGTTCTTCGAGCGCCCGCTCGAGCGCTACACGATCGTCGATCGGGGCACGACGCCGCTCGACGGCCGCCCGGTGCGCGCGCTGCGACTTACGCCGAAGCAGCGCGGCGGTCCGTTCACCACGGCCACCGTCTGGCTCGACGCCGACGGCACGCTGCGCCAGTTCAACGTGGTCGATGGGCAGGGGCTCGAACGCACGGTCCGGATCACGACATACACGGCCAATGCGGCGGTGAATCCATCGGTGTTCCGTTTCACCCCGCCCGAGGGCGTACGGGTGGTCGACGCACCGGCGATCGGCCAGTAACGGCGGGCGACGTCGTCAGGCGGCCGCGGATGCGGCCGGCCGTCAGCCGGTCTCGTCGTGCGGCACTGGGATCGAATGCTCCAACGTGGCGCGCATCTCTTCGCTTCGCGCGAGCGAGTGGCCCTCGTCATCGAGCACGTCGACGATCGCGGCGGTGAGCGCGTCGTAGACGTCGCGCTCGAGCGGGTAGTCCGTCAGCGCCTCGAGATGCCGCTCGATCGTCTCGATCTCACCGCGTGAGGCGGGGCCCGTGAGCGCCCGCGCGAAGCTTCCCCGCTCGACGTTGGCGGTCGCCGTGCGCACCAGCGCCCGGGTGGCGCCCTCGGCGTCAGCGGGGGAGAGCCCGCTCTCGCGGAAGAGGCGCGCGGCCAACGCCGCGAGCACCGTGACGAAGTTGGACGCGAACACCGCCGAGGCATGATAGAGCGGCTTGCGTCCGACGGGGATGCGGACGGCGCGCGCTCCCAGCGCCGCCGCAAGGGTGCGTGCGGCCGCCACCGCCTCGGCGTCCCCGTCGACCCCGACGTACGCGCCACGCATCGCTGTCGCCCCACGCTCCGGGTCGGCCAGGGGGACGAGCGGGTGGAAGGTGCCTGACGGGAAGCCCCGCGTCCGGAGCAGCGCAATCGCCACCGGCTCGGCCGACCCACTCGCGTGCAGAACGACGGTCCCGGGGCGGAGCGGGGCGGCAGCAAGCATCGCGAACGCGTCGTCGAGCTGAGCGTCGCGAACGGTCACCAGGACGACGTCGGCCTGATCCGCGCCCGACGGCAGTGTCCCGACGGAGACGTGATCGGGGTCGTCAGGCAACGCGCTCCGGCCGTGCACCCCGACGATCGGCACGCTGGCGGCGAGGCAGGCACGCGCGAGCGACCGGCCCGCGCGCCCCGCGCCATACACCAGCACATGCGGCAGGGCGACGGAGCCCGGCGCGGGCACGGTCATCGAGGACTGGCCTGCGGGCGCGGAACCGCCGCGACGGGCGTCGCCGCCTGACGCGACGCGGCGTCGCGGGTCGCGCGGCCGAGGAGCGTGGCCTGGTCGGCGGCATCACGGGCGAGTGCCACCGCCCGCTGAATCACCGGATCGGCGGACAACGAGCGGCGGAACGCCACGTCGCGGCCGAACACCGACCGCGCGATCTCGATTCCGAGCATCCGGTCGAGTGCGTCCTGTCCCTCCGCCCACTCGGCCGCGCGCGGCGCGATGCCCCGGGCTCGCAGGCGACGCTCCACGTCGTCGCGCATCGCCGCGGTCACGGCGAAGTCGGGCGACTGGATGCGCGACGCCGCCTTGAGCTCGTCAGCGACCGCCACGATCGCGTCGCGCAGCGCGCGCGTGTCGCCGCTCACCGCCCGGCGAAGGGCCAGCGTCGGCGCGCTGGTCCCGCTGTCGCCGATCACCACGTCAGGCGTGATGGCACCGCCGCCGTAGACCACACGCCCGCCGGGTGTCGCGTATCGCTGCCGACTGGGCACAGTATCCGTCAAGACCGACTCCAGCTCCTCGTCGGTCGGCGTCGGGAAGGCGATACTGCGACCGAGCGGGGTGTACCAGCGGGCCGTCGTCAGGCGGAGCGCGCCGCCTGAGGGCAGTGGGATGACCGACTGTGCGCTCCCCTTGCCGAACGAAGTCGTGCCGACGATCACCGCTCGATCGTGGTCCTGCAGCGCGCCGGCGACGATCTCGGCCGCACTCGCGCTCCCCCCGTCGATCAGGACGATCAGCGGGAGTTCGGCCCATGGCTGCGCCGACGAATCGCGGTAGATGCGCGAATCCGCCGGCTGCTTCCCCCGCGTCTCGAGGATCGGCTTGCCGCGGTCGAGAAAGAGGTCGGTGACGGCGACGCCCTGATTGAGCAATCCACCGGGGTTGTTGCGCAGATCGAGCACCAGCGAGCGCGCGCCGAGTGCGAGCACCGAGTCGATCGCGACCCGAAGTTCGTCGACCGTGCTGTCGCTGAAGACGTTGAGGTCGGCGTAGCCCACCGTGCCGTCGAGCACCATCGCGCGGCTCACCGACGGGACGCGGATGTCCTGCCGGGTGAGAGTGAGAGTGAGCGTCTCGCCGCTTTCGGGCCGTTCGACGGCCACGCGCACGTCCGTTCCCGACTCACCGCGCAGCCGGCGGACCGCTTCGTCCGAGGTGAGGCCGTTGGTCGGCTCGCCGTCGATCTCGACGATCAGATCGCCTGGGTGCACGCCGGCCATCGCCGCCGGTCCACCGGTGCGCGGCGCGATCACCACCAGGCTGCCATTGCGCGAGTCGACCGTCATGCCGACGCCGCCGTAGGAGCCCCGCGTGCGCTCCTCGAGCCTGACGAGTCGCTCCTCCGTGAGGAAGGCCGACTGGGGATCGCCGAGCTGGCCGACCAGTCCCACCGCCGCCCGCTCGTACAGTTCCGAGGCTGTCGCGGAATCGACGTGGTAGCGGGCAACGTGCTCGAGGACCTGATCGAAGAGGCGGGCGTGGCGCACGGCCGTCTCGTCCCCGAGGAAACCCCGTTGAAGAAGCCAGCCGCCGGAGACCAGCGCCGCGCCCATCACCACACCCACGATCACTGCCCGAGACCGCATCTGCCCTCGATTGAAAGCGCCAAGATCGGAGCGTTCGGTGCCCGCGACACCGCGCGCAGCCGAACTACTTCGGAACCGTCCTCAATTAAGACCGCGACGCCCCGGAGAATGTTTCCGGGAGGACGATACTCATTACTCTCAGGACGCGTGCGAACACGGCGTCGGGCTCTCCCGCGGCATCAATCAACTCGATCGGCCCGCATTCGGGATGCTCCGTCTGCCACGCGGGCTCGGCGAACCGCCGAAACGCCCCGCTGACCCGCTCATGGAAGCCGGCACCCGCCAACTCCATCCGATCGGCAGCCCCACGCGCCGTCGCCCGCGCCATCCCAACCGCCGGATCGACGTCGAGCAACAGGGTGAGATCGGGAACGAGCCCGCCCGTAGCGAGCCGATTGGCGGCTCGCACGCTCGACAGGTCGAGACCGCGACCCGCGCCCTGATATGCGTATGTCGAGAGGAAGAAGCGATCGCAGAGGACGTGCGTCCCCGAGCGAAGTGCCGGCTCGATCTCGCGCGCGACGAGTTGCGCGCGCGCCGCCATGAACAGTAGTGCCTCGGCCGCCGACGTGATCTGCATCGCGGGGTCCAACAGGAGCTGCCGAATCTGGCCACCAAGTTCGCTCGTTCCGGGCTCGCGCACGGCGAGCACAGGGTACCGTCGGTCCGCGAGCCAGTCGCGAAGCCGCGCGAGCTGTGTGGTCTTCCCCGCCCCTTCGGGCCCCTCGAGCACGACGAGGCGGCCAGCGGAGGGGCCCCCCGTCGTGGTGGCCACGTCAGCCGAGGGTGATGATCGGGCTGGCGGCGCCGCGGCGGATCCCGTCGAGGATCCATTCATTCACGCGCGTCATCACCTTGTCGAAGTTTTCCTGGGCCGAAATTGCGCGCTGGTAGGTCGCGTTCGCCTGCACCTGCGAGAGGAGTTCATCGAGGCGCTGCTCCATCTCGACGGTGGGCTGCTCACCGCGTTCGATCATCGCCTGCGCCTCGGTGCGCAGCGACTCCATCTCGCGCAGCACGGCGACCGCCTGCGGATCCTCGCTCAACGCGTCGTTCGAGCGCTTCACGGCCTGATATTCGGAGCTCTGGCCGATGAGGCGACCGAGTTCGCGCGACTTCTCTTCCAGCATCAGTGTGCCTCCCGTCGGGCCACGACGAATCGTTCGCGGCCGGTAAGATCCAGTTCGATCCGAACTCCGGCATAGGCGCCGTGGCTCGCGACCAGTTCGGCGACCAGCATCGCCCGCCGTATGTCCACTTCGAGGGCGAGAACTCCGCCCGGCTCCAGCAGCCCCGCCGCGTCGCGCACCAGCGCCCGGGTGAGCGCGAGGCCGTCTCCGGCGCAGGCCAGCGCCAGGGGCGGCTCCCAATCGCGCACCGACGCGGGGAGCGCGGCGACCTCGCCGAAGGCGATGTAGGGCGGATTGGAGACCACCGCCCGCAGCCGCTCGCCGGCCACCGGAGCAAGCCCCGCACCGAGCCGGCATTCGATGGGCGTTCGCAGCGCGCCGTGCAGCATCGCCACGTTCCCGCGCGCGACTGCCAGTGCGTCGGCCGAGATATCGGTCGCGATGACCTGGGCGAACCGCCCGTCGGCCGCCAGCGCCAGCGCAATCGCGCCCGAGCCGGTGCCGACGTCGACCGCGGTGCCGCCCGCGGCCGCGATCATGCCGAGCACCAGGTCGGGGAGCAGCTCCGTTTCCGGGCGCGGGATGAGCACCCGTTCGTCGACGTCCAGCGTGAACTCGCGGAAAGTGGCCCGCCCGACGGCGTACGCCATCGGTGCGCCAACTGCCCGGCGCGCCGCCGCCCGCCGCGTCTGTGCGACCAGCTCGGCCGACGGCGACTCGCTGCCGTGCAGCGCGGGCCAGTACCGCGGCACGTCGAGGATGGCGGAGACGAGATCGCGCGCTTCCTCGTGCGGCAGCGGCACTCCCGCGGCGCCAAGCGTGCGGGCCAGCTCGGTGATGAGCACGGCGACGGTGGCCGGGCGGCGACCGGGTGACGCGGCCGCACGCGCCTGACGAGCGTCGAGCTCGGGACGGTCAACCACCGAACCGTTCCTCGACGTCGGCCAGCGCCAGTCCTTCGACCATCTCGTCGATGTCGCCGTCCATGAACTGCGCCAGCGCGTGCGTCGTCAGGCCGATGCGGTGATCGGTGACGCGGCTTTGCGGATAGTTGTACGTGCGGATCTTCGCCGACCGATCACCGGTGCCCACCTGCGTGCGGCGCATCCGCGATCGTTCGGCTTCCATCTCCGACAGGCGCAGATCGAGGAGCCGCGAGCGCAGTACTTCCATCGCGCGAATCTTGTTCTGCAGCTGCGATTTTTGATCCTGCTGGCTGACGACGAGCCCCGTCGGCAGATGCGTGATGCGCACCGCAGAGTCGGTGGTGTTGACGCTCTGGCCACCGGGGCCTGACGAGCGAAAGACGTCGATGCGCAGATCCTTGTCCTCGATCTTCACGTCGACCTCTTCGGCCTCGGGCAGCACGGCCACGGTCGCGGCCGATGTGTGGATGCGGCCCTGGCTTTCGGTGGCCGGTACGCGCTGCACGCGATGGACGCCCGACTCCCACCGCAGCGAGCCGAAAACCCCGTCGCCGATGACCTTGAAGATCGCTTCCTTCACGCCACCGAGTGACCCGTCGGCGTAGGAGAGCATCTCGATACGCCAGCCCCGACGCTCGATGTAGCGCGTGTACATCCGCAACAGGTCGGCGGCGAACAGCGCCGCCTCGTCGCCCCCGGTGCCGGCGCGGAGCTCGATGATGGCGGGACGATCGTCGAGCGGATCGCGCGGGAGGAGTAGCGGCTTCAGTCGCTGCTCGAGCGCGGCGATCTCCTGCTCCAGACGCTCGACCTCCAGCTCAGCCTCGGCGGCCATCTCCGCATCGTCGGTGGCCGTCAGCTCCCGTGCGTCGGCCAGTTCGGCCTCCGCCTTGCGGAAGCGGTCGGCCAGCGTGACCACGTCGGCGAGCCGGCTGTGCTCACGCCCGAGCTCGGCGAAGCGACGGCCGTCGGCGAGGGTGGACGGATCGACGAGGGCGCGCTCGACGTCGGCGGCTCGCGCCACGGCTTCGGCGAGACGATCACGAACGAAGCTCACCGCGCCACCGCGGGCACGGGACGCGACGACGCGTTGCCCCGGGCGAGGCGGATGGCGAAGATGCGGGCGGGGGGACGGAAGTCGAGTGGCACAGCGTTCCAAGGTAATCGGGCGCTGCCGGGCATGGCAGACGGACCGGGCCGGTTCGCGCCGTTCGGTCACCGGGCCCGCGGCGAGACCTAGCCGAGAAGCACGATCATGCGCACATTACGGCCATGCTTCAGATCGTCGATTTTCTCTCCAGCGTCCCGCTCTTCCGCGGGCTCGCTCGCGACACGCTGTACCGCCTCGCCGAGATCACGCGCGAGAAGATCTATCCGAAGAACGGGGTGATCTGCTTCGAGGGCGATCCCGGCGACGCGCTGTTCATCGTGCGCACCGGTCGGGTGAAGGTGGTGCTCGTCGGCGATGATGGTCGTGAGGTGATCCTCGGCGTGCTGGGGATCGGCGAGCATTTCGGCGAGTTGTCGCTCATCGACGACCAGCCGCGGTCGGCGCACGTGATCGCGATGGAGGACTCGCGCCTGCTCGTGCTGCGCCGCGACGACTTCCGCCGACGCGTCGAGGCGACGCCAGCCATCGCCCTCGCGATGCTCACCGAGTTGTCGCGCCGGCTTCGTCAGGCGGACAGCAAGATCGGCGATCTCGTGCTGCTCGACGTGCCCGGCCGCATCGCGCGCACGCTGCTCGAGGCGGCGCCGGACGTGGAGACCAACCTCGTCACGCGCAACCTGACGCATCAAACGATCGCCCAGATGATCGGCAGCAGCCGCGAGACGGTGTCCCGGACAATGAAGGACTTTCAGGACGCCGGGTGGATCACGGTGGAGCGTCGTGAGGTGCGCATCGCGGATCGGCCAGCCCTGGAGCGACGAGCGCTGATCAAGCGCTGATATGCGGCTTCGTTTCTGGGGGACGCGGGGCTCCGTTCCAACGCCGGGTACGGGGACCGTTCGGTATGGCGGCAATACCCCCTGCCTGGAAGTGCGCGGTGAGGATGGCCGGCTGATCGTGCTCGACGCGGGCACGGGGATCCGCGGACTGGGGCAGGCGCTGCAGGCCGAATCCGCGGGGTCGCCGCGTCGCGTCGATCTGTTCGTCACGCACGCACACTGGGACCACATCCAGGGGCTTCCCTTCTTCGCCCCGCTGTACGACGCGGCCGCGACGGTCGCGATCTGGGGCCCGGCGACGTTGACCACGCCGCTCGAAGCGGTCCTCGAAGCGATGCTCGCGCCGGCGGTGTTCCCGGTGGGATTCACGCAGCTCGCCGCCCGCCTCTCCTTCCGGCGTCTCGACTCCGCCCCGGTGTCGGCGGGCGTCACGCGCATCACCGCCTTCCCCGCGCTGCATCCGGGCGGCGCGGCCGGGTTTCGCGTCGAGCCTGACGAGACCAGCGGGCGTGCCGTCTGCTACTTCCCGGACAACGAAGTACAGGCAACGGTGGGCGGCCTCTCCCCTGACGAGTGGCGCGCCCGCTTCCGCACCTTCGCCGCTGGCGCCCGCGTGCTGATCCACGACGCGATGTATCGTGAGGCAGAATACGCCGATCGCCGCGGGTGGGGCCATTCGACCGTCGACGACGCGGTGCACCTGGCGATCGACGCCGGCATCCCCGAGCTCGTGTTGTTCCATCACGACCCCGACCGAACGGACGATGCGCTCGACGCGCTCGTGGCCCACGCCCGGGTGCTCGCCGGTCGGCGCGTGGCGGTGCGGGCGGCGGCCGAGGGGGCGGAGTTTGTGGTGTGATGCCTCGTCGCGACCCGGTCCGCGCGCCGTGCGATGCGTGCGCCGTGCGATGCGTGCGCCGTGCGATGCGTGCGCCGTGCGATGCGTGCGCCGTGCGATGCGTGCGCCGTGCGATGACTGC
>JBBQHX010000099.1:0-12015 GCA_038324385.1 Gemmatimonadales bacterium | reverse complement strand
GATCGCCGGCACGAACCGCGCGTCGTACAGCCCCGAGACGGTGACGAATTCGGGGTCGATCTTGCCGCCCGGCTCCTTGCGCTCGACGTACAGCACCGCGCCCTCGGCGAGCGATCCGCCCGGAATGAACGCCAGCATGTCGAGTCCGGAGTCGATGATCTGGTCCTGCTCGCTCGGCAGCACCAGCGTCGACGACGAGCTCGCGCCGGTGACGAACTGCGTCAGCCCCGTGTAGAGGTACAGGTCGTCGAACAGCCCGATCATCCCGGTGGCCGGCGTGCGCGGGCCGTCGGGACCGTCGGGATCGCGGATGAGCGCGTTCTTCCCGGCGTCGACGGTGAGCTGCATCAGCGCCTCGGTCCGGGTGCGCGTGAGCGGGACGTCGGTGCCCCGGCGCGCCGCGATCACGGCGGAAAAGCTCTGCTGCGCCTGCGCCAGCCGCGTGGCGTCCAGGTTCAGCGTGTCGATCTGCGCGCGGATCTTGTTCTCGAGCGGAGTGCCGCCGTCGATGACCGAGCCCGGCGGGACGATGGGCTGGGTGGTGGCGGGCGAGTCACCGCTACAGGCAGCGGCGCCGAGGACGACGATCGTGAGCAGGGCGACTGCCCGGGCACTGGAATGCATTCGGAAAGCGAGGAGAGAAAGGACGGCCCGCGAGAGCGCCGCCTGCATCGAAACCACCGGGCGTGCGTCCGCTCAGTGCGTTGAAGTTGCCATCAGACGGCGAAAGCGTGCGTCGTTCTCGAGGTCGCGCCACCACCAGGCGCTGTCCTTGAGCCACCCCTCGCGATGTTCGGGATTGCGCGAGACATACTCGCCGAGCAGCCGCAGCGCGGCGTCCCGGTCGCCCATCGTCAGGCGTGCGTAGGCCTCGTAGAAGAGCAGGTCGCCGTTCGGATCGACCTCCTCCGATGTGGTACGAACCCGCTCCAGCACCCGCGACGCGCTGTCGGCGAGCTCCGCGCGGCCGAGCACGATGGCCGCGGCCACGCGTGCCTCACGACGGCCGAACTCCGCCGATACCGCGTCGAGTGCTTCCACCAGCCGCCAGGCCGAATCGGGCATCGCGGTGGGTGCCACACGCGGCACGGTCAGCAGCCAGAGCTGGCAACGCATGAAGCGAACGTCGGCCGGAAAGCGACGATACCCTTCCCGGCACCAGTCCGAGGCGTCGGTGAACGTCTCGGTGAGATACGAGCTCTGATACAGCCGGTTGACGATGTCCGCCGCACGAGTCAGGAAGGCGTCCTGTTCGTAGGCGCGCATCGCCGCGAGCTTGGCCTGGGCGAAGTCCGGCTTGACCGAATAGAGGTGACTGAGCGTCGTCCACGCACTCGCGTTGTCGGGCGCACGCTGCGTCGCGGCCACGAGATCGCGCTCGGCTTCCTCGAACGCGGCCTTCGCCTCACGCTGGTCGGGGATGAGACTCGCCAGGTACAGGAAGTAGCGCGCCGTGCCGCGAGCCTCGAGCGCGCGGCTCTCGTTCGTGTTGCGCCGCAACGCGCTGTCGGCCAGCACCATCGCCTGTTCGGCGAGCCGGATCTGGTCGGTCGGCAGATGCGCCAGCCGCGACTGCCGGTAGGCGAGCCAGGCGCGCTGCGTGTACGGTTCGGCCCAGCGCGGGTCGGCGGCGGCGGCGTTGCGCAGCAGCTCGTCGGCCTCGGTGAACCGCCCGGCCGCCCCGGCCTCGTCGTCGCGCTCGGCCAGGCTCTCGGCGTCGCGCTCGGCCTGCGCCGCGCGCCGCACGAGGATCCAGGCGGCCGGACTCGACGTCTCGGCCCGCTGCTGCCGCACCCGCAATTCGCGGCCGAGCCGGATGCGCAGAAAGTTCGCCACCTCGACGCCAAGCGAATCGCGCAGGGCGAGCGGATCGTTCGCGGCGGTGGTGAAGGTGCGCCGCTCCACGTCGGCCCCGCTCGGGCCGTCGACGAGCGTGATCGTCACCCGCAGGTTCTCGCCGTCGGGCGCAACGCTCCCGCGGACGACCGTGCCGACGCCGAGCGCGCGAACGACGCTATCGATTGGCACACCGTCTCCGCGGAAGGGTGCGACACCCTCGGCCGAGATCACGTCCAGTCCGTCGACGCGATCGAGCTGGTCGATCAGCGACTCGGTGAGTCCGTCGGCGAGGTAGCCTAACGAGCGATCAGCGCTGCCATCGGCGAAGTAAGTCACCGCGATGCGCGTGGCATTCTCGCCGACGACCGAGGCCGCCGTCGCATTGTCCGACCGGGTGGTGCTCCAGGCGGCAAGCCCGCCACCGAGCCCGAGCACCACCACCAGCGCGCCGGCGAACATCTGCAGGCGGCGGCGCGCGGCGCTGGCGGCAGCCTGCGGCGGCACGGCGTACATCGCGGTGCCCGCCGCGCGCCACGACCAGGTGACGTTCGTCGGCGCCACGAGCGCCTGCGAGAACTCCTTGAGATTCGGCCACCGATCGGCGGGCGCCTTGGCGAGCGAGCGCAGCACCACCGCCTCGAGATCCTCCGACACCGTCTGCCGCGCGATGCGCAACGACGGGACGGCGGCCATCGCGTGCGCCATCACCAGCGACTGCATCGACACGCCGACGAACGGCGGCTGTCCGGCCAGCATCTCGTAGATGACGCAGCCGAGCGCGTACTGATCACTGCGGCCGTCGAGGTTGCGGTCGGCGAGCGCCTGCTCCGGGCTCATGTAGGTCGGCGTGCCGATCGCCATGCCCGTCTGCGTGAGCTTGGCCATGTCGCCCGCCGCGCTGAGCGCGCGCGCGACGCCGAAGTCCGCCACGATCGCCTGGCCATCCTCGATCAGGATGTTCTCGGGCTTGATGTCGCGGTGCAGCACGTCGTGGCGGTGCGCGTAGTCGAGCGCGGCGGCGACCTGCACGGCGATGCGGACGGCGTCGTCGATTGACAGCTGGCGCTGCTTGAGCAGCAGGTCGCGCAGCGACTCGCCCTCGACCAGCGGCATCACGTAGTACAGATAGCCGCTGCTCTCGCCCGAGTCGTAGATCGAGAGGATGTTCGGATGTGAGAGCGCAGTGACGATCTCGATCTCGCGCCGGAACCGCTCGGCGCCCACGGCGGCGGCCAGATCGGGATGCAGGACCTTGATCGCGACTTTCCGGCCGAGACGCACGTCGTTCGCCAGGAACACGGTGGCCATTCCACCGCGCCCAAGCTCACGCTCGATCTCGTAATGTTCGGTAAGTCCCGCCTGCAACCGCTCGAGGTCGATCACGGTTCCTCTCGTCGTAGCCACGCGCCGTACATGCTCAAAGCTTACATGCCGATCCGGCGGTGCGCCAGCGGGCCGATGTCCCATCCATACTGCTTCGAATCGACCCGAACTCCGCAGCCTAACGGCACACGAGCACGGCCGGTGCCGGGAGGGGCGGGAGCGCGGGGAGCGCCGGTTACCGAAACAGACGGCGCGATGCAGCCGGTGGCCCGCGTCGGACAGCGGCCGCTGTCCACTGATCGTCCCACATCGCGATCCAGCCTCGGCGCGCCGCACGCGCCCTCCGCGGCGCCAGGACGTCAGGGCGTCAGGGCGTCAGAGCGTCACAAAGCTCGCGGTACCAGAGCAGTTGGATCTCATCGGGGAGCGCGGGATAGACGAACCGGTGCACCCCGCCGAGCGTGCATCGGCGCGCCGCATAGAAGCGGCACGCGGGAACGTTGATGCTCTGCGTCTCCACTTCCAGCCGCTGCGCTCCCTGTGCGCGCGCCCACGCACACGCAGCCTCGAACAGGGCGGTGCCCACGCCGCGGCCGCGCGCGTCGGGCGCGACCCGAAGATCCCAGAGCAGCGCCACCGCGCCCGCGCCATCGACCAGCGCGTCGCTCGCGCCGGGCGGAATCACCGCTGCCCCGCCCGCCCGGTGCCCATCGACGCGTGCGACGAGAAACGCCCACCGACCGATATCGAACCGATGTGCCCAGTTCACCGGATGCGACGCCACATCGCCGTCGTAGTCCTTCACGAATGGTGTCCTGACGGGGCGCACGACGAGGGGCAACCCGGTGAGCGTACCGGCGTCATCGGTGAGCTCCAACCGATCGTGCACCGTGAAGGCGATCGGCACAGCGGCATAGGCCGCGAGCGCTGCCGCTTCCGGCGCGACGCGCAATCCCGTGACATCAGCCGGCCGCGCGCGCCTCGGCGCCATCACCGCTCGATCATCGGAGCTTCCCGTTTGTCACCGAAGTTTCCGTCGTGTCACCGGCTGGTGGCCGGGAGATGATCCCTCGTGCGGTCACCTGCCTGCCGACTCGTCGCGCGCCGCGTACCAGGCCACGATCGACGGCATCATCGCCTCGAACCCGCCGGGAATGTAGACGTTGAGAATCCCCACGCGTGCGGCCGACCGGTTGTTGAAGTCGTGCGTGATGCCGGCGGGAACGCGCAGAACGGAACCGCGCGGTGCATCGGCGGAGTGCTGGCATCCGGCTGCCCGCGCCAGTACGAAGATCAGGTGGACGCGAGGATCCCGAAAGGGCGGGCGCTCCCCGGTCCCGCTCTTGCGCCGCGCTGTCGAGCATGATGATCGCCTTGCAGGCCGAGCGCGTGCTGTCGATGCCGGTCGTGGTGGCGGGGCTCGCGGCCGCCGTGCTCGCCGCGGTGCACGTCGCCACGCCGTATCTCCGCTTTCTGCGGGGCACGCCGCGCAGCGTCTGGCTGTCGGTCGCCGGCGGCGTCTCGGTCGCGTACGTCTTCGTCCATCTGCTTCCCGAACTGGCGAGCGGCCAGCGCGAGCTGAGCGCGGCGCTCGGCGCCGCGAGCGGCGACCGCGCCGCGGGCGGCGAGCGACTGGCCGACCGACATGTGTATCTCGTCGCGCTCGTGGGGTTGGCCGCGTTCTACGGACTCGAGCGAATGGCCCATCGCTCGCGCAACGAGGCGGCTGACGACGCCGGCACCGCCCGGCGCACCGACGCGGTCGACGCCAACGTGGCCGCCGAGTCGACGAGTGCTGCCGTGTTCTGGATCCACATGGCCTCGTTCGGGCTGTACAACGTCCTGATCGGCTATCTGCTTGTGCATGGCGAGCATGCGACGTCAGCCGTGCTGATGCTGTTCACCGCCGCGATGGCGCTCCACTTCCTCGTCACCGACTACGCCCTGTTCGAGCACCACCAGCGGCGGTACCACGACGTGGGGCGGTGGCTGCTGGCGCTCGCGGTGTTCGTCGGCTTGGGGGCGGCCGTCGCGGTCGAGCTTCCCGACGCCGCGACCGCGACGCTGATCGCCTTCCTCGCGGGTGGTGTGATCCTGAACGTGTTGAAGGAAGAAGTGCCCAACGAGCGCCAGAGCCGCTTCTGGGCGTTCGCCGCCGGCATGGCGGGCTATGCCGCGCTGCTGCTCGCGCTCTGACGGCGTGGATCGCAAACGCTGTTCATCCGCGACGTCGAAGGGGCCCGCCGGATCTCGCCGGCGGGCCCCTTTGACTACTGAACTGCTGGTATCGGCGTGCGAGGCGGCCGTTACCGCTGCCAGCCGCCGCGCGCCATTCCGCCCGAGCCCATGTGCCGCCCGCGCATCCCGGCCGCGGCGCGGTCACCCGACCCGCTCGGCGTGTTCGTCTGCACGATCACCGGAACCGGGACGCGAGTGTTGACCATCGCGCCGCGCGAGCGGCGGGCGTCGTGGACGAGGCAGTCGTCGATGCCGCCCATCCCGCCGCGGATCACGACGCCGGCAATTCCGATGATCGTGCCGATGTCAGAGCCGCGCGCGCCGCCGTAGACCGGTCCGGACGTCCGGACGACATCGGGAGCGCGGGGACGCGGGGCGATCACCGGCGCGTCGGTCGGCTCGGGCTCGAACCCTTCGGCGTCGGCGATCTCGACCGGCTCCGGCTCGGCGACCACTGCGTCACTCTCGACCGCCGCGACGATGCGGACGGGTTCGGGCGTGGGGGCGGGGGCGGCGCGCACCTGCCGGCGGGCCGGAGCGGCCGGAGCGGCGACCGTCTGCGGCGTGAGTTCCTCGGCGCTGACCACGGCATTGCCGAGGGCGGGTCGCGTCAACTCGACCGAAGCCGCCGACGCGAGGGCGAGGTCGCGCGCGAGGTCATCCGACAGCGAGCCCGTCGCGGCCGCAGGCGCGTCACCACCGCACGCGGCAACCGCCGCGGCCAGGGGGAGGACAAGACAGTGGCGAATTCGCACGGGACACTCTCCGGCACAGGATCTTGCATTGGTCATCGCAGGCACCGCATCGTGCCCGTGGTGAATCTGAATGGCATGCACTGCTAAGGCATCGATCGGACCATGCGGTTCTCCCTCACGAATGGGTCGTGACGGGCGACACATCGTCCCCACGCGGTGACAACGGGGCGTCCCTGTGAGTAGACACCAGTACGACAACCGTCCACGTCAGGATTCACGGGCGACCCCCAGTTCGCGCGTCCGCCGCTGGGTGGGGGCGCTCGCCGTCGGTGGGCTGGTCGCCTGCACCGCGCCCGACGCCGACGTCCCCCCGATTACCGCCACCGGCGCCGCCACCCTCACACCGGAGGAACGGGCGTCGATCGCCGACTCGATCACGCGCCTCCTCGTCGCCGCGACCGACCTCGCGCCCGGCGGGGACGCGGGTGCGCGCATGCTCGCCCTCTACCCCGACACGGGCCAGGTGATCTCGGCCAGCGGTGGCTACCTGATCGTCGGCCGCGATTCGGTCGCGGCGGCGATCCGCGGCTTCTGGGAGAGCGTCGGCCAGAACATGGTGCGCCCCGAGTGGCGGTGGGGGCGCATGCACATCGACGTGCTTGGCCGCGACGCCGCCGTGGTCAGCGCGACCTACCGCGTGCCGCACATGACACCGACCGGCCGCGCGCACGTGGTCGGCGGGGCCTGGACGGCCGTCTTCTCCAACCGCGACGGGCGGTGGGTGATCGTCCAGGAGCACCTGTCGGACGTGGTCGGCGGAATGAGCCTCACCCCGTGACGCGCTCCACTTGGCGCGCCGGCGGTGGGCAAGGTCGGCCCCGATCGACTCCGGATCAGGGCGGGTCGTCCGCCGATCCGTTGCGGACGAGGGCGAGCGTCGAATCATAGACGGCGAGCAGTTCGCGTTCACGATACGCGAACGCCCCGATCAGGCTCGCAAGATTGCGATAGTTCGCCGCCACCGCGTCCGGTCCATTCCGGTACAGTTCGCCGTAGATGAGCTGGCCGACGCCCTCAGCCTGCGCGGCGTAGTGATGCTGGCCGGAATATGCGTGCGAGAGTCCGAGCACGATCGGATAGCGCACGTGGGAGAGCACCCCGGTTTCGGCGGCGACCTCCCACGCCGTTGCGGAGAGCTGTGCCGGAGCGACGAAACCCCGGACGAACAATTCCGTGCTGGGCGGGCCGTCGGCGGCCGTGCGCTGGAACAACTGCTCCAGCAGACCGCCGTGATACGCCATCGACACCGCGACCGCCGTGCGATTCGTCTCGAGTTCCGCGACGATCGCCGCCACGGCAGCGTCGGCATCCTGCTGGTGCGAGCGCGCCTCCCGCCACTGGTTCGCGGCCAGCGCGAGTACCACCCCGAGCACGACAAACGCCGCCTCGAACAGGGCCGGGCCCGCCAGTTCGCGGGCGCGACGGTGCAGCGAGCCCCGAGCGGCGGGGACGGAGGGTTCTGCCGTAGGTGTCGTCAGCTGTCGCGCCCGCGGCCGTTGAGCTTGTTGCGGAGCGTCCGCACACTCATGCCGAGTAGGTTGGCGGCCTTCGTGCGATTGTTCCCCGCCGTCTCCAGCGCACGCTGGATCAGCGCCTGCTCCGCCTCGGCCACGTTGAGCGATGTCAGCGTCACGCCATCGGGCGAGCCGGCACCGTTACGCGCGCCATGCCCGCCGCCACTCGTGTAGCTCACGCCAGACCCCGGCCCGTAGGCGCCGAACGCGCTCGCGGGACGCATCAGATCAGCCGCGCCCGGCGCATTCAGCGCCGACGTGAGGCCGAACCGGTGCGCGTCGAAGGCGTGCGGTGAGAGCACCGGTTCGGCGGCGAGGATCACCGCCCGCTCGACGGCGTGCTGCAGTTCGCGCACGTTGCCTGGCCACGGATAGCGCTGCAACAGCGCCACCGCGTCAGGCGAGATTCCTTCGAACGTCTTGCCCAGTTCGCTCGCCGTGCGCATGGCGAAGCGATAGGCCAGCATCGGGACGTCATCGAGCCGCTCGCGCAGCGGCGGGATCATCAGCGGAATCGTGCTCAGGCGATAGAACAGATCCTGGCGGAACGTGCCCGCCCCCACCGACTCCGCCAGATTGTGGTTGGTGGTCGCGACGATGCGCACGTCGACACGAATCGGCGTGGTGCCGCCGACGCGCTCGAACTCCTGTTCCTGCAACACGCGGAGCAGCTTCGCCTGCAGATCGAGGCGCATCCCGCTGATCTCGTCGAGCAGCAACGTCCCGCGGTGCGCACGCTCGAAGGCGCCTTCCACGCGCTTGATCGCGCCCGTGAAGGCGCCCTTCTCGTGGCCGAACAGGGCGCTCTCGATGAGCCCTTCGGGGAGCGCGGCGCAGTTGAGCTTGATGAACGGTTTGTCGCGCCGGTCGCTCTGATCGTGGATGGCGCGCGCGAACAGCTCCTTCCCCGTGCCGCTCTCCCCCTGCAACAGCACGGTGGCGCGCGTCGGTGCCGCCATCGCCACCGTCTGCATCAGCCGCCTGATGAGCGGGGACTCGCCGAGGATCTGCCGCTCGTTGCGGAACTCCATCACCTCGCGGCGCAGCGACTCGTTCTCGCGGCCCAGCCTGACGAACTCCAGCGCCTGCTCGACGGCCAGCTCGAGCTGCCGCGGACGCACGGGCTTCGTGATGTAGTCGATCGCGCCGGCCTTGATCGCCGCCACCGCATGCTCGATGCTCGCGTACCCCGTGACCATGATCAGCGGAACGTCGTGTCCCTCGCGCTGCAGCATCGCGAGGAACTCGAGGCCGGTGATCCCCGGCATGCGGTAGTCGCTGATGATCAGGTCGACCGCCGTTCGCGCGAGCACGTGCAGCGCCTCGGGGACGTTGCGCGCTCCGATCGCCTCGTGTCCGGCGCGGCGGAGCGTGTCGTCGAGGATGAGCCCGACCGAGGGTTCGTCATCGACGTGGAGAATACAGGCCATGTCGGGTGCTGGAAGAGCGTCGAGGCGCGTGACGCGACCGCCGTGGCGCCACGGCTGCGAGCAGCACGTGCCAACGGTGATAACGTCCGGTCACGAGAGCACGGGGATGGCCCCGGTCCGCGCCTACGATACGAAACAACCTTCCCCCCGGCAACATTTTCCTTCCCCCTCCCGTGGGGTTCCCCGCGTCGTGGGGCGCCTCGTTGGGCAGGTCAGCCGCAGGTCGTTCGGCGCCGCACGGGACTGGCCGGGACCCGGCAACTCTGGCCGGGCGGCGACGATGGTCGCGCGCCGTTAGCGCTGGCCGAGCAATTCGGGCACGTCGAAGCGCTGCAGGTGGAGGAGGTCGTCGTCATCGCGCAGCGTCAGATAGAGCGAGCGCGTGCCGAAGCCGACCAGCGCCGTGCCCTCGGGGAGCGCGACGCGCCGCACGATGCGCCCCGCGCCGTCGAACACGTCGTACACGGGGGTGCGGTCGCCGGCCGCGCGTGTGCGCAGCACCCAGAGGTGTCCGTTGGGGGCGACGCGAGCGCCCCCACCCTCGAATGGCGGCTTCGTCTCGGGCCAGTCGGAATCGGCGATCGGGGGGAGAGACGGCACCGCGCCGCCGCCGCGGGCGGCCGCGCCCACCTGCACGTCCGTTCCGCCCCCGCCGATCTGGACCGAGATCGCGTTCGAAGTCGTGCGGCGGCGCGCCTGGAACTCCGCCTTGTCGGCGTCAGTGACGCGGATCGGGCGGTAGGCGATGGCCGGCCCGCGGGTCACCGTGCCGCCGGGCGCCACCCACTCCACGCGATAGGGGTTCGCGCGCACGATCGCGACCCGCCCGTCAGGCGCCACCGTCCAGATGTCGCGCATCTGATACGGGGCCTGCGGCCGCATCATCACCGTCCGGTTGTTCCCCGACGAACTCGTCTCGACCCGCGTCGGCGGCAGCGGAATGTGGGCGACCGTGTCGACGGCGCGTGTCTCCCGGTGCATGCGCGTGATCGCAGCCGAGTTGGCGCTTTGCGGCGCATCACCCTCCATGCGCATGCCGGCGTCCTGGAAGTAGAGACGGCCGGCCCGGTCGACACCGGTCGGGCCGCGCAACGCGAGCATCGTCGCTCCGACGTTCCCCGGCCCGGCGGCGATGCGGATTCCGCCTCCGTCCCCCGCCGGGCGTGGCGTCGAGGCGCGCGCGCCCGCTGCTGCCCCCGCGGCGGCCGGCCCGTCCGCCATCGACGCGTCGGCCAGTGAGAAGGTGTAGGCCGGCGTGCCGTCGGGGGCGACGACGAGGTAGCGCATGTTTCCCATGTCGTGCACCAGCGTCGAGTCGCCGGCCAGCGGGAAGACCGCGCTCGGGAGGCGCCACTCGTTCGGACCGCCGCCCTCCCGCCCGATCGCGCGCGCCGTCCCGGTCCGGAAGTCGATGACCTGCAGCCGCTTCTCCTGCTGGTCGGCGACCACGACGCGTCCGTCGCTCAGTTCGCGCAGCCCGGAGAGGCGCGTGAACGGATCGGCGAACTCGGCCGATGGCGTCCGCAACGTCGTCGTCGCCGGAGCCTGCGCGTGGGCGATCGCGAGCGGGACGAACGGGGCCGCCACGCCGAGAAGCCATGCGGTGGTGCGAGGACGGGGGAGCGGCATCGGAGGAGCGGGCGGGAGGAGGTGGGCGGGCGATCGGGAACGCCGGCGGGGGCGCCGTGCGTAGCCTATTCGTCCCGGCGCATGTGCGCAGGGTTGCCGCGCCACGACGTCGGCGCGATGATTCCGCCGTTGCATGACACGGATCGCGTCCGCTCGGCGCCCCCCATTCCAGACCACCCGCCATGCTGCTCGCCACCCGCCCGACCGCCGACGAATTCGCGCCGTCCTATGCCCGCTACATCGCCGCCGTCCCCGAGGGCGACCTGCTCGCGACGCTGGCCGAGGAGCAGCGGCAGGTGCAGGGGCTGCTCGTCGGGCTCACCGGCGCCCAGGAGCGGCACCGCTACGGCCCCGACAAGTGGAGCGTCCGCGAGGTCATCGGCCACTGCAGCGACACCGAGCGGGTGTTCGCCTACCGCGCCCTGCGTATTGCGCGTGCGGACGTGACGCCGCTGGTGGGCTTCGACGAGAACGCCTTCGTCGCCGCCTCGGGCTTCGACGGGCGTCCGCTGCGCGAGCTGCTCGCCGAGTGGGAGGCCGTTCGCGGCGCGTCGCTCGCGCTCCTGCGCTCGCTCGACGGCGACGCGCTCGACCGGCGCGGCGTGGCCAGCGGCGCCCCGGTGTCCGTGCGCGCCCTCGCCTGGATGATCGCCGGCCACGCGCGCCACCACCGAACCATCCTGGCGGAACGATACCTTGCGGGCACGATCGCGACCTGACCGCGCTCACCGGCCCAGCCGCGACCGACGCTCTGTCCACCTTCCGCTCCCCCTGCCGTCATGAAGCGCAGCACCCTCGTCACCCTGCTCTTCCTGATCGGCATCGGCAGCTATCTGGTCTGGTCGACGATGCGCTCGCAGCAGGCGGAGTGCGAGGTGTGCGTCGAATTCGCCGGCCAGCGCCGCTGCGCCACCGCCTCCGCCGCCACCGAACTCGACGCCGCCACCCAGGCCCAGACCGCAGCCTGCGGCCCGCTCGCCGGTGGCATGAACGACGCGATCGCCTGCTCCAACCGAAACCCGGTGTCGCAGCAGTGTCGGGCGAAATGAGGCGGCTGTGGGAGGGGCGGCTGTGGGCTGTGGGCTGTGGGCTGTGGGCGGTGGGCTGTCGGACTGTAAGGGGAGTGTGTCATCCCGCAGGAGCGCCGTCAGGCGCGAGTGTCGAGATGGGCTCACCCTCGCCATAGCCAGCCAACGGGTAGTGACAGCCTATCCCGACACGGGGTCGCTCCGCTCCTTCGTACGGGATGACACGGCTTGTCTTCTGTCTTCTGTCTTCTGCAGTCCC
>JBBQHX010000098.1:0-12154 GCA_038324385.1 Gemmatimonadales bacterium | reverse complement strand
GTCGCTTGGGCAGCGACACCGGGACCTGGTCTACTCGTACCATGCGAATGCGCGCCGAGCGCGGCTGCGCGCACCCACCGTGCACCTGTCGACCGTCTTTCCGGCCACCGGCGATCGGGGTCCGGCGACGCGAACCGCCATTGAACTCGACGCCGCACATGCTGGCGGCCGCGTGGTGCTCGCGAGCCGATCTGTGCTCGAACGTCGGGCGCATACGCAGAGGCTCTCTCCGTTGCACGCCTGGACGACCGTGCTCCCGATCCCGCTCGGCGACCGCTTGCTCCCGCACGTGCTGACCTGGCTGCATGCCCTCTGCTGGCTCGGGCCATTGTGCTTCTGGGCGGTGGCGGCATTCCGACGGGGGCCCTCACCGGGGATGGTGACAGCGACCGGACGCTTGTCGGAGCGCGGCTGATACGAGCCTGGCTGCGAAGGGCGTAGCACCAGCAATGCACCACCCCGCCGGGGATCAGGCGCTTACTTGCAATCAGGGGTCAGGCCACCTTCAGTGGTCACCTCTCGATCATGCGAATCGATCACTGGGTCAAGAACGGCTTCGTGCTCCCCGGGATCATCGTCGTGATCTCGCTGACGAATGCCTGGCGCGGCAGCATCGAGTTCATCCCACTGCTGCTCGGGTTTATCGCTACCGGATGGGTCGCGTCGAGCAACGACGTGGCCCGTCTACGTCGAGTACCACGGCGGCAACATCCTGCAGCGAGGCGTCAGGCATGCGCGATGACTGCTGGTCCGGCGTGTGAGGGCGTCCGCCCCGCCATTGCGGTATCGCTCTCCAGCCACGCCTGGAACATCAGGACCGGCCAGAGCTGCCCGATGTAGTCGTCGGTTCCCGCCTTGTGACGCTCCCACAGCCGGGTGACAGTCCGCACGTCGAGGTATCCCTCCGCACGCATTCGTGATGGGTCGAGCAGTGCCTCTGCCCACTCCCGCAGCGGCCCACGAATCCAGTCGCCCATCGGGATCGCGAAGCCCCGCTTCGGCCGATCGAACAGCTCACGCGGCACATAGCGTTCGAGCACGCGTCGGAGCACCACCTTCCCCACCCCGTCGTGCAGCTTGTACTCGAGCGGGAGGGAGCACGCGAACTCCACGATGCGATGGTGCAGGAGTGGTGCACGTGCCTCCAGACTCACCTGCATGCTCGCCCGGTCGACCTTGACCATGATGTCGTCCGGCAGGTAGGTCATGCCATCGAGGTACATCAGGTGCTCGACGTCCACGCCGTTTCCGTTAGTGGCGCGGGGCTCGCCGAATACGCTCGCGGCCTCCGCCCCACCCGCCATCAACCGCTCCGGGGCGATCCACATCGACAGGATCTGCTGGTAGAAGCGCGGCAACGAACTCGCCGACCAGAGCGCCGCTCTGGCTCGAAGCCGGTCCGTCCCATTCACCAGCGAACCGCCACCCGGGAGTCGCGACAGCGCGGCGAAGGCGGGGTCGAGCACCGCGTCAGGCGCGCGATCGACCAGTGCCGCCATGGTCGCGCGGACGGGCGACGGCAGCCGTTGCAGCTGATTCCAGAGGCGTACCGTCTGCGGATAGCGCGTGTAGCCGCCGAACAGCTCATCCCCGCCATCGCCGGAGACGCTCACCGTCACCTGACGGCGCGCGAGCTGCGCGACCAGAAAGGTCGGAATCTGCGAGGAGTCGGCGAACGGTTCGTCATACATCGCGGGGAGGCGCGGGATCACGGCCAGCGCCTGCTCCGGCGTCACGTACAACTCCTCGTGCGCGGTGCCGAGATGGTCAGCCACGCGGCGCGCATGATCGGCCTCGTTGTAGGCCTTGTCCCAGAACCCGATGGTGAACGTGCGGACCGGGGTGGGCGACACGGCCTGCATCACGCCCACGATCGTGGACGAATCGATTCCGCCGGACAGAAATGCGCCGAGCGGCACGTCGGCGACCATTTCGGACGCGACCACGTCGCGAAGGAGGGCGTCCAGCGCCTCGGTGGCGTCAGGCAGTGAGCCGGCGAATCGGTGTGCCCGGCCGCGTGCCACCGCGTCGCGGAGCGTCCAGTACTCGTGGACGTCGGTCGTGAACCCACCGGCGCTATCCGCCCGCACACGCACGACCGTTCCCGGGCGCACCTTGGCCGCGCCGGCGAAGATACAGTGCGGGCCCGGGATGTAGTTGTGCCGGAAGTAGAGGGCGAGCGCCCCGCGATCGATCTCGCCGCGCCAACTCGGGTGCTGCGCCAGCGCCTTGAGTTCCGAACCGAACAGGAACGTGCCCCCCATCGTGGCGTGATACAGCGGCTTCTCGCCGATCCGGTCGCGAGCGAGGGCGAGCACCCGATCGTGTGTGTCCCAGAGGGCGAACGCGAACATCCCCTCGAACCGCTCGAGCGCCCGATTCAGTCCCCACGCCTCCACGGCGGCCAGCAGCACCTCGGTGTCGGAATGGCCGCGGAACTGCGCGCCTTCACGCTCGAGCTCGCCGCGGAGGATCCGAAAGTTGTACAGCTCGCCGTTGAACACGACCATGTAGCGGCCGCCGGCCGACGCCATCGGCTGGTGGCCGAGCGGTGAGAGGTCGACGATCGAGAGCCGCCGGTGGGCGAGGCCGAGTCCGGCGGATTCATCGACCCAGGTGCCGGAATCGTCCGGGCCGCGGTGCGCGATCGCTCCCGCCATCGCGACGAGGGTCGCCGAGGGGTCGGTGAGCAGTTCGGTCAAACTCAGGAATCCGGCGATGCCGCACATGCCTATTGTGGATCGGGGAATACAGTCGAGGCGCTGACGGGGAAATTAGCGCCGGTTTGGCCCTGCGGCACCGGATCAGCCCGGCAAGACCCATTCGCAACAACGTGCCGCCCCGCGCGAACCAGCGATCGGTCACCGTCCTTGCGCCCCCCGGTAGCGGCGACCAGCTTTCGCGCCGTGAACGAATTCCTGAACGGCTATTTCTCGGTTCTGAGCGTCGCCCGCGTCGTCTTTTTCGCCACCGCCGTCGTCCTCGCCGGCGTCTGCGCTCTCGATTGGGCCGTCCGCACGCGACGGCTCAATCCGTTCGGACCGGTCGCGCGCTTCGTCCGCGGCACCGTCGACCCGCTGATCCGTCCCGTCGAGCGACGCGTCGTGCGCGCTGGCGGTCTGCCTCAGAGCGCGCCTTGGTGGGCGCTGGCCGCGGTGGTGCTCGCGGGGATTGTCGCGCTCAGCCTGTTCGAGTTCCTCGGCGGGCAGATCGTCGGGATCGTCACGGCGGTGAATGCGGGGCCGCGGGGGATTCTGGCGGCGGCGATCTCGCTCGCGGCGGGCGTGCTGAAGATCGCCCTCCTCGTGCGCGTGCTGAGCTCCTGGATCAGTGTCTCGCCGCACTCCCCGTGGATCCGCTGGAGCTTCGTGCTCACCGAGTGGCTGCTGGCGCCGCTCCGTCGCCTCATCCCGACGTTTGGACCGGTGGACATCACGCCGATCGCCGCCTACTTCCTGGTCAGCATCCTGTCGCGGATGCTCGTTGGAGCGTTGATCTGATCGCCGACCTGCGCCCCGACCCGAGCACCGGCGAGGGTGAGCATTCGGCCGAGGTCCTGATCGTCGGCCCGTGGGCACCCGAACTCGAAGCGGTGGCGCAGGGACTCGCGGCCGCCGACATCGCGACCGCAGGGGTCGTCGAACCGGATGACGCGCTGGGGAGCGCGCGCGCACGGCCGCCGATCGCCGTGCTGATGGCCGGCGGGACGGCCGCCGCGATGCCGGCGCTCCTCTCGCTCCCCCTCGCTCCGGGTGGCGCAGTGCTCCTCTGGCACCCGTTCGATGCCGCCGCCGACGCCCTGGCGACCGTCCCCATCCACCGGCTCGTCCTGGCCGACCTCGCGCTCCCGCTCGAGCGGCACCGGCTCGTGTCGCTGGTGCGGCACCTGATCGCCCGGTCTCGCGACGCAGGCCACATTGCCAACGAGCGGCCGCTCGACTCCTCCGCCAGCGACGATTCGTGCGTCGGCGACATCGGGTGACAGGCCGGTCATGAGCGGGCCGGGTGTCCGGGCATGAACGTGCCGCGCCGGGCGGGGTACACCGGGGGTGATCCAACGCCCGCGGGCGATCGCCCGTAGCAGAGGCAGGTGCCGCGCGGGACGCTCCGGACGAGCGTCCCGCGTTCGCTTGTCCGCGCCTCGCCGTCCGCCCGAAGCCCCGCCGCCGCCCCGTGAAATTACGCGTCTGGAACCGCAAGCTGCACCGCTGGGGAGCCGTCCTGACGCTCGTCCCCTTCTTCATCGTGCTGGTCACGGGAATCCTGCTGCAGGTCAAGAAGCAGGTGCCCTGGATCCAGCCGGTCGAGTCGCGCGGCGCGAGTACGACGCCCGTGGTATCGATGGACGCGCTCCTCGCCGCCGCCCGGACGGTACCCGAAGCGGGGATCAGCGCCTGGAGCGATGTCGATCGGATCGACGTGCGCCCGGGCAAGGGGATCGCCAAGGTGGTCAGCACGAACCGGTGGGAAATTCAGGTCGACCTCGCATCGGCGGCCGTCCGGCACAGCGCCTACCGCCGCTCGGACCTCATCGAGTCCATCCACGACGGATCGTGGTTTCACGATGCGGCGAAGCTCTGGATCTTCCTCCCGTCCGGGCTGATCGTTCTCGGGCTCTGGACGACAGGCGTCTATCTCTGGCTGCTGCCGCACTGGGCGCGTCGCCAGCGTCGCCGGCACCCGGACCCCCGCCTGGCGACAGCCGACCGGCGCACCGCCGACCGCCGCCGCAACGAAGCGATCACCGCCGCCGCCGAACCCCACCCCGAGCGGCCGTAGCCCGAGTCGAGTCCGGCGGCCTCCTGCGTCGTCAGGCAGCCGCGCCGTCGACTGCCAACACCTCGACGATCCCCGCCGACGCATCGGCGCGCTCCGCCGGTTCGTAGGCGAGCACCGGCGACAGCCACCGCTCCATCTCCTCGAAGGTCATTCCCTTTCGTCGGGCCAGATCCTCGACCTGGTCTCGCCCGATCTGTCCGGTGCCGAAGTAGCGGGCCTCGGGATGCCAGAAGTAGAAGCCGCTCACCGCCGACGTGGGCAGCATCGCGAAGCTCTCCGTCAGCACGATCCCGGCACGCTGCTCGGCATCGAGAATCTGGAAGAGGGTTTCCTTCTCGGTATGATCCGGGCAGGCGGGATAGCCCGGCGCCGGCCGAATCCCTTGATACGCCTCGCGAATGAGGTCGGCGTTGTCGAGCTGCTCGTCAGGCGCATAGCCCCACAGGTTGCGCCGGACGTGCTCGTGCAACGTCTCCGCGAACGCCTCGGCCAGCCGATCGGCGAGCGCCTTGGCCATGATCGAGCCGTAGTCGTCATGCTCCCGCTCGAACTCCTCGACCAGCGCGTCGAGCCCCTCGCCGGTGCTGACGGCGAAGGCGCCGAGGTGGTCGTGCACCCGGGCTTCGGGCGGTGCGACGTAGTCCGCAAGGGCGCGGTTGGGGCCGTGGGCGCGGGCCATCTGCTGACGGATCGTGTGCACCACCGCCACCACGTCGTCGCGTGCGGCGTCGGCGAACAGCGTGATGTCGTCGCCATCCGATTCCGCCGGCCAGAAGCCCACGACGCCGCGCGGCCGCAGTAGTTTGCCGTCGACGATGCGGCGGAGTAATGCCTGGGCATCGTCGAACAGTTGGCGAGCAGCGTCGCCGACCACCGGGTCGGTGAGCAGGTCCGGGTAGTGGCCGGCCAGCTCCCAGGCGCGGAAGAAGGGCGTCCAGTCGATGCGGGCGACCAGCTCCTCGAGCGGCCAGTCGTCGACGGAGCGCACGCCGAGGAAGGCGGGCACGGGGGGCGGCGACGACCAGTCGAGGACGGCGCGATTCGCCCGCGCCGCGTCGATCGTGAGGCTCCGAGCCTTCCCCGCGCGATTGGCACGGCTGACGCGCAGCTCCTCGTACTCGTCGCGGATCCCGGCGGCGAACTCGTCCTGATGCGCCGCGCTCAGAAGGCTCGTCGTGACACCGACCGATCGTGAGGCATCGAGGACGTGCACGACCGGGCCACGCGTGTATCGTGGCGCGATCCGCACAGCGGTGTGCACGCGCGAGGTGGTCGCGCCGCCGATCAGCAACGGAATGTCGAAGCCGTCGCGCTCCATCTCGGCGGCCACGTGCGCCATCTCGTCGAGCGACGGGGTGATCAGTCCGCTCAACCCGATCACGTCCACCTGTTCAGCGCGCGCGGTCTCCAGAATGCGCGCCGTCGGGACCATCACGCCGAGGTCGATCACCTCGAAGCCGTTACACTGGAGCACCACGCCAACGATGTTCTTCCCGATGTCGTGCACGTCGCCCTTGACGGTCGCCAGCAGCACCTTGCCCGCGCTGCGCCGCTTTCCGTCGCCGCTCCCCGCCTCGATGTACGGAATGAGATGGGCGACGGCGCGTTTCATCACGCGGGCGCTCTTGACCACCTGCGGGAGGAACATCTTCCCCGCGCCGAACAGGTCCCCGACGTGATTCATCCCGTCCATCAGTGGACCCTCGATCACCTGGATCGGGCGGTCCATCTGTAGCCGGGCCTCCTCGACGTCCTCCACCACCCACTCGGCGATGCCGTGCACCAGGGCATGCGTCAGGCGCGCCTGCACCGGCAACTCGCGCCACGAGAGGTCGGGGCCGCCGCTCGTGACCTGGCCCTTCACCGACTCCGCGACCTCGAGCAGTCGCTCCGTGGAATCGGGGCGGCGTGCGAGGATCACGTCCTCCACGCGTTCGAGCAGATCGGGCGGGATCTCGGAATACGGGATGAGCTGCCCCGCATTGACGATTCCCATGTCCATCCCCGCCTGCACCGCGTGGTACAGGAAGGCCGCGTGCATCGCCTCACGAACCGGCTCGTTGCCGCGGAACGAGAACGAGACGTTGCTGACGCCGCCGGAGATGCGCGTCTCGGGCATCGCCGCCTTGATCCGGCGCACGGCGTCGAGGAAGGCGACCGCGTAGCCGTCGTGCTCCTCGATGCCGGTCGCGATCGCGAAGATGTTCGGGTCGAAGATGATGTCGCTCGGATCGAACTCCGCGACGTCGACGAGCAGGCGGTACGCGCGCTCGCAGATGACGACCTTGCGCTCGACGGTATCGGCCTGGCCGTCCTCGTCGAACGCCATGACGATCACCGCGGCACCGTAGCGCCTGACGAGCCGCGCCTGACGCAGGAACTCCGCCTCGCCTTCCTGGAGCGAGATCGAATTGACGACGCCCTTCCCCTGGACACACTTGAGCCCCGCCTCGATGACGCTCCACTTGGACGAATCGAGCATCACCGGCACGCGGCTGATCGCCGGTTCGGCAGCCAGCAAGCGAAGAAAGGTGACCATCGCCTGCTCCGAGTCGAGCAGCCCCTCGTCCATGTTGATGTCGATCACCTGCGCGCCGTTGTCGACCTGTTGCCGAGCGACTTCCAGCGCGGCGTCATAGTCGCCCGAGACAATGAGTCGCGCGAACTTGCGCGATCCGGTGACATTTGTCCGCTCGCCGACGTTCACGAATCCGGTTTCGGTGCCGACGTTGAGCGGCTCCAGCCCGGCAAGACGGAGGCGCGAGGGGCGCGGTACAGCCACCCGCGGTGCCACCCCGCTGACCGCCTGGGCGATCGCCGCGATGTGCTCGGGTGTCGTTCCGCAGCAGCCGCCGACGACGTTCACCAGTCCCTCGTCGGCGAAGCCGCGCAGCACCTCAGCCGTATAGGCGGGCGATTCGTCGTAGCCGCCGAACTCGTTCGGCAGCCCGGCGTTCGGGTGCACGGATACGTGACAGGTCGCGATGCGCGCGAGCTCCTGCACGTACTCGCGCAGGTCACGCGCGCCGAGCGCGCAGTTGAGCCCGACGAGCAGCGGCCGTGCGTGGGCGATCGAGTTCCAGAACGCTTCCGTCGTCTGGCCGGACAGCGTGCGCCCGCTGCGATCCGTGATCGTGCCCGACAGCCAGAGCGGCACGCGTTCGCCTCGCTCCTCCATCGTCTGCTCGACGGCGAAGATCGCCGCCTTGCAATTGAGCGTGTCGAACACCGTCTCGATCATCAGCAGGTCTGCGCCACCATCGAGCAGTCCGTGCGTCGCCTCACGATAGGCGTCGACCAGCTCGTCGAACGAAGTGTTGCGATAGCCCGGATCCTCGACGCGCGGCGAGATCGACGCGGTGCGATTGGTCGGGCCGAGCACGCCGGCGACCCAGCGCGGGCGGCCGTCGCGCGACTCGGCCAGATCGGCGCGTTCGCGGGCGAGGCGCGCCCCGGTCTCGTTCAGCTCGCGGGCGAGCGCTTCCATGCCGTAGTCCGACATGGCGATGCTGGTCGAGTTAAATGTGTTCGTCTCGATGATCTCCGCGCCCGCGTCCAGATAGGCATCGTGGATCGCCCCGATGATCCCCGGCTGCGTCAACGTGAGCAGATCGTTGTTTCCGCGCACGTCGCTCGCCCAGTCGGCGAACCGGCTGCCGCGGTAGCGCGACTCGTCCAGTTGGTAGCGCTGGATCATCGTGCCCATCGCGCCGTCGAGCACGGCGATGCGGTGGCCGAGCAGCGTGCGAAGCGCGTCCGCGCGCGCCTCGCGACGAGCCACCCGGGCCTCACGCGGCCCCGGATCGTGCGTGAGCGCGTCGGCGACTGGCGCCGGCGGCGTCGGAAGATCGTCGTGCAGATCCTCGGGAATGTGAACGGAGCTCATCGGGCACCTCCCGCCAGGACGGCGGCGGCGGAGTGTGGTGCGTCAGGCGTAGCGGTGGTCCCAGCGCGGGGGCGCAGGCCGAGAATGTGGCAGATCGCGTAGGTCAGGTCGGCGCGATTCAACGTATAGAAATGGAAGTCGTGAACGCCCGCGGCGGCGAGCGCCCGCACCTGTTCGGCGCAGGCCGTGGCGGCGACGAGCTTGCGGGTCTCCGGATCGGCGTCGAGCCCCTCGAACATGCGGCCGAGCGACGCCGGTACCGCCGCGCCGCACATCCCAGCGAAGCGGCACATCTGCGTGAAGTTCGACACCGGCATGATTCCGGGAATGATCGGGATCTCGATCCCTGCCGCACGTGCACGATCCACGAACCGGAAGTAGACGTCGTTGTAGAAGAAGAACTGCGTGATCGCGCGTGTGGCGCCCGCGTCGACCTTCTGCTTCAACACGTCCAGATCGTGATTGGCGGAGCGCGCTTCCGGGTGCACCTCGGGATACGCGCTCACCCAGATGTCGAAGTCATGCCGCTGGCGTAGTGCCGCGACGAGATCCGTGGAGTAAGGAAAGCCATCAGGATGGGGCGAGTACGTCTCGCCAGGCGATGGATCACCCCGCAACGCGACGATGTTGCGGACCCCGGCATTCCAGTACTCGTCGGCAACGCCGAGCACGTCCTCGCGCGAGGAGCCGACGCAGGTGAGATGCGCCGCCGGCGTGAGGCAGGTCTCGTCGGCGATGCGCTTGACGGTGGCATGCGTCCGCTCGCGCGTGCTGCCCCCGGCGCCATATGTCACCGAGACGTGCGTCGGTCCCAGCGGCTCGAGCCGCTTCACGGACCGCCACAGCGTCTCCTCCATCTCGGGCGTGCGCGGCGGGAAGAACTCGAACGAGACGCGGAAGGGCGCGCCCGTCTGTTCGGGGACGCCATAGGCGCCGACGACGGGTGGAGTCATGGAACGAGCTCGGCAACGGGAAGGAGCGCAGCGGTCGGCGACGCGGACGCGCGACCGGAGGGTCGTGAGGCAAGCCAGAGGGTGACCGTCAGCGGATCGCCGGGCAGGTGCTCCACGCGGCGCTCCTCGAGCCCCGCGGCGCGACACCAGCTCAGCACCTCGCCATCAGCCAGCCCGAGTCGCGAATGCGCCTGTTCGGCGCGCAGGAACTCCTGCGAATGCGGCGCGAAGTCGACCACGAGTAGCTGCCCACCCGGCCGCAGCACACGCGCCGCTTCGGCCACCGCGCGCGCCGGGTCCTCGGCGTAGTGCAGCACCTGATGAAAAACGGCGATGTCGAACGACTCGGCGGGAAAGGCGAGCGTGTACATGTCGCCGTGGCGCACCTGCACGTGACGGTGATCGCCGCCATCGAGCGTGGCGCGGGCGACGGCGAGCATCTCGTGGCTGACATCGACGCCGCAGGCGCGGCGTGCGAACGGTGCCAGCACTTCCAGGATGCGACCGGTGCCGGTGCCGACGTCGAGCACGTCGCCGATCGTGGTGCTCCCCGACGCAGCGCCGTTCAGCCCGAGCGCGCGGAGCACCGCCCGTTCCACTTCGGTTTCGTCCACATAGAGCGCGCGGAGGCGGCGCCAGTCGGCCGCGTTGGCTCGGAAGTAGGCCGCGGCCTGCTCACCCCGGTCGCGCTGAACGGCGCGCAGCCGTTCGAGATCGAGGCGGGCGAGCGCGTCGTTCTCGGGGAGCAGTGCCAGAATCGACCGCGCCACTTCGGCGCCCTCACCCTCCTCGGCCAGCCGGAAGAAGGCCCACGGCCCCTCGCGATTCCGATCGAGCAGCCCGGCCTCGCCGAGGAGCTTCAGGTGTCGCGAGACGCGCGGCTGGCTCTGGCCGAGGATCTGGACGAGCTCCGAGACGGAGAGCTCCGCGTGCGCCAGCAAGGCGATGATGCGAAGGCGCGTCGGCTCGCCGGCGGCGCGAAGGGCGGTGAGAAGTTGGTGCACGGGCTCCGGGGTAGGTGATATGGACACATAAGGATATCCTTATATCCCAATCTGCACCACCCCCCGTGTTGGCGCGGAAGACGCGGACCGTCTCCAGATTACCGACCGATCGGGCCCGTCCGTTCCACCGGCGGGCGCACGCCCATGAACGGCACCCGTTCGGCCGAGTGGCAGCTATTGCAACCGGCAGTCAGCTCGGTCATCGCGCGGGCGATCGCAGCGGCGTCCTCCGTTTTCACCGCGGCCTGCATCGCGGCCAGCGGCCCGTCGAGGAAGATCCGCGCCGAGGGTGCGCGGGCGGGGCGCCGGTCGAGCCCGCGGCCGATCGCGGTGCCGATCTTCTCCGCCT
Source organism: Gemmatimonadales bacterium (assembly GCA_038324385.1). Taxonomy (GTDB): domain Bacteria; phylum Gemmatimonadota; class Gemmatimonadetes; order Gemmatimonadales; family Gemmatimonadaceae; genus JBBQHX01. The sequence continues at coordinate 1,183 of JBBQHX010000098.1, read as the reverse complement.
GATAGTCGGCGTAGGCCCAGTTCCGGTCCTGCACGGCCCAGTACAGTTCGACGTAGCGGCGGCCGGTCTCGACCATGGCCATGTCGAAGCCGCGGAACTGTCGCTCCAGCATCGCGCTGCGGGCCGGCTCATTGGGGGGCAGCCAGGCGGGATGCGCGGTCGGGGCGTAGGGCGGCGGCACCGGAACGGGCTCGGGCGCCGAACGGGTCGCACAGCCGCTCGTGGCCAGGGTCAGCGCGGCGGCGGCGAGCAGCGACGGCGGAGCGAAACGTGGCATCGGCGGGAACCTCGGCGGGACAGGGTGCGCGAGCGGCGGCGGAACTGTGCGCCTCGTGCTGCGTTGACTCAGTTAAATTGCCCATCGCGCCGCGCGATGCCAGCGGTGGGTCCGACCGTCCCCCGTTCTCCCGATGCTCCCATGAAAGCGATCCTCATCATCGACCACGGCTCGAAGCGGGCCGAGGCCAACAACATGCTGGCCTGCATGACGAACCTCGTGCAGCACCTGGCCGGTGACGCGGTGATCGTCGAGTTCGCGCACATGGAGCTCGCCGAGCCGGACATTCCCGCTGGTTTCGCCCGCTGCGTCGAGCGCGGCGCGACGGAGATCGTGGCGTTCCCGTACATGCTCTCGCCGGGCCGTCACTCCACGTCGGACATCCCCGACCTCGTCCGTGAGGCGGGCACGGCCTACCCGGCGGTGACCTATCGTGTGACGGACGCGTTCGGCGTGCACGAGAAGCTGGCCGAGCTGATCCTCGCCCGCGCCGGCGTCGACGCCGCCCGGTCGAGCGACGACGGCGAGATGGCGTGCTGCTGGGATCCCGCCCAGACGGCCACTGCGTGCGGCGCGGCGTGCCGGCTCCGGTCGGTGGCGCTGGCGTCGGTCTAGCTCGTCGGGGTACTTCGGAACTCTCCGGGCGTTGGAGAGGCCCGCAGAACGGTCGGCGGGCTCTGCGTCTTTTTGGCTAGCTGGCGGTCGTCTTCCGGGCTGAGGCTGGCAGGTTCTACCACGGAGGACGCGGAGGACGCGGAGGACTGCCTCCGGGGGCGAGCCTCGGCTGGGGGCGAGAACGGCATCGCCGCATTGAACTCGGCGCGTTTTGAGGGGAACGGCACCACGAGCGGCCCTGGCTCAGCGGGTCGAGGCCGTCGGCCGTGCCGTGGCTGGTGCCGTTCCCCT
>JBBQHX010000097.1:0-12217 GCA_038324385.1 Gemmatimonadales bacterium | reverse complement strand
ATGGCGCGGCTGTCCGCACCGCCCGCACCGGAGCCGGCGCCGGTCGTTCCGATCAACACGCTCTTTCACGACGACAGCGGCCCGCACGTCGTCGAGACCGCCGACGAACCGCCGACGACTCCCCTCGCCCGCTTCCGCCTCGAGTCCGCGGGCCAGGCGGAGCATGTCCGCCGCCTGATCGCGCAGGTCCGCGGCGACGGCGGTGACCTGCCCGAGGAGGAGGGAGAGGGGCGCGCGGGCTCGCGCATCGCCGCCGCGCTCGTGGCGCTCCGCGATGTCGCCGCGAGCTACGGCGAAACCGAGCTGGCCCGGCTGATCGCCGGGGGCGCCGAAGCGGCCGCCAGCGCCGATCCGCTCACCCTCGACGCCGTCGACGCGCTCGCCTCACGACTGCTGGCCGAGGCCGGCTCGGTCGAGGAGCTGTGCGATCGTCTTACCGATCTCGCCCGCGGGCACCGGTTGGCCGCGCTCATCGGCACGGGGCTCGCCCCGCTCGATGCCGCCGGCCGTCCGACGCCCCGCTCGTTCACGCCCCGTCACTCGGCGCCCCGCGTGCCGGGCCCGCCCGGCGCGCCGACGCGCCCGACGCCATCCGTCGCCACCGCCGCCGCGGCGTCACCGGCCGCGGCAGCCGCGTCCGGCGCGATGCGCCCCACGCCCACCGGCAAGGAGCTGAAGACGATCCTCGGCGACTCGCTGGCCAGCTTCGCCCGGCTCGGCGACGGGCCGCTGGAGCGTCCCGCCGAGGTCGAGGATACCGTCGTCCCGATCGCGATGCTGGTGTATGATGGACCGCGCGCGCTGGCGCGGGCGCGGGAAATTCGTGACCACCTCCGTGACCGCGGCGGTCCCCCACCCCTTGAAGCGCTGGACGAGTTGTACGATCTGCTCGATCTGGCCGGGACGAACTGACGATGCGCATCGGCTGGCGCGGCGCGCTCGGCATTTTGCTCGGCGTGGCACTCCTCGCATTCACGCTCCGCGAGGTGAGCATTGCCGCAGTGTGGGGCGTGCTGCGCGAGAGCGATCCCCTGCTGTTCGCCCTGGCGACGGTGGCGGGGACGCTGATCTTCCCGCTCCGCGCACGCCGGTGGCAGACCATCCTCGAGCCGGTCGCCGCCGACATCCCGATGGGTCCCCTCTGGCGCTCGGTGGCCGTGGGAATGATGGTCACGAACCTCGTGCCCGCCCGCGCGGGGGAGTTCGCGCGTGCCTTCGCCCTCACGCGCGAGACCCGCGTGCCGTTCACGGCCGCGTTCGCGTCGGTGGCCGTCGACCGGGTGTTCGACGGGATCATCGTGCTGGCACTGCTGTTCGTGGCGATGTGGGATCCGGCGCTCGCGAGCAACGCCTCGATCGCCGGGTATTCGATCTCGCAGGTGGCGAAGATCGGCAGTATTGCTGCGGCAACCGGGCTCGGGGTGCTCTATGCGATCGTCATCGCCCCGGAACGGTGGGAGGCGCTCGTTCGCGCCGTCGCGCGGCGGATTGCGCCAAAACTCGAGGACCGCGGCGCCACCCTGCTGCGCACCTTCGCCGACGGACTGGCCGTGCTGCGCCACCCGGGGCGGTTTGCCGCGGTACTCGGCTGGACGCTGGCGCACTGGCTACTCCACGCGACGGCGTTCTGGCTGGGCTTCAAGGCGGTGGGGATCGAGGTGCCGCTGAGCGCGGCGCTGCTCCTGCAGGGCGTCATCGCCTTCTCGGTCGCCCTTCCGGCTGCACCCGGCTTCTTCGGACTGTTCGAGGTCGCTGCGGTCGCCGGACTCGCCCTCTACGGCGTCGACGCGACCGTCGCGGTGAGCTGGGCGCTGGGCTTCCACCTGCTGACGTTCCTCCCGATCACGCTGTTCGGGCTCTGGTACTTCGCCCGGCTCGGCATGCGGCTCGGCGACCTCCGCACGAGCGAGTCGCCGGCCTCCACGCCACCGGCCGCGCCGCCTCCGACGCCGGCGCGCTGAGATGGCCGCGGCCGGACGCGTCACCGCGCAGGCGAAAATCAACCTGTTCCTGCGCGTGTTTGGCCGCGGCGCCGATGGCTACCATCAGCTCGAGACACTCTTCCAGCGACTGACCCTCGGCGACGAGGTGACCGTCCGGGTGATCGGCGGGGCTCGTACGCTGGACTGTCGCGGCGCCGATGTCGGTCCGATTGAGCAGAACCTCGCCTGGCGCGCCGCGGCGGCCTACTCGGCGGCCGCCGGATGGCCGGGCGGGTGGGCGATCGAGATCGACAAGTTGATTCCGGCAGGCGGCGGACTTGGCGGCGGCAGCGCCGACGCCGGCGCGGTGCTCCGCATCCTCGATCGGCTGAACCCCGCGCCGATCGGCGCGGCTGGCCTGCTTCCGCTCGCGCTCGCCCTCGGGGCCGACGTCCCCTTTCTCACGAGTTCGGCGCCGCTGGCGCTGGCGTGGGGACGAGGCGAGCGGATGCTGCAGCTCCCGTCCCTGCCGTCGCGCGCGGTGACTCTACTTCTGCCGCCATTCGGCGTGCCGACGGCGGACGCGTTCCGGTGGCTGGCGGCGTCACGAGGCGCGGACGGAGCGGGGAGCGCGGCGCCCCGATCCTACCCGGTCGACGCATTCGCTGACTGGGGGAGCGTGGCGGCGCTGGCGGCGAACGACCTGGAGGCGGTGGTGACCGCCCGGCATCCGTCTCTGGCACGGGCGCTCGATGAGGGCCAGTTGGCAGGGTGGCTGACGCGAATGACGGGCTCGGGCAGCACGCTGTTCCGGCTGGCGGGGGCGTCGGGACCGATCGAATGGCGGAGCGCGGCCCCGCCCGAATTCCGGACGGTCGAAACCCGAACGGCGGTGCGAGTTGAGGATGTGGCGCTGATCGAGTAATTTAGAGGGCTGGTTGCTGCCCCCTCGTCCAATGGCAGGACATCGGTCTTTGGATCCGAGAATGGTGGTTCGAATCCACCGGGGGCAACTGTGCGGCATCCGGCCCTGGCCGGCGCGCCTGACGACGGGCGATCGCCAACCGGGACGGATCCGTGTGTCGGTGCCTGTCGTGCGAGTCGTGCGAGTCGTGCGGCAGGCCGGCGCCACACGCGGGCCGCGGCGGCACGCTGGTGCTCGTCTGCAGGTTCCGCAGGTTCCGCAGGTCATTCGTCACCCTTCGCCAGAGCTGCACGACATGGATCGTCCGACCGCGCCGGTGCGGGGACTCAAGCTGTTGAGCGGAACGGCGAATCTGGGCCTCTCGCAGGAAATCGCCCGGCATCTGGGCGCCGACCTGTGCAAGGTCCATCTGACGCGGTTCGCCGACGGGGAGATCTTCGTCCGCATCGACGAGAACGTTCGCGGCGCGGACATCTACATCATCCAGCCGACCAACCCGCCCGCCGAGAACATCATGGAGCTGTTGCTCATGATCGACGCGGCACGGCGGGCGTCGGCGGCGCGCATCACCTGCGTGCTGCCGTACTACGGCTACGCGCGGCAGGACCGCAAGGACCAGCCGCGTGTGGCGATTGGCGCCAAGCTGCACGCGAACCTGATCCAGGTCGCGGGCGCCGATCGCGTGCTCGGCCTCGACTTTCACCAGCATCAGTTGCAGGGATTCTTCGACGTCCCGGTCGATCATCTCTACGCGGCGCCGGTGTTCGTCTCGCACTACCGCAAGAAGAACCTGCGCGACCTCGTAGTCGTCGCGCCTGACGTCGGCTCGGCCAAGATGGCGCGCGGATTCGCGAAGCGGCTCAACGGCACGCTGGCGATCATCGACAAACGGCGTACCGCGGCGAACGTCGCTGAAGTATTGAATGTGGTCGGCGAGGTGGCGGGGCGTGACTGCCTCATCCCCGACGACATGATCGACACCGCGGGGACGGTCGCCGAAGCCGCGCGTGCACTGAAGAATCTGGGCGCCAAGGACATCTACGTCTGTGCGACGCATGCGCTGCTCTCCGGCCCGGCCGTGGAGCGACTCAGCAACGCGCCGATCGAAGAGGTGACCGTGACCGATACCATCGCCCTTCCCGAGTCGCGGCGCTTTCCGCAGCTCACCGTCCTCTCGGTCGGTGAGCTGCTGGCCAAGGCGATCCGCTACACCAACAGCGACCAGTCGGTCAGTTCGCTGTTCGAAACCTGACGACCGCTCGTCGCTTAAGGAGAATTCAATGGCTTCCGCTACACTGTCCGCCACGCTTCGTGACACCGCCGGCAAGGGCGTCGCGCGCGCCCTGCGCCGCGATGGCCGCGTTCCCGCCGTCATCTACGGCCACAACCGCGAGGCGCAGTCGCTCTCGCTCGAGACGCGCGCGATCGATCGCCTGCTCGAGCACATCGCCACAGGCGGCACGGTCGTCGAGCTGAGCCTCGATGGCCGCACGGTCCGCACGCTGATCCGCGAGGTCCAGCGTCACCCGTTGAAGCGGCACATCCTGCACGTCGACTTCCAGGAACTGGTCGCCGGCGAGACGGTGACCACCAAGGTTCCGCTCGTCTTCATCGGCATCCCCGACGGCGTGCGAGTCGACGGCGGCGTGCTCGAGGAAGTGCTGCACGAGCTCAATATCTCGGTCGATCCGGCGAACCTGCCGAACCATATCGATATCGACGTGACGAGCATGGCGGTCGCCAGCACGCTCCACGTGTCGGATCTGACGCTCCCCGCGGGCGTCACCGTGCTCGACGACGAATCGCTGACCGTCGCCGTCGTGCAGCCGCCGCGTGTGGCGGAGCCGACGCCGGAAGTTGCGCCGGCCGAGCCCGAGGTCCTGCGCAAGGCGAAGACCGACGAGGAGTAAGCGCGACCGCGTCGGGGCGTCAGGGTGAAGCTCGTCGTCGGCCTGGGAAATCCCGGGGCGGAGTACGAGGCGACGCGTCACAACGTCGGCTGGTGGCTGTTGGACCACCTGGCCGACGTTTGGCGTTTCGAGCCGTGGCGCCGCCGCGAGCATGCCGACGAGGCCGATGGCGTGGTCGGTGTGCATCGCGTACGATTGCTCAAACCGCTCACGTACATGAACCGGAGTGGCGTGGCGTTGCAGCCGTACGTCCGCCACCCCTTCTGGTCACCCGCGCGCGACCTGCTCGTGGTCGTGGACGACGTCGCGCTGCCGATTGGGCGCTACCGGCTGCGCTCGCGCGGAAGTGCCGGCGGGCACAACGGGTTGAAGAGCCTCGAAGAGGCATTCCAGACCCGCGATTATCCCCGGCTACGCATCGGGATCCACCCGCCCGGCGACGCTCCGCTCGCCGGCGACCTGGCGGAGTACGTGCTCGCGCCGTTTTCTGACGACGACCGCGAGACCATCCGCTCCCTCCGGCCCCGACTCGCCACCGCTACCGCCGACTGGCTGACGGACGGCATCGAGGCCGCCATGAACCTCCACAACCGGAATCCGGAATCACCATGACCGACCTGGGTACGGCACTGCTCGGCGATGGGCTCGCTTATTACGCGCTCTGGTTCGGGCTCGCGGGCGTTGTCTTCGCGTTCGTGACCTACGCGGCGGTAGCCCGCCAACCGGCCGGCTCGACCGCCATGCAGGGGCTTGCCGATCAGATCCACCTCGGCGCAATGGCGTTCCTGCGCCGCGAGTATCTGGTACTCGCGCCCTTCCTGATCCTCGTCGCCATCCTCCTGTCGTTCGCCATCAACTGGCAGACGGCGGTGTCCTACATCCTCGGCGGCATGACCTCGGTCGCGGCCGGCTACGCCGGGATGCAGTCGGCGACCAAGGCCAATGTGCGCACCGCGGAAGCCGCGCGGGCGTCGGGGCAGACGCAGGCCCTGCGTGTGGCCTTCAACGGCGGCGCCGTGATGGGGTTGAGCGTCGCGAGCCTCGGCCTCGTCGGCCTCGGCGCGATCTTCCTCTGGCTGGGCGGCGAACTGCTCAGCACGGGTGAGGGTGTGCGCAAGTTCGCCGAGACGATCGCCGGCTTCGCGATGGGCGCCTCGTCGATCGCGCTGTTCGCGCGCGTCGGCGGCGGCATCTTCACGAAGGCGGCGGACGTCGGCGCCGACCTCGTGGGCAAGGTCGAGGCCGGAATTCCGGAAGACGATCCCCGCAACCCCGCGACGATCGCCGACAACGTCGGCGACAACGTCGGTGACGTCGCCGGACTCGGCGCCGACATCTTCGAGTCGTACGTCGGTGCCATGATCGCCACGATCGCGCTCGCCGCGTCGTCGGAGTTCATCCCGGCCGAGTTCACGGTGCGTGCGATGACGCTGCCTCTGTCGTTCTCGATGGCCGGATTGATCGCGTCGTTGATCGGCATCTTCATGATGCGCTTCTTCGCCAAGGGCGATCCGGCTGGCGCACTGCGCTACGTCACCTTCCTGTCGGCCGGTCTCTTCCTGCTCTTCGCCTGGTTCCTCACGGCCGCGATGCCGTTGAACATGGTCGACTCGGAAACCGGTCGCGTGCTCCCCGTGATGGGGCCGTTCTTCGCCGTGCTCGCTGGCACGGTGTCGGGCATCCTGATCGGACTGGTGACGGAATACTACACGGCGATGGGACCGGTCAAGCGCATCGCCGAGGCATCGAAGACGGGCCCGGCGACGAATATCATCGCGGGTCTCGCCATCGGCATGCAGAGCTGCATCGCGCCGGTGTTACTGATCTGTGGTGCGGTGCTGACCTCGTACTACTTCGCCGGACTGTACGGCGTCGCGATCGCGGCGGTGGGGATGCTCGCGACCGTCGGCGTCACGATGTCGGTCGACGCGTACGGCCCTATCGCCGACAACGCCGGCGGTATCGCCGAGATGAGCCATCTCGGCCCGGAAGTTCGCAAGATCACCGACGGCCTCGACGCGCTCGGCAACACGACGGCGGCGATCGGGAAAGGCTTCGCGATTGGATCGGCGGCGCTCACGGCGCTGGCGCTCTTCTCGGCATACGCATCGGCAGTCGGCTTGCGTGACACGGGGCTCAACCTGATCGACCCGATGGTGGTCGTCGGCCTCTTCCTCGGCGGCGTGATGCCGTTCTTCGTCGGGGCGCAGACGATGACGGCTGTTGGACGTGCGGCGCAGGGGATGGTGGAGGAAGTGCGTCGCCAGTTCCGCGAGATCCCGGGGCTACTCGAAGGCACGGGCGTTCCCGACTCGGCGCGCTGCGTCGACATCTCGACCAGGGCCGCGCTCAAGGAAATGATTATCCCGGGTGTGGTGTCGGTCGCCGTACCGGTGGTCGTTGGCAAGGTGCTCGGCATCGAGGCGCTCGGCGGGCTCCTTGCCGGCGCCACGGTCACGGGTGTGATGATGGCGCTCTTCATGGCCAACGCCGGCGGTGCCTGGGACAACGCCAAGAAGCTGATCGAGGGTGGCGCATATGGCGGAAAGGGATCCGAGCCGCACAAGGCCGCCGTCGTCGGCGACACGGTCGGTGACCCGTTCAAGGACACGTCTGGTCCCGCCATGAACATTCTCATCAAGCTGATGTCGGTGGTGAGCCTCGTGCTCGCTCCCTGGTTCATTGCCTGACGAGCAGCGGGCCGGCGACTCGTCGCCGGCCCGGCGTCCGACCGTTTCTGCGATAGTCGACGGGCGAAGTGCGACGCGCGCCGCGATCTCCTCGCGCGCCGCGTCGCACTTCGTACTTCCCACCAGTGGTTGCCGTTCTTTCATCTCCTCCGCGGCCTCGCCGCTCTCGTCATGCTGAAGCTCGGAATCGTCGGTCTCCCCAACGTCGGCAAGTCCACCCTGTTCAACGCGCTCACGGCGGCGAAGGCCGAGGCGGCGAACTATCCGTTCTGCACGGTCGAGCCGAACGTGGGAATGGTCGAGGTGCCGGACGCGCGCCTGGCGAAGCTCGCCGAGGTGGTGCTGCCCAAGCGGACGGTACCCGCGGCGGTGCAGTTCGTCGACATCGCGGGCCTTGTCAAGGGCGCGGCGCAGGGCGAGGGATTGGGGAACAAGTTCCTCGCCAACATCCGCGAGACCGACGCCATCGTGCACGTCGTGCGGTGCTTCGAAGATCCCGACGTGACGCACGTCATGGGCGCGGTCGATCCGGTGCGCGATCGTGAGGTGATCGAGTTCGAGCTCGCGCTCGCTGATCTCGCGACGGTCGAGAAGCGCGCCGATCGGTCGCGCCGCTCGGCCAAGTCCGGTGACAAGGAGGCAATCGCCGAGCTCCCCGTGCTGGAGAAAGCGCTCGTGCTGCTCACCGAGGGGGTGGGTCTCTGGAGTGGCGACTTCGACGCCGACGCCAGGGCGAAGCTCGCGCCGCTCACGCTGATGACGATGAAGCCCGTGCTCTACGCGGCGAACGTCAGCGACGAGGAGTTGTCGGGCGCAGAAGGCCCGCACCTCACCGCGCTGCGCGCGGCCGTCGCCGAACGCGGCGCGCAGGCCGAGGTCGTTCCCTTCTCCGCCAAGATCGAGGCCGAACTGGCTGACCTCGCGCCGGAGGAGCGGGCGGAATTTCTCTCGTCGTTAGGGCTCGAGTCGGCCGGACTGGACCGCCTGATCCAGGCGGGCTATCACCTGCTCGGACTGCAGACGTATTTCACCGCCGGCGAGCAGGAAGTTCGCGCCTGGACGATTCATCGTGGCGACAGCGCTCCGGTGGCCGCGTCGGTCATCCATACGGACTTCGAGCGCGGGTTCATTCGCGCTGAGACGGTTGGGTACACGGATTTCGTGGGCAACGGCGGGTGGAAGGGCGCGAAGGAAAAGGGTGTGGTGCGAAGCGAGGGGAAGGAGTACGTGGTGCAGGACGGGGACGTGCTGTTGTTCCGCTTCAACGTCTGATCAGTTCTCCCGCCGGAGATCGTCGCCGTCGCCTGTCGTCAGGCGTCGGGGGATCGCCGAATCGGGAAGCCGGAGGCGCCAGGCTTCCCCACCTCGGCCGTTGCGGATTCGGCCGATGAGACCGGTCGTCCTCGCATGGTGGAGACAAACATGGTCCGGACGCAGCAGCGTCCGGACCATGTTTGCGTCGTATTGTGACCGTCCACGGCAGCGGTCACCTGGCGTGGACGCGCGACGGCTGCCAATGCGGCGAGTCACGTGTGAGTGTTATTCGGTCGAGGTCACCGACGCCTCTTCCGTGCCGATCGCTACCCGTCCTGCCGCAGCGCCTCAGTCGGCTCCACCTGCAACGCACGCCGTGTCGGCACGATGCAGGCGAGCATGCACACCCCGAACATCAGCATTCCGTAGCCGAGCAGCACGCTCAGATGCAGCGGCGACAGCATCTGCTGCATCGAATATGCGACGAGGACACCCAGCAGCGTGGCTCCGGTGGCGATCCCGGTGCCGATCTGTACCAGCGGTTTACGGAAGATCGTCGCGACGACACGGCGTCGTGGGGCGCCGAGCGCTACACGGATGCCGATCTCACGCGTGCGGCGGGCGACGGTGAACGACATCACCGCATAGATCGCCGTCAACGACAGGACCAGGGCGACGGAGGTCACCAGCATCAGCACGCGGAACCAGGTTCCCTGGAAGTGCAGCTCTGTCGCGCTCATCTCGGCAATCGCCACCCCGCCGACGATCGTCAGCACCGGTTACCGGACGAGCATCCGGATGGCGAGCTTGACGTCCAGCCACGACATCCTGACCCCGTCGATGCGATGCAGTCCGCGAGCTCGGCGCCCGTCGTCCGCCGCGCGCTCGGCGCTGCCGAACTCCAGCCGCGCCTGGCGCGTTGCCGCGTCGCGCGAGAGGCCGGTGCGTTCCAGGTCGGCCGCCCGCATCTCCTGGTGCAGCCGGAACTCCTCGGCCATTTCCCCCTCGACGTCGCCGCGCTGGCGCACACCGCGCCAGAGCGAGCGAGCCCGCGCGCGCAACGCGGTGATGAAGGCCGTCATCGCGCCTCCTGCGGGGTCGCGGCGAGCGAGCGGGCCATCGCCGCGACCATCCGGCTCCAACTCGCCGTCTCGGCGCCGAGCTGGCGGCGGCCGGTCGCGGTCAGTTGATAGAACTTCGCCCGCCGATTGTTGTCCGACGTCCCCCAACGACTCGCGATCAGCCCCTGGTGCTCGAGCCGATAGAGCGCCGGATAGAGGGCGCCCTGCTGGATCTGAAGCGCGCCACCGGAAATCTGCTCGATGCGCAGCAGCACGCCGTAGCCGTGTAGCTCGCCGAGGGAGACCGCCTTGAGGATGAGCAGGTCGAGCGTGCCGGGCAGAACGCCCGCGGGATCGGTCATGATTCATCTCTCCGAGTGATCGGACCCGTCGCTGCGGCTCTCCTAAGCTGACAAGGAGGAGGACGGGCGGGGGATCGAATTGGTTTCGCCAGCGGGCAACCCGGGGCTTGCCCGGTCGGCCGTTTCGCCTGCTCCAGTCGTCGGGTGTAGCTTCAACCCGCGGCGACGTCAGCGGCTACCCTCAACCTTCCGGTGCGCACATGCGGATGTTCCTCCTGCTCGTCGGCCTGATGCCCGCCACCGCCGGCTGCGGCGCCGGCCGGCGCGACGTGGCCTATCCCGCGCCCCAGGCCAACCCCGCGAGCGCGTTCTCGCCCGCGGTCCGCGCGAACGGCTTTCTCTTCCTCGCCGGCCAGCTCGGGACCGACAGCGCCGGACGACTGGCCCCCGGTGGCGTCCAACCGGAGACGCGTCAGGCAATGGAGAACATCCGCGCATTGCTCGCCCGTGCCGGCTCGTCGATGGGCCGGGTGGTGAAGTGCACGGTCTTCCTCGTCGACATGGGCGAGTGGGCGGCGATGAACGAGGTGTACGTCACCTATTTTCCGCCCGGCCAGCGTCCGGCCCGCTCGGCCGTCGGGGTCTCGGGGCTCGCGCTCGACGCACGGGTTGAGATCGAGTGCCTGGCGGCGGATTAGCAGCGGCGCGCGCCCAGCCGTCAGCGTTTCCCTTACCCCGACGTCAGTCGACCGGGCGGCAAAGATCGTCCCTCCCCCGACAGAGCGGCCGGCCAGCGAACTCTACGTTCCATTCACCACCTCAACGAATGGAACTCACCATGTCCGAACAAACGCCCAGCTCTTCGATCGCTTCGCTCCTCGAAGAGCCCGAAACCCGCCGCATCTTCCTCCGCCGCTCGGCGTTCACGGCCTTCCTCGCGCCGGCAACGCTGACCGCGCTCGCGGCGTGCCAGCCGCAGGCCGGCGCGCAGGCCAGGAAGGTTGCGGCCGGGGCTGCCTCGGACAGCGACCACAGCGGCGGGGCGATGGCCCCCCACCCGGCGCCCCCCGTCACCCCCGCTGGCAAGGCGGAGGAGATGGATCGGATGCACGAGGCCGGCGTCAAGGCATTCCCCGCCCCGACGAAGGGCAAGGGCGGCCAGCCACTGGCGCCGAAAATGGATGGACGGGTCAAGGTGTACGAGCTCACCGTCGCGAAGATGCAGTGGGAGACCGAGCCGGGAAAGTTCGTCGAGGCGTGGGCGTTCAACGAGCAGGTCCCGGGGCCGGAGATCCGCTGCACCCAGGGTGATCGCGTTCGCGTCGTGGTGACGAACAACCTTGAGGAATCCACCTGCGTTCACTTTCACGGGCTCGAAGTTCCGAACGACCAGGACGGCGTGCCATTCATCACCCAGCCGCCTATCAAGCCCGGCACGACCTACACCTACGAGTTCACCGTTCCGAACTTCGGCTCGCATATGTACCATTCCCACCTGAACGCCGCCAAGCAGACGATGCTCGGCATGCTCGGCGCATTCATCGTGGAGCCGAAGAACCCGCGCGATGAGCCGAAGGCGGACGTCGACTACACGATGATCCTCAACGATGGGATGCACGGCTACACGCTCAACGGCAAGGGATTTCCGGCTACCGAGCCGATCGTCGTCAAGCAGGGGCAGACGCTGCGCGTCCGCTACATGAACGAAGGGATGATGATCCACCCGATGCACCTGCATGGTATGCACATGACGGTCATCGCCAAGGATGGATGGATGCAGCCGCAGCCGTGGAAGTGCGACACGCTCAACATCGCGCCGGGCGAGCGGTGGGACGTGCTGGTGAACTGCAACAACCCCGGGACGTGGGCGTTCCACTGCCATATTCTGCCACATGCGGAATCGAACCATGGCATGTTCGGCATGGTGACCGCGCTCATCGTTCAGAAGTAGGACCCCTCGGAATCCCGCGCCGCGAAGCGTCGAGGGACGACAGAATGAATCCATGTCCACAGCCGCCCGCCCATCAGCTCCACAACCCGTGAGGCCCCTGCCAATCGTTCGCGATTCGCGGCCCGCCGCGCCGCGCCGCCTGGCGGCGTTACGGGTTCCGCTCGTCGTGAAGCTCGTCGGCGCGAACGCGCTGGCGCTGCTG
>JBBQHX010000096.1:0-12239 GCA_038324385.1 Gemmatimonadales bacterium | reverse complement strand
GCTGAGACAGCGCGAGGTCGAACTGGTCGAGTCGCTCCGCACAGGCGTCGGCGGCGATGGTGAAGGGGTGGTGGGCTACCAGTCGCGCGAACGCACTCAGCGGCTGCCGAGCAGCATCTACTGGCGTGGCCTTGCCCGCATCGGTATTCGGTGCAACGAGTACTCGCTCTCCGAGTACCGCGTCCGTCTTCCGGATCTCTACCGGAGCCAGCAGACGAGCCAACGGGATGACGATGGCCATCGGCTGCGGCCTCTGGCACGCAACTGGGATGCATCGTTACCGGGAACTCCTGGTCGCTTCCCGCGCGAATCGATCACGTTCGAGATGACGCGTGACGAGGCGGACTACTTGGCCGACCGCATCCGCCTCAGCACATCCGGCTCACTCTTCGCGGTGCTTGTCGATACACCCGAACTGCTCGTCAACGCCGATGCGCCGTGGAGCGTTGATCAGGCCGCACTGCCTGCGGGCGTCCGGACGCTTATCGCGCATGCTCACCAGTTCTCTGATCTAATGTGGGGCGCGCAGTTGCTCTACAACCTGATGCTGGTCGAACGAGCGCGCCTGTGGCTCGACCGGGACTACGCCGATGTTGAGGCGTCGGTTCGCTCGATGCTCGCCGGATGGGTGGAGGACCTCGAAGCGCGCCGCGCCGAGATCGATGAATGGGCGAACGACCTCACTCCCTTCTGGGCCGCAGTGGGTCGGCCCGTCCCACTACCGGCACGAGTATTCATCGAACGTTGGATCGCGGCCGCGCTCGCGAACCCGGCGCGTGTCGCCGACGACCAGGCACTTCGCAACGACATCGAACAGCGAGAGCGAGTGCTCAAAGGGCGGCTCGCCCGCCTCAGCAACCGTGCCGCGCTTGAGGACTGGACCGGACAGCCGCTCGGGATCGACCCGCTCACATACCGGTGGGGTCAGTCCACGCGGATCCTGCGCGACATTCACGCTGGCCGGGCCTGAGCCGCGATGCTTCAGCCTGATGACCGACTCACGCTGCTCGACGCGCTCCGGCCACCACCCGGTTACACCGTTGACCGCGCTATCGGTACGACCTACTCGCTCGACCTGCAGGCACTGCTCACCGCCCCCGCAGCCTTCGCGCTCGTGCAGGCAACGGCATCGGGTGAGTCGGACACGGCGCCCATCGAGCTGCTCGACTCGATCCGCCGGCACTCGCGGCGCATCGTGATCTTCTGCCAGGGCGGGCAGATCGCCCCGCCAGCGCAGACGCGGCTGCTCCCATTTCTGGAAGGGTCGGTCGTCCCTGTCCGTGCGCCGGGTGGCGGCGTGTTCCATCCAAAGGTGTGGGTGCTCCGGTTCGTCTCCACCAGTGGCGAGGACACGCGCTACCGGCTCCTCGTCGCCACTCGTAATCTGACCTTCGACCGCTCGTGGGACACCGTGCTTCGCCTCGACGAGGCTGAGGCCGGTGCCGATGGCCATGTCCTCGATCAACTCCCCACGTTCATCGGCCGGCTTCCCGACCTCGCAGTCCAGCCGGTGGAGGCTGAACAGCACGAGGCCATCCGCGCGGTCGCGCGCGAATTGGAGAGCATTCGGTTCGCGGCGCCACCGGGCGTCAACCGGATGGCGTTCCACGGGATCGGGCTTGAGGGCTCTCTCTCGTGGCCGTTTCCCGCGGAGGCGCGTCGGCTCTTCGTCTGCTCGCCGTTTCTCGATGCCCCGCTGCTCGCCCGGTTGCCGCACGCCACCGAGTGGAGTGCGGTGCTCTCGCGACCAGAAGCGATGGACGGCGTGGGGGCGGCCGCGCTCGCCCACTTCGATGATCGATTCGTCCTGACGGCTGAGGCGCAACTTGCCGAGGACGCCGAGTCCGACACGGCCTGGTCGGGGCCTCGGGACGACCCACGGTGGCCATTGACCGGACTACACGCGAAGCTCTTCGTGGTTGAAGACCGGAAGGAAGCGCAGGTCTTCACCGGCTCCGCGAACGCCACGACGGCGGCGTTCGCGCGAAACGTCGAAGCGCTCATCGAGCTGCGCGGCCCACGCGCCGCGCTTGGCGTGGATGCGTTGCTCCAGGCCCCGGAGGGTGAGGTTGCGCTCCGGTCGCTCCTCCTCCCGTACGCCCCGCAGACCGATGAGGGCATCGAAGAACCGATGTCTGCCCTCGACCTGCTGAGGCAGGAGATCGGCGGTCTCGCGTTCCGAGGTGTCGTGGCACCGGAAGGCTCCGATGCATTCCGCGTGCGCTACGAGGCGCAAGGAGCCGGCCACCTCTCAGTCGAGCACCAACTGCGGTGCTGGCCCGTCACCCTGCCGCAGGAATCTGCGCGTCCACTGGAGCGCCTCAACGGAACGCTCTGCGCCGAGTTCGTGGTGAGCTTCGATCACCTCACGGCGTTCCTTGCCATCGAGGTCGAAGATGGCGAAACGGCCACGCAGTTCGTCGTGCCCGTCGCGCTCGAGGGTCTCCCCCCCGATCGCGAGAGCCGCCTGCTGCGGTTGCTCATCGGGAGCATGGCGCGACTGCTTGCCTATCTGCTCATGTTGCTCTCAGACGAGTCCGCCGATCGCTATGACATCGCAGACATCATCGAACGATTGAATCGAGGTGGCGGCACGGACGGCGCGGCGATCGGGCTGCCGCTGATCGAGACGATGCTCGCAGCGGTGCGCCGCGACCCCGAACGGCTCCGTCATGTGCAGTCGCTGGTCGACGACCTGCGCGCCTCCGCTGAGGGGCGCGCTCTGCTGCCCGCGGGATTTGAAGCGGTGTGGGACGCCATCTGGCTCGTGGCGCAGGAGCAGAGTTCGTGAGTCGCGCCGCGAACGCCGTCCCGCCAATG
This sequence comes from Gemmatimonadales bacterium, assembly GCA_038324385.1. GTDB lineage: Bacteria > Gemmatimonadota > Gemmatimonadetes > Gemmatimonadales > Gemmatimonadaceae > JBBQHX01. Next base: position 9,419 of record JBBQHX010000096.1, on the reverse strand, counting down.
GAGGACCTGTCCTGGTTGAAGGACTTCCAGCGTTCCACGGTGGCGTACACGTTCCGCCGCTTCTATCTAGACGACTCGCCGGCACGACGGTTCCTCGTTGCCGACGAGGTGGGGCTGGGCAAGACGCTCGTTGCACGCGGCGTCCTCGCGCACGCAATCGACCACCTTCGCCGGCAGGGACAGCGCCGTGTCGATGTTGTCTACATTTGCTCGAACCAGGCGATCGCCCGGCAGAACGTGCAGAAGCTCGGTCCCTGGGCACGCGACAGCATCAGCGGGATCGACCGGATCACAATGCTGCCCGTCAACCGCCACGACGTCGGCCCCAGCGGCGTGAACGTCCTCGCGCTCACGCCCGGTACATCGTTCAGCCAGGGCCAGCAGCCCGGCCAGTTTCGCGAGCGCGCACGCCTCTACGCGCTCATCGAGCGCGCATGGGGACGCGAAGCAGTGGTCTCGTCCGGGGCAAAGCGCGTCTTCTATCTCGGGATCACCGATGATCCCGAAGCCCCCCGGCGGCTCCTGCAGGAACGCGTTGTGTTCCGTGAAGAGCTCGACGATCGCTTCGTCAACGAGTTCAAGCGAGAGCTCCGCCGCCGCGATCGGGAACGGCGTCAACGTCGGGAACCAGCCTTGCAGGTGGAGTTCCGCGAGTTGAGCGAAGCGTTCCGGAATCGCAGGCAGTCCTGGCCGGCGGATCTCCGGCAACGACGCAACGCCTGGATCGGAGCGCTGCGGGAAGTGCTCGCTACTACCGCAATCACGCGCCTGCAACCGGACCTCATCATCCTAGACGAGTTCCAGCGCTTCCGGCACTTGCTGGCCGCAGACGACGAGATGTGGTCGACCAAACTTGCCCGGCGACTCTTCGACGGGACGGGACGTAGCTCTCGCTCGACGCGGACACTGCTGCTCTCGGCGACGCCGTATCCGATGTACACGCTCGCCGATGAGGCCAGCGGCGAGGATCACTACGCTGAGTTCATCGAGGTCTGTCGCTTCCTCCTGGACGACGAGCAGGAAGTCGATCACCTCCAGCGCGACCTCGACCAGCTCCGCGCGTCCCTGCTGCAACTGGAGAGCGACGGCGGTGCCGCCGCGCGCTCGGCATGCATCGCCGTTGGTGACCGCCTGCGGAGCGTCATGGCCCGCACCGAACGCCTCGGATCCAGCAGCGATCGCAACGGAATGTTGACGACGATACGCGCGGTCGAACCCGAGCTCCGTCCGGAGGACGTCCGGGGATACCTGGCTGCGGCCGCGGTCGCGTCCGATCTGCGGCAACCGGACATCGTCGAATACTGGAAATCGGCGCCGTACCTCCTGAACTTCATGGAGCAGTACGCCCTGAAGCGGGCGATCGAGGATGCCCAGGCCGCTGGGCGTCCGCTCCCGGCATTGGAGCAGGCGGTGCGCTCGGGACAGGGCGTTCTGGCGTGGGACGACCTCCAGATGTACGCCACGCTCGAACCGCGAAACGTGAAGCTCAGGTCGTTCCTTGCCGACCTCGACCGCTTCGATCCGTGGCGCCTGCTGTGGTTGCCACCCTCGCTGTCCTACTACGCGACGGACAGCGCCTTTGACTCGCCCGAGGCCAGGCGATTCACCAAGCGGCTCGTCTTCTCATCGTGGACCGTTGTCCCGAAGGTCATCGCCGGCCTCGTGAGCTACGAGGCCGAGCGGCGCGTGTTTGGACCGGCGGGGCCCTCCGACCCGCGCTATTCCACGCCGATGCGTGACCGCCCCGGGAACCTCCTGAACTTCCGGCTCGATGGCGATCGCCCTGCCGCCATGACCGCCTTCGCGTTCATCTATCCGAGTCCGGCGCTCGCCGCACTCGGCGACCCGCTCGAGATCGCCGCAGAAGTGCGCGCGGAGTCGCTCCCCGTCACCGCCGAACGAGTGCTGGAGCGGGCACGTGCCCGGATCGAAGCGGCCCTCCGCCCTCACCTCGAACGCAGTCCGCAACAGGGGCAGCCGGATCAGCGATGGTTCTGGGCGGCCGGGCTGTTACTCGATGACGACGCTGACGCGGACGGCCTGGATGAATGGTTCTGGCGCTGGGACACGGCCGGGGACTGGACCGGCGCAGAAGTCGTGGACGGTGAAACCAAATCTGGCTTCGACCGCCACCTGCAGGAAGCATGGGACTGGCTCGAGGGCGACCACACGCTGGGCCGCGTACCAGCCGACCTGCTGGACGCTCTCGCGGCGATGGCCGTCGGCGGTCCCGCGATCTGCGCGCTGCGCGCCCTCAACAGCGTCTCCAGCGACAACGTTGACATCGGCGCGCGGGCCATGCGTGCCGGCGCAGCCCGTATTGCGTGGGCATTCCGTGCGCTGCTCAGCAGTCCCATCGAGACCGCCGTCGTTCGCCGCTGGACCGGTGACAGTCTGCCGTTCTGGCGTGCCGCTCTCCGCTACTGCATCGACGGGAATCTGCAGGCGGTGCTCGATGAGTACGCTCACTCGCTTCGGGACTGGCTCGGGTTCGTCCACCAGGCCGATGACGAGATGATCCCGGCGATCGCCGGCGCCGCCGCAGAAGCGGTCAGCCTGCGTACTGTGAACTATCGCGTCGATGTCCCCCACGCCGAGAGCTCGGTCGCCTTCGATCGCGAGTCGATGCGCGGGCGCTTCGCCGTGCGCCTGAGCGGAGGCCGTTCAGATGAGCAGGATGAAGTGCGCGTCGACCACGTCCGCCACGCCTTCAACTCGCCATTCTGGCCGTTCGTCCTCGCCTCGACGTCGGTGGGGCAGGAAGGACTCGATTTCCATCTCTACTGCCACGCAGTTGTGCATTGGAACCTTCCCCGAAACCCGGTTGATCTCGAGCAGCGCGAAGGTCGCATCCACCGCTTCAAGGGGCACGCGATTCGGAAGAACGTGGCCAACGCTTACGGCAGCGAAGCACTTGCCAGTGCATCCGGCGCGGTGTGGGACCGGCTTTTCGAGGTCGCCCAGGCGCATCGCGCTCCGGATGAGGGCGACCTTGTTCCCTATTGGGTGTTTCGACCGGACGGGGCTGCCGCTTCGATCGAGCGGCATGTGCCGCTCCTTCCGCTCAGTCGCGAGGAAGGTCATTTCCGCGCACTCCTGAGATCGGTCGTCGCATACCGGCTCGCGTTCGGGCAGCCTCGCCAGGATGACATCATCGCGTGGCTCGGTGACCGATTGACCGGACCTGACGGCGTTGTGCTCCTCGACGGCCTGCGTGTCGATCTGTCGCCCCCGGGCTGAGGCTGAGCCCAGTTGGTCATCGTGCGCCCCAGAGGGGCAAGCTCACAGCAGCGCGAGCACCGTCCCAGCCGTCAGGAACGGGCCGTAAGGAATCGCGCCGCCACCGCGACACCCGAATGCCAGGATCAATGCTGCCACCGCCCCACCAAGTACGGCGACGGGCAGCACGGAGAACACGTCTTGGGTACCGGCGACCGCACCGAGCAGCGCTGCGAGCTTCACGTCGCCTCCGCCCACACCTCGCACGCTGACAATTGCGGCGGTGCCGGGCCGTCCACTCCACTCCCCGGCGACGAGACGCGGCAGGAACGGACAGCCCGCGACGGCCGCAGTCGTGAGTGCGGTGGCCGCCGACTGTTCCGGCTGCGCCAGCGCGAAGACGAGCATTGCACCGGCGCCAGCGGCACCGCCCCATCGCACGTCGTTGCGAGAGCGCTCGCGGCTGCGTGGGATCGCGAGCGTCCCCCGGAAGAGCGTGCTTGGCCTCACGTAGAAGGCCACCGCGAAGAGGCCGCCGGCGAACGCGGCTGCGACCAGCGAGCCAGTCAGCGATCGCGCGGGATCGACGGCCGCGACAACGAGTGCGAGAGCCAGAACCGGGTACACGAGACGGTTCGGGACCGTCCACGTCCGCACGTCGATGACGCCGATCAGCGCCAGCACAGCTGCGCACACGCCGATCGCCAGCACCGAGATCGGGCCGTGGCCATTCACCACCGCCGCCAGGACCGCGGCCCCGGCCGCGATCGAAACCGCGGCGATGGCCCATAGTGAGCCGGAAGTGGGCCAGGCTCGCCCCCACCCGCGGACGGAGATGGCCATGCGGAGGTCAGCCAACGGTGGCCCCCGCGGTCAGCTCCTTCAGCAGCGCACGCGTCTCCTGGGCCGGCCCGATGCGCGGCCCGAGCTCGTGTTGCATCGCCTCCGCGAGCACGCGATACACCTTGAGCACGCCGGCCGTGTTCCCAACCGAGGCATAGCAGCGCATCAGGCCGCAGACGGCGTCTTCGTTGGTCGGGATGCGCTGGGTGGCCGCCAGGTAGAAGCCGGCTGCGCGTTCGACGTCGCCCGCGTCCATCGCGAGCTGGGCGGCCGCGAGCGCCCCCGCCACGAACCGCTCCCGGTACTCGTCCCGGTACGTGTCGAGCCACGCGAACGACTCGGACTCCAGGAAGTCCGCCTCGTAGATTTCGAGCGCCCGCTCATACTGCGCGATCGAGTCGCCCGGCGGCAGCGCTGCGGCGAAGCGAAGCGCCTCCTCGAACTCGTCGAGGTCCGAGCGCAGCATGCCCGGGGGCACCTGATACCGCTCATGCGCGAGCGTGAGTGGTTGCAGGTCGCTGCGCCCTGCCGCGGCGCGCACCACTGAGCGCAGCGCACTCGTCGCGTTGGCGAGCATGTGCTTGAGGCTCGCGTCCCACAGCATGTCCGGCCAGAGCGCGTCGGCGATCGCCTTGCGCGGAACCGGCGCTCCCCCGTGAGCGACGAGCAGCGCGAGCAGTTCGCGGGCCTTGTCGTACGGCCAGCCCTGAGCGGTGACACCACCGACGGTGATCCGCATATCGCCAAGGCAACGCACGTAGATCAGCGCTTCGTTTTCATCAGACGGGCCGGCACCCGTCGCCTCGGGCAGGAACAGCGCCTGCTGCCGTACCGATCCGGTGAACGACTCACGCGGCTGGGGAAGCACCGCTGCCTCTGGATTACGGGCAGCCTGCTCGCCGTCCGGTTCGTGGCTGAGGACGAGCTGGGAACGTGGCTCTCCTGCGTCCGGTTCAGTCAGCGGTTCGGCAACCGCCACCACCGGCTCAACCACGGGACGCTCCACGGTGGCTACCGCTGCAGCGGTCGTTTCGCGCTCTCGCTGACCCTGGCCGGCAACCGCTGCACCCGTACCTGGCGCCACATCATCGAGATCTCTGGACTCCGGGATTTCGTTGGTCTCGGCGAGGTCGTCGGCCTCGAAGATCGCCCGCCTCCAGTCGAAGCCGCCGACCTCTTCGCCCGACGATGGCGGTGGCGCATCCGGCGGTTCGGGATCGCGCGGAGAGGGTGGCAGCTCCGCTGCTCCCGCAAACGCGCCCGGCTCGCGCCATCGCGGTGACTCGTCGCGGCGGACCACGACGGGCTCGAGCGCGATCCGTTCGCCGGCCCCGAGCGAAAGCAGCACGCCACTCGCTCCAACCGCGACGTCGCCGTCAGCCACCTCCGCGCCGCCGTTCATGCCGAGTAGCACCGTTGCACCGAACAGCGTGCTCGGCTCGCCCTCCGTCAGCCCGAGGAAGCAGATGCCTGCGCGCGGCCCGTACGGGAGCAGTGACTCCCACGCACTCCCGGCCGCGCCCGCATCGAACACCGCGACGAGCGGCCGCGGCGCCAGCTGCCCTTCACGGGACTGGATCGCGTCCTCGATCTCCTCGAACAGCGCCTCACCGTCGGGGCTCCCTGCCCCACCGAAATGCGGCAAGGCGAGGTCGTCGCCCAGCACCGCAGCGACGGAGGCGTCCGCGCGCAGCGCCAGTTCGTCGGCCCCCGCGGTCGTGGCGAGCGTCTCCAGCCAGGCGTGCAGCAACTGACGGCGTTCGATCTCCGACCCGGTGATCGCCACGCTGCCGGCCCCGACGAGGTTCACGTACACGATCCGGCCGGCGACGTCGGTGCCCACCGGCAGCATCAATGCGCGCCCCGCCGCCGCGGCCGCCCCCTGCTGCATCGTCGACGCACCGGCGCCGGTGAGCGTCAGCTCCACCTGTCGTGCCCCGGTGATGACCACCTCGACGTCGCAGTCCAGCCGATCCGCGATCTCATCTCCGCGAGCCGCAAGCGCCGTCCCCTCGATGTCGGCGCAGTCGATCGTGAACGAGAGCTCCCGTGCCGCCTCATGCGCGAGCACCAGCCGCGCACGCGCGAACCCGGCTGCCTCGAGCGCCGCGACCACGGCGCGCGCTGCGAGTACGACCCGGCCCGCGTCACCGGTGCGGCGTGCGCCGCGCTGCAGCAGGGACGGCAAACCGAACGCGCCCGTCTGCTGCAGGCGATGCACGAAGAGCGCCGCTACGCCGAGCACGGCGAACCCGGCAGCGCTCAGGACGACGGGGCGCGGCACCGACGGCCAGTCCCACGCAGCCCCGCCGTCCTCTCCTTCATCGGCGTCCGCCTCGACCGACTGGCCTGTGTCCTCGCTACCGGCCGCGGTGTTGTTCCCGGTCTCCGGCGCGGCCGCGGGCGGTGTTACCTCGACGGTGAGTTCATCCATCGCTTCGACCGGCAGCACCAGCTCCCAGCCCGGATAGATGCGCTGCGGGTCAGTGAACCGCCAGCCGCCGCCCATGTCGCGATCGCGATTCGCCTGCCAGATCTCATCCCAGCGGAATCCATCCCCGAGGAACCGCTCCGCGATCCCCCACAGGTGATCGCCGCGCGCGACGCGATACGTGACAACCCCTGCGTCGACGCTCATGCTGTCCGCCGGCAGCGGCGCGTTCAGCGTCCAGCCGGCGCGGATGATGCGCGGGTCGTCGAATCGCTCGCCATCGAGCATCACGCGCCCGCGGTTCGCGGCGAACAGATCGACGTAGCGGGAGCCATCGCCATAGAGCCGGCGCGCGATCCCCCACAGGTCATCCCCCGCTGCCACCGTGTAGACCACGAACGGCATCCGGACGGTGGCTGCCCGGTCGTCGGGTGCGGGGACATGGGCTGCGGCGGCAGGCGGCCCATGCAGCGCCACGATCGCGACCGGGGCGCTCGCGATCGCCGCCCGTGGCACCGGCAGCCAGGTCGCGAGCAGCAACGTCCCGGCGACGCCGCCGTCCACGATGCGCCGCACGGCAGGGACGGTGATCAGGTTCGTGACGCGGAGCGCAGCGCGCGTCCATCGTGCGCCGCACGTTGCTCGATCGGCGGTCACGGCGAGTGCGCGCAGGCCGATCGTGACGGCGAGGTAGCCGAGGAGAATCCATGCAATCGCCGTCGCCACCGCGATCAAGTCGCCGTCCGATACCTCGGTCGCGGTGAGCGCCGTGCGTACTGTCGTTATGTCGGGCAGATGCCAGACAGTGGACGGTGGCCCCGCGACCCGCCACAGGACCACGGCGGCAGCTGCGGCGACCGCCAGCGTGACGGCGAGTGGCCACGGCCCGGATTCCCCGCGCTCTGCCGGCCGGCGCCTGCGATCGTTTCGTCGTGTACGGGGTAGTGCCCTGGTCATCGCTGGCCTCCCTTGCCGTTACCGACCCGCCGTCAGGACCGATTGCAGTTGCCGCACCGGGTACGGCGTCGTCCACGACCGCACCATCGGGTCGAGCGGCTCCCACGCCCCGACGACCACCACGACGCCACCCTCACCGTCGTCCTCGATCGTGGTCACGCGGTACTGGCCGCCGAACGTGATCTCCAGCCGCACCTCCGCCGTCAACGACCGTTCGTAGCGGTGCTGGATGTCGCTCTCCAGCGGGTAGCGTTGTCCGAGCGATTCGGTTGAAAGCAGCGTGCCGTCGCCAAACGACCAGTCGTACCGCTGCGGCACGATCTCCACCTCGACCGTCGTGTCTCCCAGCGTCTCGGAGCCGTAGAGCGTCTCGCCGCCGTAGCCCTCCACCCAGAACCAGGACGGGAGCGCCACCAGCCCCGTACTGGGGTTCGCGCCGACGGCGACCGGGGGCAGCGGCACCATCCCGAAGAGCGACTGCGCCATCGAATGCGGATCCGTCGGCGGCCCCGGGAGCGTCTGCACGACGATCTCCGTGACGTCCGGCGCGTCCACGGGGATCCACGCGATCGTGAACAGCCCGTTGTCGCAGGTCACGACCCAGGGAAGCTCGCCCGGGTGCGCCGACAGTTGGGGCGCGAAGCTGCTGTTGTAGCCAATGTTCGGGACGGCTGCGGTGCAGATCGGCGCTGCCGGAACGTTAACGATCTCGGTCGATCCGGGAGCGCCCGGAGTGCCGGGGATCGTGGACGTGACACCGATGAAGATCGTGACGCCACCGGTCGTCGCGACGACGTTTGTCTCCACCACAGTCGGGCGATTCCCGCGCGCGCTTCCGGACTGACCGGGAACCGGCGGCTCGGCATGCGCCGGTGTGATTGAGAAGAGGAGGAAGAGTAGAGCGACTGCCGCGGCGACACTTTGCTTGATCATGTGCTCACCGCGGATTCCTGGCGCCGCTCGTGACGACCCAGCGTCCATCGATCCGTTCGAGCTGGACTAGATCCCGATAGGTGTCACCACTTCCTGCGGCCGTCGGAGGTTCAAGGGTCTTCGCATCGACGTAGAACGTGTTGTCCACGATCTGGTCCTCGACCAGAGCAGATGTTTCCGTGACATAGATCACCGCGAAGTCGTGCTCGACGACAACACGAAGCGCCACGCCGTCGGCTCGTAACTTCTCGATCTCTTCGCTGATGCTCTCGAGCTCCGCGCCCGTCGCGTTCCGTTCGACTCGCGTGATGTCGAGGTGGAGCACCGCGTCCGCGTAGGCGTCCCAGTAGGCGAGGTACGCCGCGCTCACTTCCGCCACCAGCGCGTCGCGCGAGGGCGTAGCCGTCGCCGTCGGCACGGCTGCTGTGGCCGTGGCTGCGGGCGTTGTCGGGTCGGCGGTCGGTGCCGGCGTCGGTGTGGACGAGCCGCCGCCGCAGGCCACCAACACGGCCGCGCACGCGATCCCGATCGACATCATCCCTGCTCGCATCTGGCGCATGGCTACGGACCTCCTGCTGCGGTGCGCGGCGCCGCGACGGCGTGGGCGCTGATCTCGACGTGCGTCACGCCGAGTACCTGGAGGAAGCCCGTCGTCGCCTGACGAGAGACCTCCACGCGCACCTGTGCTCCGTCGGCGTACACCGCATGGTCCGTGCCAGTTTCGCCGATCAGGTATGCGATCGCCGCATTGCTGGCGGCAGGCGCATTCAGAAGCACCACCGCACCGCCCGACGCGCGGTAGGTCGCCTCGTCCAGCTGCATCGCGCCCGCGGCGGCAGCGGCGTCGGCGACGTTCTGGAGATCGCGGCGCTGCACCATCACCAGCCCGCCGTCGGCGACCAGTCCCGCGACCGCGACGAGCCCGAGCAGGAAGATCGCCGTCAACGCGAGCACCTGGCCGCCCTCGTCCGCGGCGAGATCCCTCACGCGCGCGATCACGGGGCCGCCGCCGTCCGGCTGCGGTAGATGTCGATGC
>JBBQHX010000095.1:0-12259 GCA_038324385.1 Gemmatimonadales bacterium | reverse complement strand
TTCAGGCACCCGCCAATATGGACATGGAAACGCCGCTCTGGCGGCGGACGGTGCAGACGACCGCCGCGCGGGCGATGGTCATCGCGTCCGGGCTCGTGGGGCTCGGCGCCGTGCTCGGCGCGCTGATGCGCGCGCGGTAGTCGGAAGGTGGGCTGGTGAAGCGCACAGTGCCGGGTGAGCCGATACTCACCCGGCACTGTGTCGTATTCGGGAAGCCAGCGACTCGGAGCTCGGATCGACATGTCAGAGGGAGTGCTCATGGCACTCCGATCCATGCGAACCCAGGACGCTGGCCAGCTATGGCATCAGCTATCTGGAACCCGTCGTAGTCCCGCACTGCGCGGCGTCCTGATATGCGGCGTGCTCCTGCTGGTCGCCCCGCGCGATGCCGTTCATGCGCAGGAAGCCCAAACTACCGCGGTCCGCGGCGGCCTCATGGGTCATGACCGGGACGCCTATCGCGGCTGTTCCCCTATGCGATCGCGTCGCGCTTGCCCGCTCGATCGAAGGCGAACGAGACCGCGGAAAGGGGGCGCTGTATGGATTGAGAATCGGAGCGCTGGTCGGCGCGGTCGGTTTCGCGGCGGCGGATTACGCGCTGAACGACGGCACGACGCGATTCGAGTTCGGCGCGCTGTCCTTGCTCCTCGGTGGCGCCGTCGGGGGAGCCGTGGGAGCGGTCGTCGGCGCGGCCGTGGGAGCACCTGTACAGGCGGACGCTCAGCCTGACGGCCGCCAGCTCGAGAGGACCCCGCGGCTTGGCGGCGGGGGAACGGTGCTGACCCCGAGACCGCAAGGCGTGCCGTGAACCGCCCGGCGTCGGCGCGCCTCTCCGCCGCGCACGCGGGGGCGCGGTTTGACGATCGTCGCTGCGGGGCGACACGGCAACAGGCATCGTGCCGCCCAGGCGCCTACATGTGAATCGCCGACCCACTCACCGCCAGCGCCGCTTCCTTCACCGTCTCCGACAGCGTCGGGTGCGAGTGCACGGTGATCCCGATATCCTCCGCCGATCCGCGATACTCGAACGCCAGCACCACTTCGGCGGCCAGATCGCTGACGTTCGCGCCGATCATGTGCGCGCCTAACAACTCGTCCGTCTCGGCGTCGGCGATGAACTTCACGAAGCCTGACGTCTCGCCCATCGTGCGGGCGCGGCCGTTGGCGGAGAAGGGAAACTTGCCGACCTTATAGGCGCGGCCGCTCTCCTTCACCTCGTGTTCGGCCAGCCCGACCGACGCGATCTCCGGCCAGGTGTAGACCACCGACGGCATCGACCGGTAGTGCATCTCGACCGGCTTGCCGGTGATCACTTCGGCGGCGATCACCCCCTCTTCCTCCGCCTTATGGGCGAGGAGCTTGCCCCCGATCACGTCGCCGATCGCGAAGACGTTCTTCGCCGTCGTGCGCAGTTGGGCGTCGGCGAGGATCTCGCCACGCTTCCCCGTTTCGATGCCGAGCGACGCGAGGTCGAGTCCGCCATGGTTCGGCTTGCGCCCGACCGAGACCAGGACGCAGTCGGCTTCGAGCGTTTCCGCCTTGCCGTTGCTGTCCACGTGGATCTTCACCATCTCGCCCGATAGATCGGCACCCGTCACTTTCGTTCCGACGCGAAGCGTGAGCCCCTGCTTCCGGAAGATGCGATCGGCTTCCTTGATCACGTCGGCGTCCTGTCCGGGGAGGATCGTCGGGGCCAGCTCGACGACCGTGACCTCCGAGCCGAGCCGGCGCCAGACGGAGCCCAGCTCCAGACCGATCACGCCGCCACCGATGACGATCAGCCGCTTCGGCACGTCAGGCAGGGCGAGCGCGCCGACGTTCGACAGCACGCGCTTCTCGTCGAACGGCAGAAACGGGAGCTCGATCGGCACCGAGCCCGTGGCGATGATCACGTGCGCCGCCTTGTACGACGAGACCGTGCCATCGGCCGCGGTGACCTCGACCAGGTTGCCGGGCTTGAGCGCGCCGCGTCCCTTCGCCCAGGTGATCTTGTTCTTCTTGAAGAGGAACTCGACCCCCTTCGTATTCTGGGCGACGACCTCGTTCTTCCGCTTCTGCATCTGGGCGAGATCGAAGCGGATGTTGTCCGCGGCGATTCCGTGGTCGGCCGCGTGATGCTTCAGAAAGTCGAAGTGCTCCGAGCTCTGCAGCAGCGCCTTGGATGGAATGCAGCCGACGTTGACGCAGGTGCCGCCGAGCGTTCGGTCCATTTCCACGCAGACGACGTTCAGGCCGAGTTGCGCGGCGCGGATCGCGGCCACGTAGCCGCCCGGGCCGCCGCCGATGATGGCGACGTCGGCCGGAACCGGTTGCTGTGCCATGAGTGCCGATGGGGTGAGAGGAGAGGTATCGGCACGCAAGGTAACACGAATGGATGGCCGCGCAGAGCGGCCCGCGCCAGGCGGTATTCCGCTGGGTCAGGTCGCGGCGATAGCCACCGCGTCCGCCGAAAAGGCCCCGAGCACGGTGTTCGCCCGGTCGGCGCGGAGGGTGCGGAACGTTCCGAGGATGCGCTGTGCGCTGATGCGCCCTTCGAGCAGCGTGTGCAGCGAGACGCCGGTGGCCGGATCCCGGTACGGACCGACGAGGGCCACCACCGCGGGGCCGCTCGCTTCCAGCAGGCGCACCGGCACTGGCCCGGTGCCGTCGGCTTCGAAGCGCATCCAGACCTCGCCGTCGCTCGTCCCGCGGGTCAGCCGAAAGGCGATCGGCGCGGCGTCGCCAGCGGGCGAGAGAGCGCCGGCGAAGCAGGTGGGTAGGTCGAAGATCAGGGCGAGGCGCGCCTGCGCGAAGCGGCCGTCGCGTAAGGAAGCGTCGCGCGTGAGCGCCTGGCGCGTCGTGAGGTCGTTCTGAATCATCTCGGTCTCCGTCGGGCGACTCGTTCGCCCTCAGTCGTGGGCGACTCATTCGCCCTGCGCCTCGGCCGCAGGCTCCCAGAGTGGGAAGCGGTGCAGGCCGGCATCTCGATCATGTCGATGCCGGGCCGATCAGGCGCTCTGGAGGTAAGATGCGCGCCAGGTCCAAAAGGTTTGCGACGAACGCGTCGAGATCGTGTCTCGCTTGTGTCATATACGCAGAACGGCGCCGCACGGAAGTTCCGTGCGGCGCCGCAAGTCCGAGTCGTGGGCTGTTGTTACCCGCGGTGGCTAGCTGATGAGCATGGTCGCGGGATCTTCCATCAGTTCCTTGATTCGCACGAGGAAGAGCACCGCCTGCTGCCCGTCGATCACGCGATGGTCGTAGGAGAGGGCGACGTACATCATCGGCCGCACCTCGACCTTCCCGCCGATGGCGACGGGGCGCTCCTGGATCTTGTGCAGGCCAAGGATGGCGACTTGCGGGAAGTTGATGATCGGCGTGGAGATCAGCGAGCCGAACACACCACCGTTGGTGATCGTGAACGTGCCACCGACCAGGTCGTCCATCGTCAGCTTGCTGTCGCGCGCCCGCTTCGCGACATCGCCCATGTCGCGCGAGATGTCGAGCAGTCCCTTGCGGTCGGCGTCCTTCAGATTGGGCACGACGAGTCCCTGCTCCGACGCGACGGCGATCCCCATGTTCACGTAATGCTTGTAGACGATCTGGTCGTCGTCGATCTGGGCGTTGACGATCGGATACGACTCGAGCGCCATGCACGCCGCCTTCACGAAGAAGGGCATGAAGGAGAGGCGGACGCCCTGCTCCTTCTCGACGCGCGCCTTGATGCGCTCGCGGAGCGACGAGATGCCGCTCATGTCGATCTCGTTGAACGTCGTCAGGGTGGCCGTGGCGCGCTGCGACTGGAGCAGGTTCTCGGCGATCCGCTTGCGGCGCGTGGTCAGCTTCTCGCGCGACTCGCGCTCGCCGGTGCGGGCGACCGGCGCGGCGGCTGGGCGGGGGGCGGGGGGCGCGGGGGGCGCGGTCTTCGCCGGCGCGGCGGCCTGCCCGCCCTTGCCATGCTCGACGACATCGGGCTTGCTGACGACACCGCCGCGGCCCGTGCCGGCGACCTGCGCGAGGTCGACACCCTGCTCGGTGGCGAGCCGGCGAGCGGCGGGGGAGGACTTGACGTCCGCCCCTCCGCTGGCGCCGGCCGGCGCGGGTCCGCTCCCCGCGGCAGCGGTCTGCGCCGCGGGCTCGGCGGCGGCGGTGGTATTTTTCGCAGCGGGGGGGGACCCCCCGCCGCCCGCCGCACCCGTACCATTTCCGCCCGACGCGGCCGCGCCGGCGCCGCTCTCGTCGAGCTCCCCGAGGGCCTCGTCCACCTGCACGACGTCGCCCTCGCTCTTGAGATGCTTCACGAGCACCCCGGCCTTCAATGCCGGCACCTCGACGGTGATCTTGTCCGTCTCGAGCTCGACGATCGTCTCGCCTGACGCGACCGCGTCGCCTTCCTGCTTGAGCCAGCGGCTCACCGTGGCTTCGACGATCGACTCACCGAGCGGGGGGACTTTGATCGAGGTCATGTCGTGGGATTCCAGAGCGAGAGTGCGCGAGCGCCCGGTGCCGCGGTGGACCAGCACGCGCGCCACGGCAACGGCGTGACAATCCGTCCGAATATAAGGAGGTCTCCGGAAATCGGGGACCGAGCGCCGCACGCTGCAACGATCCCCTGCGCACACCGTCCCGTGCCGATATTGCGTGGACGTTCCCACGCTCCGTGACCGCGGGACGGGTGCTCACCATTTCGCCACTTCGACGCAGCGAGAACTCGTGCGCGCACTGACCATCTCGGCCCACGGCGGCCTCGAACAGATCGAGTTCCGCGACGACGTCCCCACCCCCGAGCTGCGCGGGCCGTACGACGTGCGCGTCCGCGTCACCGCGGCGGCGCTCAACCGGCTCGACCTGTTCGTCCTTCCAGGACTCCCCGGCGTGACGATCACGCCGCCGTGGGTGCTCGGGGCCGACGCCACCGGCGTCGTCGAGCGGGTCGGGGAGAGCGTCAGGCGCGTCGCGCCCGGTGATACCGTGATCATCAACCCGGGGCTGAGCGATCGGACCTGCGAGTGGTGCCTGGCCGGTGAGCACCCGCTCTGCCCGAACTACCAGATCCTCGGCGAGCACGTGCCGGGGACGTTCGCCGAGTTCGTGGTCGTTCCGGAGACCAACGTCCGCGCGATTCCGGCGACCGTCCCGCCTGAGATCGCGGCGGCCTTCCCGCTCGCCACGCTCACGGCCTGGCGGATGGTGGTGTCGCGTGCGGCGGTGCAGCCGGGCGAGAACGTGCTGATCTGGGGGATCGGCGGCGGCGTCGCACTGGCGGCGCTTCAAATCTGCAAGCAACTCGGCGCCCGCGTCTGGGTGACCAGCTCGAGTGACGAGAAGCTGGCCCGCGCCCGCGCGCTCGGCGCCGACGAGACGCTCAACCACGCCACCCAGGACGTCGCGCGCGAGCTCCGCGCCCGCACTTCGCGCCGCGGGGCCGACGTGGTGGTCGACAGCGTCGGCGAGGCGACCTGGGCCCGCTCGCTTCAGTCGCTCACGCGCGGCGGCCGGCTGGTGACCTGCGGCGGCACGTCGGGACCGCACCTCCAGATGGACGTCAGGCGACTCTTCTGGTACCAGTGGAATATCCTCGGCTCGACGATGGGGAATGACGCCGAGTTCGATGCCGTGGCGGCGGAGTTGGCGGCAGGCCGCCTGTACCCGCCGATCGACACCGTCTATCCGCTGGAAC
Organism: Gemmatimonadales bacterium; assembly: GCA_038324385.1. Classification (GTDB taxonomy): domain Bacteria; phylum Gemmatimonadota; class Gemmatimonadetes; order Gemmatimonadales; family Gemmatimonadaceae; genus JBBQHX01. Next base: position 6,600 of record JBBQHX010000095.1, on the reverse strand, counting down.
GTGGGCGCGAGGCGTTCGAGCGGCTCGACCGCGGCGGGCAGTTCGGTAAACTCGTGTTGCGGATCGACGCGGACTCCCCATCTTCTCCCGGATGAGCAGCCCACGGTCGGACGGCGGCGAAGAGCCGGTGCGCGAGGAGCCCGGCGGGGCGGGGCACTCGCCCACGCCGGCGACACCGGACGTGTCCCAGGACCCGGCCACCGAGTTGGGCGAGCATGCGGAGCGGGTCGTCGAGCTCGCGCCGGTGGCGGATGATTCGCCCTCGCCGCCGGCCGAACGCGCGCTCTACTCGGCCGAACAGCAGCGCGTCCTGCGACTTGCGCTGGCCGCCGGGACGACACTCCCCGCATGCCCCGCGTGCGGCGGCGCGATGACCCGTCGCCCGATTGGCGGCGGGTCGTTCGGCCTGGGTTACGCGCGGCGCCGGGAATGGCTACTCTGCGCCGGCTGTCATCGTTCGGCGATCTTCGACGTCAGGCGCGGGACGCGCACCTGACGCCCTCCCCTCCTCGCGCCACTGGCAGGTTCCCGATGCCGTTCGTCTCGCCCAAACGTGGTTGTCTCGCGCCCGTCAGCGTGGTCTGGCGCCGCCTGCTCCTCGTGGGCACCGCGGTGCTGCTGGCGAGCGCCGCGCCCGCGTCGGCGCAGGACCCCACCCGGGCTATCGAGCAGCACCGTGTCGCGCTGGCCCCGCCCGCCTCCGACAGCGTGTCACAGCTCGTCGTGCTGCGAAACGGAACGACGCTGCTCGGACGGACGATCGCGATCGTCGGCGATTCGGTCCGGTTCGCGTCGAATGTGGGGACGGTGAGCTTTGCCCTTGCCGACGTCGAGGAGGTGCGCCTCGTCGCGGCCGGCGACATCCGCGATGGCCGCTACTGGTTCCCGAATCCCAACGACACGCGGCTGCTCTTCGCCCCGACCGCGCGGATGCTGCGCCGCGGCGAGGGGTACTTCTCGTCGTACTACGTCTTTCTGCCCGGCGTGGCGTATGGCGTCACCGACCGGTTCACGATCGGCGGCGGGATTTCGCTGATTCCCGGCGTGGACCTCAACGACCAACTGCTCTACATCACGCCCAAGATCGGCCTGGTGGATCGGGGCAACGTGCAGCTCGCCGCCGGCGCACTGGTGGCGACGATCCCTTTCAGCGACGACAACGACGGTTTCGAGGCGGTCGGCGTGCTTTATGGCGTCGGGACGACGGGGTCGGCGGACCGGAACCTCACGCTGGGCCTGGGCTTCGGCTTCGCGGGCAGCGACGTCGAATCCAGCCCCGCCGTCATGCTCGGCGGACAGACGCGCGTGAGCCGACGGTTCGCGCTGGTGTCGGAGAATTACTACTTTCCCGCCGTCGGCGATGGTGCGTTGGTGTCGTATGGCGGCCGCTTCATGGGCGAGCGGATCGCCGTCGACCTGGGTTTCTTTAACCTGATCGGGAACGACACCGGCGTGATCTTCCCCGGCTTTCCGTTCATTGGGCTGGTGTTCAACTTCTGACCGCGCGCGGCTCTGACGCGGATGGCCGGCGCGGGCCGTCTCGGGGTATGGCAGGCGGTTATAATTAGACGTTGGCGCCCGACCGATTCGCGCGCGCCTGCTCGTCTTTCGCCCCGTTCCCGCCGTGACGTTTCTCGAACGCCTCCAGTTGAGCTTCGCTCAGCTCGCGGCGGTGATTCCGCCGTTCCTCGGCGCGCTGGTGATCCTGTTCGCGGGATACCTCATCGCGCGGCTCGTGCAGCGCGGCTCCGAGCGCGTGCTGCGCCGCGTGCACCTGACGCAGGTGCTCGAGCGGGGCGGCGTGATGCAGGCCGTCGAGCGCTCGGGATCGCACCTCAATCCGGTGCGCGTCGTCTCGAATCTGCTGTTCTGGTTCGTGATGTTCGTGGTACTCCTGATCGCCGCGAATGCGCTCGGGCTGGAGGCGCTGGCCGACGTTTTCTCGCAGTTGGTCGGCTTCATCCCGCAGGTGATCACGGCGATCGTGATCGTGATCGTCGGCATCGTGCTCGGCGAGTTCGTCGGCGGGGTGATCATGGCCTCCGCCGGCGCGCTGGAAGGGGGCCCGACGCTGGCGCGGGTGGGGCGCGGCGCCGTGATCGTGATCGCGATCTTCATGGCGCTGCAGCAGCTCGGCGTGGCCGCGAACATCGTGACCACGGCGTTCGCGATCCTCTTTGGCGCGGTCGCGCTGGCGCTGGCGCTCTCGTTCGGACTCGGCAATCGCGACCTCGCGGGCGAGGTTACGCGCGTCTGGTACGTGCGCTACCGGGCCGAGAAGGAAGCGATCGCGCGTGACGCGGCCGAGGCGGAGGCGCAGGACGCGGCCGAAGCGGCGGTGCTCGAGGCGCGGTTCGCCGAGCAGTCGCGGCAGGCGCGGCTCCGTCGCGAATCGGAGCGCGAGGCACGGGCGGCCGCCAAGCGGCAGCGCGGCGCGCCGGACACGGCGCCCACCGGTCTCCCCGTCGTGCCGCTGGTCTCCGCCGAACACCGGGAGCCCACCGCGTGAGGGCGCGGACCGCGCGGTGCCTCTGGCGCCGCAGCGGCCTTCCCGGGTCGACACGTGCACGCTCGCGACACGCGCCCTGGTGCTCGCTGCTCGTCGCGGGCTGCCTGACGATGGCGGCCGCCCTGCCGGCTGCGGCCCAGGACGCCCCGCCTTCCCCGTGGAAGCGAGCCTTCGAGGCACAGGGCAGCCTGTTCGTCGGGAACAACCCGCAGACGATCGTGACCACGCGCTCGCGCCTGACCTACGGCGACAGCGCGATCGAGGCGGGCGCCGACGTGCGATTCACCTATGGCGAGGCGAGCCGCGACGGCCGCGCCGAGGTGGCGCAGCGCCGCTGGCTGGCCGCCCTCAACCTCGACCTGCGCCCCTACAGTGCGATCTCGCCCTTTTTCCTCGGCACCTTCGAGTCGAGCTTCGAGCGTCGCATCCAGGAACGGTATAGTGGCGGGGCGGGTGCGAAGTTCACGATCCTCCGCACCGACGACTCGGAAGTCAGCCTGAGCCTTGCGCTGCTCGGCGAGCGCAGCGTGCAGCTCACCGCCGGGGATGTCCTGGTGCAGGATCGGTTGGCGCGCTATTCGTCGCGGTTCCGGGCGCGCCACAAGTTCAACGAGCGCGTGACACTGTCGCATGAGTCGTTCTACCAGCCCGAAGTGGCGGCGCTCGACGCGTATCTCTTTCGATCAGCGAGCAGTGTCGGCCTGAAGATGACCGAGATCCTGCGGCTCCAGCTCACCTACTCGGACAGCTACGACAGCGGTGCGCGCGGCCGAGGGGCTCGGTCCAACTACGACGGGCAGCTCGTCGTCGGGGTGCTGGCGGAGTTCTGAATATCGCCGGGCGGGGCTCGATGATCGCGGGGAGTACGGGTGCGAGGTGGGGTGGTGCCGACTTGACCACGGAGGACGCGGAGGACGCGGAGGACGGCTCCCGAGAGAAGGACTCGACTGCCGGCTGAAGGGCATCACGCGGTCGAGCGTTGGGCGTGTTGGGAACAGCGCCGCGAGCATTCGGAAACACGCCAGCTTAGGCGACGATGCTGACGCGGCGGTGCTGTTCCCCTTTTCTTCATCGGCACTCCTGTCGCGTCCGACCGCCCGATCCGTGGCGCCAACCCCTCGTCGCGCGGGGAGTCCTCTGCGGCCGTCCTCCGCGTCCTCCGCGGTCAACAAGAACGCCGGGATCTCCCCGCTACCACGCCCCAACCCCGGCCGCTCCACGACCCCAGCGGCCACACCGCTCGCAACCAGCCCACGAACGCCCAATCGGTCGGACGCCGCAACGGCGGCGGTGATCCCATAAAGTATTGCACCGCAACACATTACCGAATGTCAGGGAAGTTGCATTCGCCCGTGCCGCGGGTTAAATTTGCGGGACTCGACAGCAGCACCGCTTCGCGCGCGCGACGTTCTGGTCGCGGGCGCTGCCGACCCTTTCCGGCCGCTACATGACTGGTCCGACCACCCGCGAGCGCATCATGCCGCGGCTCATCGACGAAGAGATCAAGGAATCGTTCATCAATTACTCGATGAGCGTCATCGTCTCGCGCGCGTTGCCCGACGTGCGGGACGGGTTGAAGCCGGTGCATCGCCGCGTGTTGTACGCGATGATGAACGACCTGGGCCTGGTGCCGGGGCGCGCCTACAAGAAGTCGGCGACGGTGGTCGGTGCGGTGCTGGGTAACTACCATCCGCACGGTGACTCGTCGGTGTACGACGCCCTCGTGCGCATGGTGCAGCCGTTCGCGCTGCGCTATCCGCTCGTCGACGGGCAGGGAAACTTCGGCTCGGTCGAGGGTGATCGCGCGGCGGCGTACCGGTACACCGAGTCGCGCCTGACGCGGATCGCCACCGAGTTGCTCGCCGATATCGATAAGGGCACGGTCAACTACGTACCCAACTTCGACGACCGGCTGACCGAGCCGAGCGTGCTGCCAGCGGCGTTCCCGAACCTCCTGGTCAACGGGTCGTCAGGCATCGCGGTCGGCATGGCGACGAACATTCCGCCGCACAACCTGCGCGAGGTCACGCGGGCGCTGATCGCGCTGATCGAGAACCCGGATCTCACGCACGCCGAGATCCGCCAGTACATCAAGGGCCCCGACTTCCCGACGGGCGGCTTCATCTACGGCCGCGAGGGGATCAAGGATTATCAGGAGACCGGCCGCGGCCGCATCATCATGCGCGCCCGCGCGGTCATCGAGGAGAAGGAGTCGTCGGGCCGGGCGGCGATCGTCATCACGGAGATCCCGTACCAGGTCAACAGCGCGACCCTGATGGTGCAGATTCGCGATCTCCACAAGGACGGCAAGCTCACGGGCATCAGCGATCTGCGCAACGAGTCCGACAAGGACGGCATGCGCCTGGTGATCGAGCTGAAGCGCGACGCGATTCCGCGGGTCGTCCTCAACCAGCTCTACAAGCACACGCAGATGCAGTCGACCTTCGGCGTGATCCTGCTGGCGCTCGTGCCGGATGCGGGCACGGGGCAGTTGGTGCCGAAGATCATGCCGATCCGCGACACGCTGGAGCACTACCTCAAGCACCGGCACGAGGTCGTCGTTCGGCGGACGCAGTTCGACCTCGAGAAGGCGCTCGAGCGGGAGCACATCCTCGAAGGGCTCAAGATCGCCGTCGACAACATCGACGAGGTGATCAAGCTGATCCGCGCGGCCGACGACACACCGACGGCGAGCCGGCAGCTCCAGACGCGGTTCTCGCTCAGCGAGCGTCAGGCGGAAGCGATTCTCAACATGCGCCTGGCCAAGCTCACCGGGCTCGAGATCGAGAAGCTGGATGAGGAGCTCACCGAGGTGCGCGCGTTCATCGCCGACATGCGCGACATCCTGGCCAACCGCGATCGCCGCCTGTCGATCATCAGGGGCGAACTCGAGACGATGGCCGAACGTTACGGCGACGAGCGTCGCACCGAGATCACGAGCGATCAGGGCGAGTTCACGATCGAGGATCTGATCGCCGAGGAGGACATGGTCGTCACCATCTCCCACTCGGGCTACATCAAGCGCACGGCGGTCACGACTTATCGACGCCAGCGGCGCGGTGGACGTGGGCTCAATGCGCAGGACCTGAAGGATACGGACTTCATCGAGCATCTCTTCGTCGGGTCGACGCACGACTACATCCTCGTCTTCACCGAGGATGGACGCGTCTTCTGGCTCAAGGTGCACGAGATTCCGCAGGCCGGCCGTTCGGCGCGCGGCAAACCGATCGTCAACCTGATCAACGTCACGCCCGACACGCGCATCAAGGCGCTGCTGCCGATCCGCGAGTTCCCCGACGATCAGTACCTGCTCTTTTGCACGCGTCAGGGCACGGTCAAGAAGACCGCCCTGTCGCAGTACGCGAATCCGCGCTCGAACGGAATCAAGGCGATCAAGATCGAGGACAAGGACGAGCTGATCGACGTGCAGATGACGACGGGAACGAACGACGTCGTGCTCGCGACGCGTCACGGTCTCTCGCTGCGCTTTCACGAGAGCGACGTGAGGCAGATGGGGCGCGACACCACCGGCGTGAAGGGAATCGAGCTGCGTCCGCGCGACGAGGTCGTCGGAATGGTGGTCGTGCGGCGTGAGGCGACGCTGATGGTGGTCGCCGAGAACGGGCTCGGGAAGTGCTCGTCGATCGACGACTACCGCGTGCAGCGGCGCGGCGGCAAGGGGATCATCACCCTTAACCGTACCGAGAAGACCGGCGACGTCGTGGCGCTGATGGAGGTCCTGCCAGAGGACGAGATCATGCTCATCACGAAGGCCGGCGTGATCATCCGTTCGTCGGCGGCGCAGATCCGGGTCACCGGGCGCAATGCGCAGGGCGTGAAACTGGTGCAGCTCGATGACGGCGACACCGTGATGGGTGTCGCGCGGGTCGTGCCCGAGGACAAGGACGACGCGCTCGGCGACGATGACGGCGAGGGCGACGATGGCGATCTCGAGGCCCTCGAGGGCGGCGACGGGGAGGGATGACCTCCGTGTGACGGCCTGAACGGCCACCCCCCGGTCCGGCCGCGGCCTGACTGTCGTGGGGGGCCGCGCCGGGCGCGCCCGGGCGCGGAGGCGGGGGCCGGGGCCG
>JBBQHX010000094.1:0-12364 GCA_038324385.1 Gemmatimonadales bacterium | reverse complement strand
AAATTGCCGGCGGCAGGGGCGCGGAGCCGCGCTGCGGGGCGGTCAAGGAGATTGCCGCCGTGCGGTGCGCACCGCAACTCGCGTCGGCGGCTGCGTTGTTGCGGCGGGACGATGCTCCTCTCATTGACCGTAGCCGGGATTCGGCGCCTCGCCACTCCTGCTGTCCGCGGGGACGCCCCGGCCGGTGAGCCGTTCGGCCGGGTTTTCCCGCCTCTGGGTCATGGAGCGGGAGATCCCGCCAATGCACGATTGTCTGGACGATCCCCCCGCCGTGCTGCATTGTTTCAGCGGCCTGACGCTCAGCGCCGCGCGATTTGTGAGCCTGCACGGAGGTCGGATGGAGCAGCCGGGAGACATCACGCGCCTGCTCCGGGTCGCCAACGACGGTGATCCCGAGGCGATGCGCACGGTGCTGACGATGCTGTACGACCGGCTGCGCGTCATGGCGCACGGACACCTGACCCATGAGGGCGCGGGGCACACGCTCGAGACCGACGGCCTCGTGCATGAAGCATTCATCCGGATGCTCGGTGTCGAGCGCGTGCAGTGGCGCGACCGTCACCATGTGCTGGCCACCGCCGCCCGCATGATGCGTCGCGTGTTGATCGATTACGCCGACCGACGACGCACCCAGAAGCGCGGGAACGGAGCAACGCCGCTGCAGCTCGATGAGACCCTGGTCGCGATCGACCGGTACGCGGACGATCTCCATGCGCTGGACGAGGCGCTCGAGCGGCTGGAAGCGCTGCATCCGCGCTACAGCCGCGTCGTCGACTGTCGGTTCTTCGCCGGGCTCAGCATCGAGGAAACGGCCGAATTGCTGGCGCTGTCGCCGGCGACGGTCAAGCGTGACTGGATTGGAGCGCGCGCCTGGCTCAACCGGGAGTTGCAATGACGACGCGGTCCGCTCGTCCGGAGTCCTCGGAACGTTCCGAAGGGCCGTCCGCCCTCCCGGGGGACGCCGAACGGTGGGCAGCGCTCGAAGCGTTGCTGCACGAGACACTGGCGCGGGAGCCGGCGGAGCGTCCGGCGTTTCTTGCCGCATCCTGCGCCGACGGCGGCATGCGCGCCGACGTGGAGGCGCTCGTCGCCGCGCACGAAGCTCCAGGCAAGCTCGATGCGCTCGCCGACGCGGTGATGCGGCCGCTGCTCGCGCCGCCGCCAGTGCAGCCGCCGTCGCGGCGCGCGGTGTCGCCCAGCGACGCGCCGGCTCTCCCCGAACTCGACCGCTATCGCGTGATCGACCGCCTCGGCGGCGGCGGGATGGGCATCGTATATCGGGCCCGCGACGAGCGGCTCGATCGCGATGTGGCGCTCAAGTTCCTCTCGCCCCATCTGAGTTCGGACGCAGCCGCCAAGAAGCGGTTCATGGTCGAGGCTCGTGCGGCAGCCTCGCTCGAGCATCCGAACATCTGCACCGTGCACGAGATCGGCGAAACCGGCGACGGCCAGCTCTACATCGTGATGGGATGCTACGACGGCGAGACGGTCGCGACCCGCGTCGCTCGCGGGCCGCTGGCGGTGCGCGACGCGCTCGAGATCGCCAGCGACGTGGCCCGCGGACTGGCGAAGGCACATGCGCGCGGCATCGTGCATCGCGACATCAAGCCGGCGAACATCATGATCACCGCCGACGGGGTGGTGAAGATTCTCGACTTCGGCATCGCCAAGCTGTCGGACATCAACGTCACCCAGACGGTCGGCGTCATCGGAACACTCGCCTACATGAGCCCCGAGCAGGCGTTCGGTGATGCGGTGGATGCGCGCGCGGACGTGTGGGCGCTGGGCGTCGTGCTACACGAGATGCTGATCGGCGGCCGGCCGTTCGGCGGCCCCGGCGAGCAGGCGATGTTGTACTCCATTCTGACCCAGGAGCTCGAGCCGCTGGCGGCGACGCGGAGCGACGTGCCTGACGCGGTGGATACGCTGCTGCGCCGAGCGCTCGCCAAGAACCCGACCGACCGGTTTGCCGATGCGCAGGAGATGCTGGTGGCGTTGCAGGGTGTGACGCGGGCGTCCGTTGCGGCCGAGCATTCGGCGAATCCGGTGGTGAGCCGCTCCCCTACCCCCATCGACAACGGCACGCTCGCCACCCCGACGGACTCGGTGCTCAGCCGGGCGGGCGAGCGCCGCCATGCGACGGTGGTGGTGACGGGCATCTCCGGGTACGATCAGCTCGTGGAGCACCTAGCCTCACGCGAGGTGGACGCCCTCACGGCCGCGGTGCGGGACGCCGCGGCCGAGATCGCGATTCGACACGGCGGCATCGTCAATCACTTCGCCGCGGAGGAGGCGATCCTTCTCTTCGGTGTCACCGCGGCACACGAGGACGACTACCTGCGAGCCGTACGCGCTGCGCTCGAGCTACACGAGCGCGTGCGGACCATCGCCGACGACACCGGAGCGAAGCTTCGTCTCCGCACGGGCGTGCACACGGGTGCGCTCGTCGCGCAACGGCAGCGCGCGGGGGATCGCCGGTTTCGCCTCACGGGCGCGCCGCTCGAGGTCGCGACACGCCTGGCCGCACTGGCGGGAGCGGATGCGATCCTCGTCAGTCCGGAATGCCACCGACTGATCGCGCCGTTCGTCGATGCGGAGGCGGGGCCGTCGATGGCGATACTCCCCAACGCGCCTCCGGTCACGCCGTACCGGATCGTGGGCGAGTCGAGCGTCCAGACGCGCCTCGAGGTCGCCGAACGCAGCGGACTCACTCCATACGCGGGCCGCCTGCGCGAACTGGCGATGCTGGAGGAGCAGCTCGGGACCGCGGTGCGCGGCGAGGGCGGGCTGGCGGTCGTCATCGGAGACCCCGGGTCCGGCAAGAGCCGCCTGCTCCACGAGCTCCGCCACTGTGTCGAGCAGACGGACGCACGGCTCGTCCTCGGCCGGTGTGATGCGTATGGCCGAACGACACCCTACATGCCGTTCGTGCAGGCACTCCGCGATCTGCTCGGAGTGCACGACGACGGACGCGACACCGAGGACCAGATCATCGCGCGGGTACGGGCGATCACCCCGGACCTCGAGGACTCGCTGCCGCTCTATCTTGCGCTGGTTGCAATCGACAGCGCGGCGCATCCCCTGCCGAAGCATTTGCACGGCGAACACCTGCAGGCGGCAATGCTCGAGGCGCTGACGGCGGTATTCACGCTGCATGCGCGCGGGCGACCGACGGTGCTCCTCCTGGAGGACTGGCACTGGGCGGACGAGGCCTCACGCGCCGCGCTGGAACAGCTCGCCGAGGTGGCCCCGGCGCATGCGCTCCTCATTGTCGTGACCTGCCGCCCGGACCCGAGCCTCGAATGGAGCTCGGGCGATGATCGCGCCATCGTCCACCTCGGCCCGCTCGGCACCGACGCCGCGCATGAAATCATGTGCGCCGTGCTCGGAGCCGAGCAACTTGCGCCAGCGCTGGCCCAGCACCTGTACGAGCGGACGGCCGGAAACCCGTTCTTCCTCGAGGAGACCTGTCAGGCGCTACAGGAGACCGGAGCGATCACGGTGCGAGACGGCAGCGCGACCGCCGACGAGGATGCCACGCTCCTACACCTCCCGGAGACGGTGCAGGCGGTCATTGGGACACGACTGGACCGGCTGCCGGTTCCGGTGCGCGACACCCTGCGTATCGCGTCGGTGATTGGGCGGGAGTTCGCACGCGGGGTGCTCGAGGAACTCACCGAGGGCGATGCGAGCGTGGGCACGAATATCGATGCCCTGCGTCACGCCGGACTCGTCCTACAGATCAGCGTCACGCCCGAGCCGGTCTATCGGTTCAAGCATGTACTCACGCAGGAGGTCGCCTACGACTCGCTGCTGGAGCATCAGCGGCGGACACTGCACGCCGCCGCGGGACGCGCGATCGAGCGGCGTTATGCGAACCGCCTCGAGGAGCATCGCGAACGGCTCTCGCACCACTACGCCCGCGCGGAGGAGTGGGCGGCCGCGGTGCAGCACGGTATCGCGGCCGCCGATCGGTCGAAGGCGCTGAGCCAGTTCGCCGATGCGATCGGTATGCTCGATCGCACTCGTGAATGGCTCGACCAGCTCCCCGCCGATGAGAGCCAGCGGGCACTGCTCGGCGGCGTCCTCCTCCGACAGGAACGACTGGCCGAGACCCTCGGCCAGCGCGCCCGGCAGATCGCGCTCGTCGAGGAGCTCATCGCCCTCCTGGCGCCACATGGTGGGTCTCCCGCGCTCGCCGAGGCCTATCTGCGTCAGGGCGACGTGTTCACGCTCCTGCGGCGGTTCGACGCCGCCGACCGTGCACTCGGAACGTCGCTGCGCCTCAGCCGCGAACTGGGCGACCGCGCGGGTGAGCGCAACGCGGTACGCAGCATCGGGCTGCTGCGTTCGCACGAGGGACGGTATGAGGACGCGACGGTCGCGATCCAGAACGCGCTCGAGCTCGATGTCGAACTGGGGGAGACCCGCGCCGCCGCCGGCGACGTCGCGAGCCTCGGCAACATCCTGCGGCGCATGGGGCGCCCTCGCGACGCACTCGAAGCGCTGGAACAGGGACTCGAGTATCTCACAAGGGAGGACGACCCGATCAAGTGGTGCGCGGTGATGACGGTGATCTCAACGGCGTATCGCGACCTCGGCGACGATACACGCGCCCTGCAGTATCTCGAGCGGGTGCGCTCGACAGCGCTCGAACGCAGGCTGCCTGTCATCATGTCCTTCTGTCTGCCGGCGATCGCGCACATCCAACTTCACGCGGGCGACGTGGAGCAGGCGCTGGCGACATACCGGCAGGGCGTCGATCTGTCGCGCCGCGCGCGACATGCCGATGGTCTGGCCCAGGTGGTTCGAGCGCTCGGCGAGGTGCTGTTCGGTCTGGGGCGGTATGATGAGGCGCTGCCGCTGCTGCACGAGGCCGCCGACGTCTTCGCGCAACTCGAGGATCGTGACACCGAGACCTTGCTCTGGCAACGGATCGCCACCGCGTATGAGCGACAGGGTGAGCCGTTCGCGGCCGAGCTGCAGTGGGAGGCGGTGCGGGTGCGCTGCGAGGGCGCGGGCGACCACGGCGGAGAGTCGATCGCCATCGAAGGACTGGCACGGTGCGCGCGTGAACGGGGCGCCCGCAGCACCGCGATCGCCCATTACGAGCGCGCACTGGCTCGCACGGTTAGCGTCGGCGCGCTGGAACGTGAGGTTACGCTCCGTAATACCCTCGGGCTCATGCGGTGGGAGGACGGCGAGTATGTCGAGGCGCTCCGTCAGTACGAGGCTGCGCTCCGTCTCTGCCGCGAACTCGAGGATCGGATCCACGAGGGGCTGATCCTCAACAGCCTCGGCGCAACGCTCCTCAAGCTGCGGCGGTACGACGAAGCGTGTACCGCGCTGGAGGAAGCCGCTGCGGTCAACGCCCATGCTCGTCAGGGTCGGCTCGAGGCGCACTCCCACGCCGTGCTGGGGGACGCGTTCCTCGAACGTGCGCGTCCGGCCGATGCGTGTCGTGCGTACAAACGCTCGCTGACGCTCCGCTCGGCGCTCGCCGATCGTCTTGGTGAAGGGTGGATGCTGCAGCGGCTCTCACGCGCGCTCTCAGCCGACCGCCGGCCTGACGATGCACTCATGGCCTTTTCCGCCGCGAGTGCGATCGCGGTCGAGACCGGCGACGCTGCGCTGCACGCCGCACTCCATCCCGCGCCAACCGATGGACCACTCCCCCCGAACCCCCAGAGGTAACCGATGCCACGCTACATCATCGAACGCGAAGTGGGAACGCTGACGCCGGACCAACTGCGGACCGCTGGACTCAAGTCGAATTCCGTGCTGGCCGAGATGACTGGCGTCATCTGGATCAAGAGCTACGTATCTGATGCGGAGGGGAAGATCTACTGCGAGTACGAGGCTCCGAATGCCGAGGCGGTGCTGGAGCACGCACGGCGCGCCGGCCTCCCCGCAGATCGGATCTCCGAGGTGTCGATGGAGATCAGTCCCGCGATGTTCGTCTGACAGTGGGTAAATCCGCGGCGCTGCGCGCGCATGCACGGCGCCCCGTGAGGCAGAAAGCCTCACGGGGCGCGGCACAGGCGCAAGCTCATACGATCGCGTGCGGGCCTGGCGAGTCGTTCACCCCCATCGCGGCTGCTCATCGGGGCTGATGCCGAGCAGTGACTTGCCGACGATCTCGTGCGTGAGGAGTGAGTTCGCCGGGTGGATCCGTCCGAGCCGCGCATCGCGGAAGAGGCGCTCCAGTCCGGCACGGCGGAAGATGCCGAGCCCGCCGCTGATGTCCAGGGCCTGATCGACCACGCGCCACGATCCCTCCACGGCGTGGTACTTGGCCGCGAAGAGTTTGGCGACCCACATCGCGCCGTGGTCGACGCCGTCCGACCAGTCGTCGGCAATGCGGTCCAGGTGTGGCCCGATCGCCTCCAGCTCGAGTCCCATCTGCGCCACGGCGTGCTGCACGCCGGGATGATAGGCCATGGTCCGCGTGATGGCGATCGACTTCTTCTTTTTCATCGCGTCCACGGTCATGTCGAGCGCCCGCTGGGCCATCCCGTAGTAGATGTTGCCGAAGCCCATCAGCGCCCAGGCGAGGGTGGCGAGAACGAAGTGATCGATCCCGGCGGCGCCCGCCGGCACCACGCGCGCGATGTAATGATCGGGCACGAAGGCGCCGTCGAGAATCGTGTCATCACTGCGCGTCGCCCGCATGCCCATCGTGTTCCAGGTATCGCGGACGGTGTAGCCCTCGGTGCTGCGTGGCATGAACGCGTGCACCACCTTCGGCGCGGCGGGATCGCTCGTGTCGAGCCCGTGCATGCCCAGAAAGGTCCACACCGGCGTGAGGCTGCCGAACGACTTGTGGCCGGTGAAGCGATAGCCGCCGTCCACCCGTTCGGCCTGCGTCGTGGAGAGCAGCAGCGGGATATCGTTCCCGCTCTCCGCGTGGCCGGCGGCGAAGATGTGACCGTTCGCCGCTTCCTCCAGGATCCACTGGAGCGATCGGTCGCCGGCGCGCCAGAGATCCGCGGCGACGCCGAGCCAGTACAGGTGCATGTTCAGCGCGAGTGCCGTGGGCGCCGCGTAGTAGCCGAGCCTGCGCTGTTCGCGGGCGACCTGCGCGAGCGACAGGCCGCGACCGCCGAACTCCTCGGGCACCGAAAGGGTTAAATAGCCGGCGTCACGAAGCTCCTGGAAATCTTCCGTGAAGAAGGTGTTGTCCTGATCGTAGCCCGGCGCACGCTCGTGGCACCGAATCAGAATGTCGTCGGTCAGCACCGACGGGGCGGACGAAGCGGGGGCCGTTGCGGGCATCGAGTCTTCTCCTCGAATCACCTGGGTTTGCGCGGGGACGACGGCGGAGGCCGAGGTTCACGACTCTAGAGGCGGTAAACCGGCCGGAATCGGCTCATCCGGATTGCGATCCGCCCCATCGTGACCCGCCCGGGCCGCGTCCGGCGGGTGCCGCGCGGTTTGGAAAGTCGTGTGGGCGGCATATCCGACAGAACTTCCGCCCATGCGACGCGGTTTTGCCCTGACGATCGCGCGGCAGCAGATCCGGTGGGCTGCCCGGCTTGAACCCGCAGCTCCCGCCCTCCGGGACTCGTTCGAAGTCGCTCCCGGAACTGCTCGTGGCACGACACGAAGGCGGCCATATCGGCTCCAAGCACGGAGTGGATGCGTTCGAGCTCCTCGCCCGAGATCGGCGCATGCTCCGCGATCGCGGCGGCGCTCCGTGTCACCGCCGCGAAGTCGTCCATCATCAATGCACGGGTGAGCGGCGTCATTTCGGTGCCAAGCCGCTGCATGATGGGAAGCAATACCTGCCCTGCCTCCTCTGCGGCGGTGTGACCAGCGGCGCCACTCGCGCCGGGCGGGGTGCCGGCGGCGGCGTGCTCGCCAGTCGGGGTCGCCTCTCGGGGTCGCTGCGCCCGACGCAATGGGGTCCGGTGCGGTTGAATCCGTGGCGTCGTTTTCGTCGTTGGCCTGGTTTGCCGCCCGTTCACGACTTCCAATGTGGCGCACCGGCCGATGCGGCCGGGCGGGCCAATCGGCCCGATCGCTGACCGGAGACCCGTATCATGCCCAGACGACCACCCGTCGCACAGAGCGGCCATCCTAACGAGCACGGCGACGGTGGTGTCGGGGGCGCGGCCGGTCTCCGCCCACGCGGCCACGGTGGTGCGCATCGCCGACGCCGCATTCGCTTGGGACGGCGTGACAGTGCTCGGCCTGGTCGACGCGCGACATGGAGGCGCCGAGGTGCTCATCGCCGAACGCGGTGCTTCGTCTCAGCCGTGGTGACCTGATGACCGGCGTGCCACTGCGCTGCAGCCATCGAGCGCCCACCCACCCTCAGCCGCAGACACCATGGACACCATGGACACCACCCTGTTCACCGAGCGCAGCGTCTGGACGATGGTCCACGGCATTGTGCTAGGCGGTGGAGCGCTGATGGGCCTCTCCGCGGCACTGTTCGCGTTGGCGACGTTGCGAATTCCCCTCACGCCCGACGCGGCCGACGCCGGCATGCTCGGGCAAGGGCGCGCCATCGGCCGCCTGACGACGTTCGTCGCAGTCATGCTCTGGCTGACGGTGATCGTCGGGACCGATGTCAGCTTCCCGGATTACCGCGCGACTCCGCCGGAGGGACTGAGCGACCTCGCGCGTTATCCGCGGTCGCTGCTCATCGCGAACCCGGGCACGGCCTGGCTCCATTCGTTCGCGATGGAGATCAAGGAGCACGTCCCCTGGATCGCGGCGATGCTGGCGACGTCGGTCGCCTTCGTGAGCATGCGCGAGGCGGCACGGTTGCGGCACGAGGTGTCGCTGCGCCGCATGGCCACGACGCTGCTGTAGTGGCGCATATATGTAGGATCAACCGTCGGTGCTGCTTCGCGCCCACGTCGTATCACGATCGATGCCGTGCATCGCCCCTCTCGACACCAGGTCATTCATATCGACGCCTGATTCATGCCGCGCCGCGAGGCGGCGTCGGCTTGGACGAGTTGTTATCCGTCATTCCCACGCCTTTGATCGTGAGCCAAAGCGCCAGCGCGCCCTCGCCAACGAGACCGGGTAGGAGATTGTATGGCTCCAGAGTTGAGGCGAGTGGGGGCCACAACTACGTAATCCAACCTAGCCCGGCGAGTGCCATAAGGAACCCAATGACACGAGGAATGAAGCCCGACTTGATGATCAGAATCCCGATCAGGAGGCAATAGATGCCGGAGAAGATAGGACCCGTGTCATATGCGCGCCGAAAGAACCCGAACCCGAGCAGGGCGAGTGACTGAAGCTGTTGAGTGCTAAACGCGGTAGCGGATGACTTGAGAACGAGTAAATATGTCGGATAGGAGAGCAAGCTGACAGCCATCATGGCGCAGCCAATGAGGCTAAGGAATGCGGCTGCAAGCGAAATGCATTTGCTTGTGTGTTGGAAACGGCGATAGAAGAGGGCTGTCACAACGATATAACAAGCGGTCATTACCGCGTCAGCGACGAAGCCGGCCCTGAACAAGTTCTCATGCGACAGCATGTTGGTGGCGGTAGATGCTGCGTTGTCCGGAACCACCAAGTGGCCGCTCATGTAGAGGGCCAACATCCCTGTCAGAATCGTTAGCAGGTAGAAGACGCCAGCAGTCCTAGCCAGAAGTGAAGAAGGAATGACCCTGGATTCTGGTGCCATGAGATCTCCCAACAGGCTGATGAGCTGTGGCAATGCCGGCGAACGCCCAAGTTCTCGTATGTTCGATCAGGACTGGTTAGCGTAACGGGGCATCGGGCCGCGTTGACGTTCAGCCGCGGACACTCCCGCTCCTCTACTCGCAGACAGCGCGCCCAGCTCCCCTCCGCGATTCGGCTTGCTGCACCGTTTCGTGTGCTGATCGACCGGTACGGATCGCGAGCATCGGGAACAGAGTAGACCGGAAGCATGGGTAACAGTGGATGGTTATCGCCGGTCGTGTTTGTTGCGGTTGTGGGCGCCGTGGATGCGGACGTCCCGGTCGTCGAAGCGTCCGAGCACGACAGGCCCGAAGTACGCCGACCAGATCCCGCCAGCGACCTCCTCAACTCCGACGTATCCCTCCGCCCGGACATGGCTCGCGTTGACCCAGCGGTTGTGCCACCGGACGCCGCCGTTCCGGCTTACGTAGCGCACCGGATAGTGGGCTGGATACTCCGGATCCGCCAGGTGCCGCGGGTAAGGCCGGACACAGGCCTTGCAATGGTTGGCCGGCGTGACGTTCCGCAGCGCCGCGTGCGGACGCTCCGTCTTGAACTCGTGCTGGAATGCATCGACGCGGCGCTGCCGGACGCGCAGCCTGGCCTTCGGCGGCCCCTTTCGTCTGCTCGCTTGCGCCGAAACCGACGCCGGCGACGCTCGTATGGGTATCCAATAGACCACGCCCTTTCCCGCTCCGGCCTCCCGTATGGCGCAGCGTACTGCAGTACCCTCATGGCACGATGATGAAGGCGAATCTATCCAGACGTACGCGCGGCTCGCGGGCGTCCTCGGGCTGATCACTCTCGTCGCCGGCGGGTTCGGCGAGGCATATGTGCCGAGCGTGATGTTCGTCGCCGACGACCCGGCAGCGACCGGACAGCGGATCCTCGGTAGCGAATCGCTATTCCGCTGGGGTTTCGCGGGCTACCTGGTCGAGGCGCTGTGCGACGCGATGCTCACGATGGTCTTCTGGGTGCTCGTGCGTCCGGTCCACCGCAACCTCGCGATGCTCATGGTGGTGTTCCGGATCATCTCCACCTGCGGCTTCGGGGCGGCGCAGGTCCTGTACTTTGCTGCGCTGCCGACGCTGCAGAGCGCGCAGTCGGTGGCGGGGCTCGAGCCCGACCAGATGGAGGCGCTCGCCTACATGCTGCTGCGTATCGCGGGCTTCGGGGGATCGCTCTTCAGCACGTTCTACGGGGCCGCGAACATCGTCTTCGGGTGGCTCCTCTTTCGCTCCCGCCTCGTTCCCCGGGTGTTCGGTGTCGCCATGGTTTTCACCGGCATCGCGTTCACCGTTCGCACGTTCCTGCTGATTCTCGGGCCGGCGTACGCATCAGGGCTTCTGCTGGCAACAGCGGCGGTCGCGTTCATTCCGCTCATCCTGTGGCTGCTCGTCAAGGGCGTGAACGCGGAGGCGTGGGTACGGGCGGCGAGGGGGTGAGGGAGAGGTCCTTGATTTACACGGCTGCAGCTTCACGTGGACTTCCATAACGGAGTCAGGCGCCAGCGTCTCACGACGACCGCTCGATTTACGGAAAGCAACAGAAGCCTGCGCGATTGACCCCCGCCTCTAGCGTGGCGCCTCGGAGCATCCTGGCGCTGCCTAACGCTGGAGCAACGCTGTCGACGAAGGCATCCGATGCGGCGCGAAGCGTCACTTCCATCGCTCGCCGGCCTGCTTCAACACGCTCCGGAAGTCCGGCGTCGACGGGTCGCTCCGCGAGATGTCCGCGATCTCAACGGCTCCCGCTCGATGCGGAGATCCGTCACGTCCGAGAATACGAGCGTCGGCGGGGCCGACGACGACCAATAGCTCGCTGCCCCGGTGCGGGGTCGACCCACTCCAAGATGTAGTCGGGGTCGACGAGGAACTCCCAGTCGGCAGGTTGAAACGAGAACGGTTGCACCAGCGCGTAGTGCCCGCGCCAAACTACTACGCCCTCGCGCCGGAGTTTGGCGTTCCGCAACGGCGGCGGATCGAGCGGCGCCGCCGCGGCCTACACCGGCTGGATCACCTCGAGCCGCCTCGGGCGGCCATCCCCTACGAGGGGCCGGCCGCGGGCGACCTCCTGCATATCGACATCAAGAAGCTCGGGCGGATCGGCCGCGTTGGGCGCGCGTTGGGCGCCGGATTCACGGCGACCGACGCACGCGCGTGCGCGCGATCGGCTGGGAGGCGGTGCACCTGGCGATTGATGACTGCACCCGGCTGAGCTACGCCGAGCACTGCCGCGCCATCTCCGCACGCGCCCCTACACGCCCCGCACGAACCGCAAGGTCGAACGCTTCAATCGGACGCTCCCGGCGGAGTGGGCCTACGCCCAGGCCTATCGCACCAGTCTGGCGCGAACGGCCGCCCGGACACAGCCCGCTGCACCGTGAACAACGTTCCTCCAGCGTTACTCCGACGAGCAAGGGCGACGCATTCAGGACGGGTTCCAGCAGCGCGAGCAGGATCTGGATCTGCGAACGCTGGCCCATCAGCGCAGCGCGCTACAGCGCCGGCTGCGGGCCCAGGTCCGCCATTTCCCTCCGCTGATCGATTCGCGCGGTCGCGTGCTGGCGCCGTTGCCGGGGCCGGAAGAGCCGGGCGTGCTGCGCGGCATGGCGGTGTCGGCGGGCACCGTTCGCGGTCCGGTTAGGACCCTGCACAGCGCCGACGGCGCAAGCATT
>JBBQHX010000093.1:0-12378 GCA_038324385.1 Gemmatimonadales bacterium | reverse complement strand
CCGATTCGCAACAGCGTGCTGATGGCGCTCGTGGCGACCGCGGCCAACGTCGTGGTGTGCTTCGTTGCGGCGTATCTGGTCGTGCTGCGCCGCTTCCGCGGGCGTCGCGTGCTGGAGCTGCTGGTCGCGCTGCCGTGGGCGATTCCGGCCACCGCGATCGCGATCGGGCTGGCCGCGACGTTCAACACCAATGCGCCGCTGCAGGGGCGACTCCTGTTGGTCGGCACGTTCTGGATTCTGCCGCTGGCGTACTTCATTCGCGGTGTGCCGCTGGTTGCCACGGCGGTGGAGAGCTCGTTGCGGCAGATGGATCCGAGCCTCGAGGATGCCGCACGCGGCCTGGGCGCCTCGTGGCCGCGTACGATGTGGCGCGTCGTGCTGCCGGCGGCGCGTCCGGGGCTGGCCGCCGGCGCGCTACTCGCGGCGGTCACGGCCATCGGCGAGTTCGTCGCCAGCGTGGTGCTCTACACGCACGCCAACCGCCCGATCTCGATCGAGATCCTGGCGCAACTGCGCGCCTTCTCGTTCGGCACGGCGGCCGCCTACAGCGTGCTCCTCATTCTCCTCGTGCTGGTGATCACGATCGTCGCGCGCTGGCTCGAAGGACGGGCGGCGTTCGTCGGGCGGGGCGCGGCGGGGTGAGCTAGGGGCGAATGCGCGCGGTTTCGACGGCGTACCGGCGCGCATCCGGTGGCCCCCGCGCGGCGCGCACCAACATTGCGGTCACCGGTCACCGGTCACCGGTTACCGGTCCCCGTCGCGCGGCCGCGCCGGCCCCGTTCTTGTGCGTACTCTGCGGATCGCTCTACCCGCGCCCGCGCCGGACGTCGACATTCCGAACGGACCGCGCCCGACCCGGTACTTCGTCCCCTCCGTCCGATGCCCCAACTCCTTCGCCAGCGCACGCCCGGCCGCCCGCACGTCGTCATCATCGGCGGCGGGTTCGGTGGCATCCACGCCGCCCGCACCCTCAAATCGGCCGAAGTGGACGTGACGCTCGTGGATCGGACGAATCACCATCTTTTTCAGCCGCTACTCTATCAGGTCGCGACGGCCACGCTGGCGCCCAGCGACATCACGGTTCCGATTCGCTGGATCCTGCGGAAGCAGCGTAACGCCGAAGTGTTCATGGCGCACGTGACGCGCATCGATCCCGAGTTGCGGCAGGTGGTGCTGGACGACGAGCACTGGTCGCTCGAGTACGACTACCTGCTGGTCGCCACCGGGGCGCGCCATTCGTATTTCGGCAACGAACAGTGGGAACTGATGGCGCCAGGGCTCAAGAGCCTCGAGGACGCGCTCGAGATCCGCCGTCGCTTCCTGCTCTCGTTCGAGATCGCCGAGAAGACCGATGATCTGGACGAGCGCCGGGCGCGGCAGACCTTCGTCATCATCGGCGGCGGTCCCACCGGGGTCGAGATCGCGGGGATGATTCCGGGCATCGCGCGCGAGGCGTTCGAAGAGGACTTTCGCCGCATCGACACGCGCGACACGCGCGTGCTGCTGCTGGAAGGGGGGCCGCGGTTGCTGTCGACCTTCCCTGCCTCACTGTCGGCGCGCGCCTGCCGCGATCTGGCGGAGTTCGGCGTCGAGGTGCGCACGGGCGCCCTCGTCACGCGCATCGAGCCGGACGCCGTATACGTTGGCGAGGAACGCATCCCGACGACGAACGTGATCTGGGCGGCCGGGAACGCGGCGTCGCCGCTTGCACGGTCGCTGGGCGTTCCGCTGGATCGCGCGGGCCGGGTGTTCGTCGAGCCCGATCTGTCGGTGCCCGGCTATCCCGAGGTGTTCGTCGTCGGCGATCTGGCGGCCGTGCAGCAGCCCGACGGCAGCGTCGTGCCCGGCGTCGCCCCCGCGGCGATGCAGGGCGGGCGGCGGGCCGCGCGCAACATCCTGCGCCTGATCGATGGGAAGCCGACCGAGCCATTCGTTTATACGAACAAGGGCGATCTGGCGACGATCGGCCGCCATCGGGCGATCGCGAAGATCGGCCGGTTCAAGGCGACCGGGACATTAGCCTGGCTTATCTGGCTGTTTGTCCACATCATGTACCTCGTCGGGTTCCGCAATCGGGTCACGGTGCTGATCCAGTGGGCCTACGCCTACGCGACCTACCAGCGCGGCGTCCGCTTGATCACGGGCACCGTCGGGACGCACGTCGAGGTTAATCCGCCGCCAGTGTCCGCCCCGCCGATGCGCGGCTGGTAGCACTGTTCGGCGGCGCGCGGGTCGAGTTGCCGGTGTGCGTTCGTCGCCGGCGCCCATGACGCAAACTCGTGCATCCTGCGCGAAATTGGTACACGGCGTGAAGGCTGGCGTCGTATATTGTGCCGCGATGGCGGCCCGGACGGGATCGGGCCACCGTGAATCCGGCCGAGTGCCGTCACGTATGGCGAGCAGCAGGCGACAGCCGGCGTTCCCGCGCCCCGACCGCATCCGGACGATGCGCGTGTAGCTGACCGGCCGCGTGGCGCGGCAAGGAGCAGGCGCGATGGACATGGACGACGAATCCCGTCCGCGCATGGCCGACCTCGATCCGCTCTTCCGCACCACCCCGCGTGGCGACGGGCCGCTCGAGCTCGCCCGTGCGCTGCGCGCCGTCCGCGGCGCCGTGTCGCCGGGCGAGGCGGAACGCCTCGCCGCGCGCTTCATGGCCGTCTTCGATGCGCTTCCGCTCGCCCTCGCCCTCGTCGACCAGCGGCTGCTGATCGTGCACGCCAACCCGCGCTTCCTCGCGCTGACGGGGATCCAGCCGGCGCAGATCGGCCACCGCTACGTCCACGACACCTTCCCGGTGGAGGACTGCGACCTGACGGCGGCGGTGATCGCCGCGGCGCGCGGCCTCCCCGGGGTCTCGACCACCGTGCTCGTGCGGTGCGGAGATGCCGGGCGGTCCGCGATGGCCTCCTGCCTGCCGATTCCCGACGCGCCGACGGAGCCGCACGTTCTCGTCGTGCTGCGCGAGCTGCGCGGGGCGGACGGTCCGTCGGGCACCGACGCCGCCCGCGATGCGATTCTCGCGGCATTGCCGCGCGAACTCCCGCCGCGATCCGGTGCGCATCTCCGGGCTCCTGACCTCGACGCGGTCGATCTCGCGCGGTCGCGGGAACGTCGGCTGGCGGCGGTCGGCCAGCTGGCCGCCGGCGTGATGCACGACGTCAACAACGCGCTCAATCCAATCGTCGCCGCGAGCTACCTGCTCGACATCCACGCCGACGATCCGGTAAAGGTGCGGCAGTACGCCGCGCGCATCGCCGCTGCCGCCGAAACGGGGGCGGCCACAGCGGCGCGCGTCGGCCGCTTTCTCCGGCAGGACCCGGTCGATGCCAGCGATCGCGTCGCCGTCGACCTGGGGATGCTCGCCGAGGAGGTGCTGGCGATGACGCACCCGCTCTGGGCCGAGCGCGCCCATGGTGGACCGGTGCAGCTTGTCACCGCCTTCGACCCCGCCGTTCTGATTCACGGCGTCGCGGGCGAGGTGCGCGAGGCGCTCCTCAACCTCGTCAACAACGCCCTCGACGCGATGGCGCGACCGGGCAAGCTGTCGGCGCGGGTCTATCGCGAGGGGGAGCAGGCGGTGGCCGAAATCGCCGACGACGGGGTCGGGATGCCGCCCGAAGTCGCCGAGCGCGCCTTCGACCCTTTCTTCACGACCAAGGGGAAACGGGGCTCGGGGCTGGGATTGGCCGAGGTCTACGGGATCATGCGACGCCATGGAGGGCACGCGGAGTTGCGCTCAGAACCCGGTGGGGGGACGAACGTCCGACTTGTCTTTCCCGTCGCGGCGGCTAGCGATGTAGAGGTTCCTCCCGCACGCCCGGCGCGCTCCGCGCGGCGCGTGCTCGTCGTGGAGGACAACGCCGATGGCCGCGAGTTCACGCGCGCGCTGCTTCAGTCCGACGGCCACGGTGTCGAGGTGGTCGCCGGCGTGCACGAGGCGCTGGCGCTGCTCACGGCGCGGCAGGCCACCGACGACGCGTTCGACGTCGTCGTGACGGATATCGGTCTTCTCGACGGAAGCGGCTGGGAGTTGGCCCTGGCCGTCCGGTCGCGCTGGCCCGACGTGCGCGTCGGATTGATCACCGGGTGGGATGCCGCGACCGATCCGCAGGCCGACGTGCACTTCGTCCTGCGCAAGCCCATCCGCACTCAGCACCTGCTCGCCGCGGTGGGTGGCGACTGATCGAATGTCTGCCGGATGTCCGTTTGACCCGGCCCTTTACGCGATCAGGTGGAGAGGCCATACACTACGTCTCGCGCTCGCACGGTCCGGCGTCGCCCGAGCCGATCGGCTATGGCGCGACAATGAGCCGCCCGTGCGATGCTGCGCGACGGCGACGCGTAGAGTTACCCCGACGAGCGGCATCGGCCGCCCGGGATGTGGAAACACCCGTTCGGTACCACCCATGCAAGACACCGTGACGCACGCCCGGATCCTCCTCGCCGAAGACGATCAGCCCGCTCGCGAGATCCTCGTCGAGCTCCTCGCCACGCTCGGCCACACCGTCGTCGCGGAAGTCGGCACGGGGCGTGACGCGGCCGCGCAGGCGGAGATGCTCACCCCCGATGTCGTGCTGCTCGACATCCACATGCCCGACGGCTCGGGGCTCGAGGCGGCGCAGCGCATCACGGCGCACGATCCGGGCATTGCCGTGATCCTGTTCAGCGGAGACGTTGCGCTCTCGCTCTCCGATCAGGACGTGATGACGACGAACGCCATCGCGTATCTGCCGAAGCCGACTCCGCCGGCCGCGCTGGACTCGACGATCCGGTTGGCCGTGGCCCGCGCGCGCGCGCTGCGTGAGGCGCGCGAGGACGCGGTTGGCGCCAAGCAGAAGCTCGAGGACCGCAAGGTCATCGAGCGGGCCAAGGGAATCCTGATGCGGCGCACGGGGTCGTCGGAGCAGGAGGCGTACAGCATCCTCCGTCGCACGAGTCAGGACCGCTCGGTGCCGATGACCGACATCGCCAATGCGGTGCTGGAGAGCGAGCCGGGGTTCCGGGCGCCGACGGCCTGAACGGGCGACCGTGGCCCCCGGCTCCCGTTCAGGGAACCGGGGCCGCCGCCGGCGCGCGTGTGTACTCCTCCAGCCCCGCCGTCAGCGGCAAAATCGCCGCCATCAGTAGCGCCGCGCCCCAGAACGGCACGCCGTGCCCGAGATGGTCGAACGCGAGCCCCGCAAGCAGTGGGAAGACGGATCGCGTGACGCCGCCGAACGTCTGCTGCACGCCCATGTAGACGCCCCGTTCGTGGCTGCCGATTACCCGCGACAGCAGCGCGGTGACGCACGGGAAGGTGAACGCGGTGCCTAACGGCAGCGCCGCGATGGTGATCGCCAGCATGAGAAAGTTGGGCGCGAACGGCAGCAGCCCCAATCCAACGCCGAGCAGGACCAGCCCCATCCGCGCCAGCCGTGCCTCGCCGAGCCGATCGACCAGCGGCCCGAGGATTACCGCCCGCGTCAGCACCGACAGCCCGCCGATGTAGGTGAAGAAGAAGCCGATCGTCGCCGCCGTCACCGCGAACTTGGCCGCCAGGAAGAGCGCCAGCACCGCCGTGCACCCCTGAAACGTCCCCATCGTCAGGCTGTAGATCCAGATCAGCCGCGACGGCGGCTCGCCCGGGTGCACGAGCACGCGCGCGGCGACCTCGCGCGACGGCCGCCTTCGCACCGTCGACGCGCGGCCGGCGGCAAAGTCGTGCGATTCGGTGAGGAAGCGCCAGGCGAAGACAATGTTCACCAGACAGAGCACCGCGGCCAGCAGCCCCGGCGCCGGCCGCCCGAACTGCAGCGCGGCCGCGCCCACCACCGGCCCGATCGCCACGCCCAGGTTGGTCGCCGCCGAGAGCCAGCCGAGCGACTTCGCGCGATCCTCCGGCCGCGTCGCGTCGGCGACGTAGGCCTGGATGACACCCACCGTCCCGCCCCCCGCGCCCTGCACGAGGCGTGACAGGAAGAGCAGCCAGAGCGAGTCGGCGAAGGCGAAGATCACGTAGGCGATGGCCGACGCGAACAGCCCGACGAGCAGCGCCGGACGTCGCCCGTACTGATCGGAGAAGCGTCCCCAGAGCGGCGCGCTGATGAGCTGCGCCACTGAGAACGACGCGATCAGCAACGTGACGACGAAGCCGCTCGCGTTCAGATCCGTCGCGTAGAACGGCAGCAACGGAATCACCATCAACACGCCGAGCATGTCGACGAACGCCGTGATCATCAGGACCACGAGCTTCTTCATCGCGTGCGGCGGCCGGGTGGGCGTACCCGCCGCCGGCGTCGGGCCGCCGACGCGTTGGGCGGGGTCGCCGTCGCCGCCCGGGCCGGCACCCGATGCCGGCCCGGGCGACTGCTCAGCGCTCACTCGGCCTTCCCGAGCGCGGCCGGCGGCACCGATCGGCCCACGATCCCCGCCAGGGCGATGATCGTGAGCAGGTAGGGAATCATCTCGACAAACTGCGACGGGACGAGTTGCAGCCCCTGCAACTGGATCTGCAGCGTCTCGGCGGCCGCGAAGAGCAGACAGGCGGCGCCCACGCGCAACGGCGCCCACCGACCGAAGATCACGGCCGCCAGCGCGATGAATCCCCGCCCCGCCGTCATCCCGTCAGTGAACTGATGCTGGTCGGTGGCCAGGTAGACGCCCGCCAGGCCGGCCAGCGCGCCAGACAGGAGTACGGCCGCGTAGCGCACCCGCGCCACGTTGACGCCGAGCGTCTCGGCCGCCTGCGGATGCTCGCCCACCGCGCGCACGCGGAGGCCGAACGGCGTGCGCATGAGGAGCCACGCCGTCGCCGGCAGGGCGAGGAGCCCGAGCCAGACCAGCGGGCTGGAGACCGTCCCCAGGAGCCCGCCACCGCCCACGTCATCGCCGAAGCCGGGGACCCGCGGGCTGTTCGACGTGCTGTCGAAGGCGAGGCGGAGGAAGAATCGCGTCGCGCCGATCGCGAGCAGGTTCACCGCGATACCGCTGACGATCTGGTTGGCACGGAAGCGAATCGTTGCCACGGCGAGGAGGGCGGCCGCGAGCATCGCGCCGCCGACGCCGGCGATCAGTCCGATCCAGGCGCTGCCGCTGTAGAAGCTCCCGAGCGCGGCGCAGAACGCGCCCGTCAGCATGAACCCTTCGAGCGAGAGCGCGACCACCCCGGCGCGCTCGGAGATCACGCCGCCAGCCGCGGCGATGAAATACGGCGTCGCAATGCGGATCGTCTGGAGGAGAAAGGCAAGAATGATCATTTTGCGCCTCGCCGCGCGCCGCGCGAGCGGCGGAGCGCGTACTGCACCGCCGGCACCGCGGCCGCGACCGCGAGGATCACCACCGCCTGCAATACGTCGACGATCTCCTTGGGAACGAGCGCGTTCACCGCCAGCCCGCCCTGCGACAGTGTGGCGAAGAAAAGCGCTGCCAGGACGATGCCGAGCGGATGGTTGCGCCCGACCAGTGCCACAGCGATGCCGAGGAAGCCCGATCCGGCGGCGAACCCTTCCTCGTAGTAGAGCTTGTAGCCGAGGACGAAGTTGATCCCGCCGAGTCCGGCCAGTCCGCCGGCGAGCGTCATCGCCCGGATCCACGTCCGCCCGACAGAGATTCCGCCGTACTCGGCCGCCGCCGGCTGCAGTCCGACAGCGCGGAGCTCGAAGCCGCGACGCGAGCGAAAGAGCCACCAGCTCACCGCCGCGGCGGCCGCCAACACGACAAACAGGGTGACGTTGGCCGCCGATCCGCGAAAGGCCGGCATCAGCTCCGACAGACGCGGCACCGTGCCGGTCGCCAGCTCCGGCGTGTGCAGCGTCTCGGGAACGGCCAGATGCGTCGCGGTGGCCCAGTTGAGGAGGGCGAGCACGACGAAGTTGAGCATGATCGTGACGATCACCTCGTTTGCCCCGAACCGCGCCTTGAGCACGCCCGGCACGGCACCAACGGCCGCGCCGCCGGCCATCGCCGCGACGATCAGCACCGGGGCGGCGATGAGCAGCGGCAACCCCCCGGGGAGGAGCAGCCCGATGACCCCGGCCAGGAATCCGCCGGCGGCGAGCTGGCTTTCCGCGCCGATGTTGAACAGCCCAGCGCGGGCGGCGATCGCGAAGGCCAGCCCGGTGCAGGTGAGGGTCGTCGCCTTGTACAGCACCTGGCCGAAGCCGTACCAGTTCCCCCACGTCCCGTCGAGCAGCAGCCGGTAGACGGGGCCCGGCGCCTGCCCGTAGGCGACAATCAGCAGATCGCCGATCACGAGGGCGAGCATCACCGCGACGAGCGGCGGGAGAATCGTTTCCTCGAGCCGCTCACGGCGCGCGGCGGCGTGGTCGGTCGCCGACCGGTCGGGCAGATCGGACGGAGCGACGGGGCGGTCGGGGGCGGCCAGCGCGCTCACGCGGCGTCCTCCCGTCGGCCGGCGAGGCCGGTCATGTACGGGCCGAGGATCTCCGCGCTGGCGTCGGCACGGTCGAGCAGGCAGGCGAGCCGTCCGCTGTAGAGCACGCCCACCCGGTCGGCGAGCGCGAGCACCTCGGTAAGGTCGGCCGAGACGAGCAGCACCGCGCGGCCGGCTGCCCGGGCGGCACGCAACTGCGCGTGAATGAACTCGATCGCGCCGACGTCGACGCCGCGCGTCGGCTGCGAGGCGAGGAGGACGGTGAAGTCGCGCCCCATCTCGCGGGCGATGACGATCTTCTGCTGGTTGCCGCCCGAGAGCGTCCGAGCGGGCACGAGCGGATTGGCGGGACGGATGTCGAATTCGGCGATCCGCTCGCGGGCGTGGGCGAGGATCCGCGCACGATCGAGCGCGCCGCCGCGGCCGGTGAACCGTCGGTGCTCGCCGAGAATCAGGTTGTCGGCGATGGAGTAGTCCAGAATCAGGCCGCGGTGCTGCCGGTCCTCGGGGATGTGCGACAGCCCCGCCTCGGTGCGCGAGCGCACGGGAAGGCGCGAGACGTCGACCTCGCCGAGGTGGATCGACCCACGCGCGAGCGGAACGAGCCCGGCGATCGCCTCGACGAGTTCGGTCTGCCCGTTCCCCTCGACGCCGGCGATCCCGACGATCTCACCCGGCCGCAGGTCGAGGGAGAAAGCGTCGAGCGCGCGCGGATTGCGGGGGGTGGCGATGGTGACGTCGCGGAGGATCAGGGCGGGGGGGAGGCTGGCCGGGTCCGCCGACCCCGTGCGCTCCTCCCCGGCGACGGCGTCCGAGTGCGCCGCCATCCCGGCATCCCACCCGCCGTCCGCGCCACCCATGGCGCCGAGGGCGAGCGCCACATCGCCGGCCAGCGCCACGTCGCGCCCGACCATGGCACGCGCGATCGCCGCCGGCGTCGTGGTGGCCGTTTCCAGCCGATCCACCGTTCGACCCGCGCGCATCACGGTGATCCGGTCGGAGATCGCCATGACTTCGTCGAGCTTGTGTGTGATCAGCACCACCGTGCCGCCCTCGTCGCGGAGGCCGCGCAGCACGGTCCACAGCTCGTCGACCTCGGGCGGCGAGAGCACCGCCGTGGGCTCGTCGAGCACGAGGATGCGCGCCCCGCGGTAGAGCACCTTGAGAATCTCCACCCGCTGCGCCTCACCCACCGACAGCGATGCCACGGTCGCGTCGACCGGCACACGCAGTCCCGTGCGCTCGCATAGTGCGGCCACCTCACGCGAGGCCGTGTCGCGCGCGAACATCATGCCGCGCCGCGGTTCGCGCCCCAGCACGACGTTCTCCGCCACGGTCAGCGGCGGGACGAGCATGAAATGCTGATGCACCATCCCGACGCCCGCGGCGATCGCCTCGGCGGCGCTCCAGCCGGTCACGTCCCGCCCCTCGACGGCGACCGTGCCCGCGTCAGGCGCGGTGACGCCAGCGAGGATCCGCATCAGCGTGCTCTTCCCCGCGCCGTTCTCCCCGACGAGCGCATGGATCTCGCCCGCCGCGACGGTTAGATCGGCGTCGCGGTTGGCCGGCACGGCGCCGAACCGCTTGTCGATCCGCGACAGCTGGATTGCCGGCGGCGTCATGCCACGTCCCGCGGCGTGAGGCGGCGAGCCGTCGTCAGGCAGGGCGGAGTCGTGAGGCGTGGAAGCACGTCAGCGCCGGTCCGGAACCGGGATGCGGCCGGCGATGATGGAATCGCGGAGCTGCTCGATGCGGGCACGGATCGGGTCGGGGATGAGGGCGGCGTTATTCGCGTCATAGACGTAATCCACGCCGCGTTCGGCGAGTCCGAACTGATAGATCCCTCCGCGAAACGTCTCCCCCTGGACACGGGCGATCGCGTCGAACACCGACTGGTCGACGCCCTTGACCATCGACGTCAGCACGTAGCCCGGCGCCTCGGCGTACTGATCGGCGTCGACCCCGATCGCGAGCTTGCGCGTGTCGCGCGCGGCCTCGAACACCCCCAATCCGGTCGAGCCCGACGCATGGAAGATCACGTTCACGCCCGACTGGTACTGACTCAGCGCCAGCTCCTTGCCGCGTCCGGGATTGGCGAACGCTTCCGGCGTGACGCCGGCGTACTGCGCGACGACCGTGCAGTCGCCGCACACGTGCCTCACGCCGGCCCGGTACCCCGCCTCGAACTTGTGAATCAGCGGAATGTCCATTCCGCCCACGAAGCCCACTCGCTTCGAGCCCCCGACCAGCGCGGCCAGCGCGCCGACCAGAAAGGAGCCTTCCTCCTCGCGGAATTTGAGCGCCGCGAGATTGCTCGGTGGCTGCACCACCTCGCCCGACGCATCGGTCGTCAGGGCGTAGTCCACGCCGGCGAACGACACGTCCGGGTACTCGCGCGCTAGCTGGGTCAGGTCGTCGGTGAAGATGAAGCCCACGCCGACGATCAGATCCATCCCCTCGGCGGCCAGCAGCCGCAGTCCCGCCTCGCGATCCGACCCGTCGCCCGGCTCGATGAACCGCACACGCGCACCAAGTTCGCGGGCAGCGCGTTCGGCACCGAGATAGGCGCCGTCGTTGAACGACTTGTCGCCGCGGCCGCCGACGTCGAACACGATCCCGACGTCGAGCCCCTCGCCCGTGGGCAGGACGGCGGCGCCGGACGGC
Organism: Gemmatimonadales bacterium; assembly: GCA_038324385.1. Taxonomy (GTDB): domain Bacteria; phylum Gemmatimonadota; class Gemmatimonadetes; order Gemmatimonadales; family Gemmatimonadaceae; genus JBBQHX01. The sequence continues at coordinate 1,340 of JBBQHX010000093.1, read as the reverse complement.
CGAACGAACAACAGAACGGTGTGCGCCAGAAACAGCGCACCGAGAACGAGCAGCACGTTTCGCATCGCGGCGAAGTTTCGTCGCGAACACCGACGAGGGAAAGGGGGTTCCGTTCGCGCCGGCGACCGTCCGCGTCGCTCGCCCTTCCCTCGCCGGTCCCCGTCGCCTTCATTTCCCCCCCATGACCAGCCGCATCCGTGTTCGATTCCTCGTCGTCGGCAGCGGCGTCGCCGGCCTCCACACCGCCTGGCGCGCGAGTGACCAGGGGCGCGTCCTCGTACTGACCAAGCGCTCCCTCTTCGACAGCGCGACGGCCTACGCACAGGGCGGCATCGCGGCCGCTCTCGGCGCCGGTGATTCCCCGGAGCTGCATCGCGAGGACACGCTCGCCGCGGGCGCGGCACTGTGCGACGCCGCGGCCGTCCAGGTGCTCGTCGAGGAAGGGCCGGCTCGGGTGCGCGAGCTGCATGCAGCCGGTGCCCACTTCGATCTCGAACCGAGCGGCCGACTCAAGCTCGGGCGCGAGGCGGCCCATTCCCGCAGCCGCATCGTCCACTCGCACGGCGACCAGACGGGCGCCGAGGTCGCGCGAACACTCATCGCGCGCGTGCAGGAGAGCGCCAACGTGGAGGTGCTCGAGACGGCGCGGGTGCTCGACCTGATCGTCGACGGCGGCCGGTGCTCCGGCGTCCGCGCGAGTGTCGCCGGTCAGGCCACCGAGATCATCGCCGATGCGACCGTGCTGGCCACCGGCGGCTGCGGCCAGGCGTTTCGCCACACCACCAACCCCCAGGTGGCCACCGGCGACGGCTACGCGATCGCGCACCGCGCCCAGGTGAAGCTGTCGGACATGGAGTTCGTGCAGTTCCATCCGACCGCGCTCGACACACCCGAGAATCCGCTCTCGCTGATCTCCGAAGCCGTACGCGGTGAGGGCGCGGTGCTGGTCACCGACAAGGGCGAGCGATTCATGCCGAAGCGGCACCGGCTCGCCGAACTCGCCCCGCGCGACGTCGTGGCGCGCGAGATCTACCGCGAGCAGATGCGCGGCAACCGCGTCTATCTCGATGCGCGGCACCTCGGCGACGGCTTTCCCAAGCGGTTCCCCGGCATCACGGCGATCTGCCGGGCCCGCGGCATCGACCCGTCGAAGGAGTTGATTCCGGTGACGCCGGCCGCACACTATATGATGGGCGGCATCATGACCGACCTCGTCGGACGCTCGAGCCTCCCGGGGCTGTACGCGGTGGGGGAGGTGGCGCGGACGGGGGTTCACGGCGCGAATCGGCTCGCCTCGAACTCGCTCCTCGAAGGGCTGGTGTTCGCCGAGCGCGTCGCGC
>JBBQHX010000092.1:0-12556 GCA_038324385.1 Gemmatimonadales bacterium | reverse complement strand
TACGGCGACAAGAGCAACTGGTGGGCGACCTACTCGTTCTGGGTGTTTCAGCTCTTCGGCTTCACTAACGCCCGCATCCTCGACGGCGGGCGGATGAAGTGGGAACAGGAAGGACGCCCGATGACCACCGACGTCCCGAGTTTCCCACCGACGAACTACACCGCCGCCGAGCGTTCGGACGATGAGATCCGCGCGTTCTTCCAGGACGTGCGCGCGCACATGGACGCGAAGCGGCCGCTCGTGGACGTGCGGTCGCCTGACGAGTTCACCGGCAAGAAGCTCCACATGCCCGACTACCCGCAGGAGGGGGCACTGCGCGGCGGCCACATCCCCGGAGCGCGCAGCGTGCCGTGGGCGCGTGCGGCCAATCCCGACGGCTCGTTCAAGTCGGCCGACGAGCTCCGCGCCATCTACGAGGGCGAGATCGGCCTCAAGGCGGGCGACGACGTGGTCACCTACTGCCGCATCGGCGAGCGGTCGTCGCATAGCTGGTTTGCCCTCAAGTACCTCCTCGGCTACGACAAGGTTCGCAACTACGACGGTAGCTGGACCGAGTGGGGAAATACCGTACGTGCCCCGATCGAGAAGTGATGAACCCCTCAGCGGAATCGACGATGAGCGACGCAGCGACGACGAACCGAACGATGCCTGACGAGCCACCGACGGCGACACTGGTGCCCCCGGTCGCGGGCAGGCCGCCCGCCCGGGTCTCGGTGACCTGGGCCGGCGACCACCGCTTCGACGCCGGCCGGGCCGGTGGCCCGACGATCCGCCTGGACGCCTCGGCGACCACCGGCCCCAGCCCCGTCGACGGACTGATCTCGGCGCTCGGCGCCTGCGTCTCGGTGGATATCGTGGACATCCTGGCGAAGCGCCGGACGCCGGTGTCGGCCTTGCGTATCGACGTCAGTGGTGCGCGGGCGAACGCCGTTCCGGCGAGCCTGACGTCGGTGCAGCTCGACGTGCATGTCGACGGCGAGGGCATCGAGCGCGTACATGCCGAACGTGCGGTCGAGCTCGCGGTGACGAAGTACTGCTCGGTGCGCGACTCTCTGCGTGCCGATATCGACGTGCGCTGGACTGTCGTCATCAACGGCGCAGCGCCTGACGACGCGGCGAACGGCTGACGACGTCGCTTCACCCGCGGTGCCCGCGACGATCGCGGGCCCCGCGCCCGATCCCCTCCCCTCCCCGATGTCGCACCCTCGGATCGATACCCACATCGGCCAGACCCCGGTCGTGCGCCTCACGCGGGTCGTCGAGCCGGACATGGCCGAGGTGTGGGTGAAGCACGAAGGGCTGAATCCTGGCGGTTCGATCAAGGATCGCACCGCGCTCGGCATGATCACCGACGCCGAAGAGCGCGGGCTACTGAAGCCGGGCGGGATGATCGTCGAGCCCACGTCGGGGAATACGGGGATCGGGTTGGCGCAGGTGGCGAGCGCGCGTGGCTACCGCCTCACGTTGTGCCTCCCCGCCTCAATGAGCGAGGAGCGCAAGCGAACGCTCACCGCCTATGGCGCTGAGCTCGTGCTCACCGATCCCGAGCGGCGCATGCTCGCGGCGATCGAGGTGGCAGAAGAGATCCGCGACCGCACCGGCGCCTGGATGCCGAATCAGTTCGCCAATCCGGCCAATCCGCGCATCCATTACCGCACGACCGGCCCGGAGTTGTGGGCGCAAATGGAAGGTCGCATCGACACCTTCGTCTATGGCTCTGGCACGGGCGGCACCATCAGCGGCGTGGGGCGATACCTGAAGGAACAGGACCCGCGCGTGCAGGTGTACAGCGTCGAGCCGGCGCGTTCACCCGTGCTCTCGGGCGGGGAGCGCGGGCAGCATCTCTTTCAGGGGATGGGGCCCGGTTTCATACCGGCGAATCTCGACTGGAGTGTGATCGATCGGGTGATCACGGCATGGGAGGAGGACGCCTTTCCGCTCGCCCGGCGTCTGGCGCGCGAGGAGGGGCTGTTCGTCGGCATGTCCAGCGGCGCCATCATCGACACCGCACTCCAGGTCGCTCGTGCGCTGGGGCCGGGCAAGCGGGTCGCCTGCATCGCCTGCGACACGGGCGCGCGGTACCTCACGACGGCGCTGTTCGACGACACGGCGTCGTTTGCCTCGCTGGTGCCGCGCATGCTTGACCAGGACCCGCCGCTCCCGGTTTCGCCCTGAGAAGGTTGGCCGTCCTGCGGCCACTCGTCAGGGCCCCTGGCCAACCAGAGTAGCCGTGCGTGTTTCCACGGTCGCGTCCGCCTCCCGGCCCTCCTGCGGGGAGGGGTATGTCGTTGTGATTCAGGTTACCACCGTGGCCCGATGGCATGATGCTTCCGTAGTGAGAGGGTCAGATGACACTGACGATTCGAACCAATGGCGTTCGGCGGCATGTGTGAACGACCCCGATGCGCAGCACTCTGGTGCGCAGCACCAACAGCGGGGCTCTGAACACCGACCAAACGAGAGGATCCTATATGCCGATGCGACTGACCCAGAAGTTCCTGATGACGAGCGGCCTGATTGCGACGATGGGAATCGCCGCCTGCAGCCCGGCCGACGATCGGACGGCGATGAACGACACGGCGTTCGGTGACACCACCGCGGCGGCGACGGCCACGATGCCGACGACGCGCGACTACAGCAACGACAAGTCGATCATGACGTTCCTGAACACGGCCTACGCGCTGGAGATTCAGGCCGCCGAGCTCGCGGCACAGAACGTCACCAATCCGCAGGTGCGTGAGTTCGCCCAGACGCTGCAGCGCGACCATCAGGCGATGCAGGAGCGCCTGACGCCGATGCTCCAGGGCGCTCCGCCGCAGAACCTGGACGACACCGATGATCTCGTGAGCTTCCACCGCGACGCGATGGAAGACCTCGGTGACGAGGAGCGCGGCCTGGACTACGACCGGAAGTTCATGGAAAAGCAGATTGAGATGCACGAGCGTTTGCTCAACGATCTCGACGACGCGATGCGCGGCAACGCGGGCACCGAACTGCGCGCCGAATTGACGCAGGCGCAGACGGGTGTCCGTCAGCACCTGGAGCAGGCGCGGCAGCTGCTCGCCCAGCTCGAAGGCGAGACCGCTGCGCGCTAAGGTGTAGCAGTACCAAACGGCTCGACCACGAGCCGGCGGTGATCACCGAGGGACCGGGTCAAGCGACTCGGCCCCTCGGTGCATACTGTCCGTGGTTCCGTCGGGAGATGAGTGGACTGGCGGCGGTTATGATACCGGGTTATCATTACCGTCCTCCGGTTCACCTTCTTCGTCCCGCCCGACGTGCTCTCCTCCCCGATCCTCCATGGCGACCCCGCGCTCCGATCAGGGTCGACCTGGGCGGCGCTCGCGCCGGCGCTGTGCGCCGTGCACTGCCTCGCCGCGCCGCTGATCACCGCCGTCGCGCCCGCCCTCGTCGACGCTCCGGCACTCGAGTGGGCGCTATTCGTGCTGTCCGTCGCGACGGTCGGGATGGTGCTGCCGGCTGGCGCACGGCTGCATGCGCAGCGGCGCTATCTGGCCCTGGCGATCGGAGCGCTAGCCGTGTGGGCGCTCGCACTCGCCGGGAGCCTGACGAGCGTGCCCGCCGAGTCTGTGATTACCGCCGCAAGCCTCACGACGGCTGGCGCCCTGCTTGCGAACCTGCGCCGGCTTCGGCGCGATCGCGGACCAACGGCTGCGGGCTGCGCGATGAGGATGATCGGCTGCGTTGAGCGCCGCCGCTAGAAGATTCCCCAGAGCTCCCGCGCGACGTCGACACCGACGAACCACCGGCCCTCGTTGAGACCGCGGGCGATGTCGATGCGGAGCAGATCGAACAGGAACAGCCCCGCCACGCCCAGCGACGGGGCGATCTGCGGCCCGGCAGGCTGGAACGTTGCCTGACGCGCCACGGCGGCGACGCTCACATACGGCGCGAGCGTCATGGTGCCGGGGGCGCGGCCGAACCGGCCCAGTGGGACGGCCAGGAAGGGAAGCGTCTGTCGCACCTCGACTCGCTGGCTCACGCCGAACCGGCCGGCCAGCGCATGAAACTGGTAGCCTGGCGCCGTGGTCGGCCCACCGAGAAAGACGAGCTGTTGGGGATCAGGATCGGACCCGACGACGCCGGCCACGAGCGTCGTTCCGATGACCCGTCGGCCGGCGAGGCGCCCCGAGAGTTCGGCCGACAACGCCAGTCGCGAAAAGAGCCGGCGCTCGACGACGTCACTGCCGAACGAGCCGAGTCGGAGGTCGGCGCGCCAGCCGAGCGTGGTGCCGAAGGGCGACTCGGCAGCGGGACGATCGAGCGCGAGCGAGATCCGTCCGCCGTCGACCTGACGTGCCGGGATCGTCGCCTCGTACATGCCGTTGGCGGGGACCGCGTTGATCGCGAGCGGATAGTGGCGCTCCCACGCCCCCTCGACCTGCCAGCGCGCGCCGAACCAGCTCCCGAGCGTCGCCGTGATGCCGGCGCCGCGCGTCTCGTAGGGGTTGGTGTAGTCGCTGCCAAACTCCTGCGCGGCGATCGAGTTCCGCACCAGCGACGTCTCCTGGACGTCGCCAACGTCGGCATAATCGCGCATGCCGAACAGTGCGATCGAGCGACCGCCTGATAGCGCCCGGGTGAACGCCGCCCGCCCCTTGATCGCGCGGTCGTCCATGCCGTAGCGCGCGCGCAGGAGCAGCCCGTCATCAGCGCCGAGCCTGACGAGGGCGCCCGCACCGACGGCGAGCCCCTCGACGCGGTTGACGCGAACGAAGTCGGAAATGCTGCGTCCCGACAGTGCCGCCCCACCGCTCCGCTGCAGCGCGCGCCCACGCACGAGCTCCTGCGCGCGGGAACGGACCGTCTCGACATCGTCGGTGGTCGCGAGCGCGATGTCGTCAGGCAGCGAATCGACGATGTTCCCCTCGAACCGGTACTGCCGCAACTCGGCCGGCGACGACACCACAATCTCGGGACCGACGAACTGCTCGGCGGGAATCGACGTGTTGGTTTGGTAGCAGCAGATCTCCCACCGGCCGCGAATGATGCCGCGCGCGGGGAAGTCCAGCCAGTTGGCGGTGCGCACGACCTCCAGCTCCTGGCGTCGCGGCAGCCAGAAACGGCCGTCGACGAGCCCGTTCTCGAGCGTCACCGAGAGCGTTTCGATGCGCTGGTCGCGGAGCGCGGCGCGCGTGAACGTCAACGCCATGCGGGCAAGCTGCGCGGTAGCGCGGTCGAGGTAGAGCGTTCCCACCACGGCCGGACGTTCGGCATCGCGCGGGCGTACCCGCACCTCGACGACAGTGATCGTCCGATCACCCAGGTTCAGCCGCAGCGAGTCACCGATCGAGAAATCATACGACTGGCGGCCGATCGGCGAGAGCGGATGCGGCACGTCGCGCACGTCGTTGCCGTCGCCCAGCCGGATCCGGTCGGGGAAGTTGTTCTGCACGATCCCGTAGCGATCACGATAGTAGCCGATGTCGCCCGGCAGCAGCAGCGTGTCCCGCATGCCGACGACGATCTGCTTCGATCGATCGGGGGCCTGCCAGAAGAGTTGGAGCGCGATCTGGTCGGCCTTGACGATCTTGGGCGGCAGCCGGAACTCATCGCCCAACTGCGCCAGGAAGGTCAGATAACCGCGCGCCGACGCGCGATAGTCGCGCAGGCCGCTGTCGGAGAGCTGTGCCGACCGGAGCGCCGTGGCGCGCTCGACCAGCTCTGCCACACGAGGGTCGTTCCACCGGCGCGCGTCGGCCGTGTCGGGCTGCTGCGCCGCCGCACGAGCAGGGGCGGCGGCGGCCCAGAGCACGCAGGCGAGCACGATCGCGAGGGTCCGGCCGATGCCGGTGGTCGGGAGGCGGGCCATCATGCGGCGCCGACGCAGCGATCGCATCGTCCATACAGCACCACCTCGTGCGCTTCGACCGCGAAGCCCGGCGGGGCGAGGCCGGCCAGATTCGGCGGACATCCGTCGACCTCGAACACGCGGTCGCAGCCGCGGCACTGGAAGTGGTGGTGGTGCCCGAGGTGCGCGCGCTCGTATCGCGCCGACTCCCCCGGCAACTCGACCGCGGCGAGCCACCCCTCGTCCTGGAGCGCACGCAGGGTGCGGTAGACGGTCGCGATTCCCAGCCCCGGCACTGCATGCTGGGCAGCCTCCAGCACCTCGACCGGCGAGAGGGGCCGCCGCGCCAGCTCGAGGGCATCACGGATCGCGGCGCGCTGCCGGGTGTTGCGTTCCATACTCATGCCCAAATATCGGCGGTGGTGCGGCATCCGAGAACTGGGGCGGGCAATCTCTCTCCCCCACGGGCCGTCACGGGCGCCGTCCGATCGTCGACAGTGACGGATGTGTCATCCGCTTGTTCCACGCCCTCGCCAGGAAAACAGATTATGGTCCGGGTATCGCGGCGGCGCGCGGACCGCGAGACAGTCATCGTCGGGGAGGAGCGATCGGAATGAGACAACGCAGTGACGGCGGCCGGAGCTGGTGCATGCTGTCGGTGCTCGCGGCGGTGCTGGCCGCGCCGGGCTGCGGCGGGGAGACGGGGGAGCAGTCGGCATCCCGCTTCCGACCGCTCACCGTCGGCGAACCAGCGCCCGTCTACGCAACCGCCCTTCTCGGCGGAGATTCGGCCCGCGTCGGCCCCGGTGAGCCGCTCACGCTGCTCAACGTCTGGGCGACGTGGTGCATCCCGTGCGAGAAGGAATTGCCCGACCTCGAAGCGCTGCACGCGGAATATGGCGCGCGCGGCCTGCGGATCCTCGGCGTAAGCGTCGATGCCGGTGCGCCCGCGTCGGTCGCTGCCTACGTGCAGGAGCGGTCGCTCTCCTTCCTGATCGGACACGATCCCGATGAACGCGTGCGGATGGCCTATCAGACGATCGGCGTGCCGGAGAGCTTCCTGATTGCCCCCGATGGACGGTTGCTCTGGCGCCATATCGGGCCGCTCCCGGCGGGCGGCGGGCCCACGCTGCGTGCCGCCATCGACAGTACGCTCGGCGGGTGAGGCACGGGTCAGTGGGCGGCGCACCGGGTGCCGAGGCGCTGCCGCACGCCGCTTGCCTCGCGGGTGGCGCCGAACGAGACTGTTCCTGACCGCCGCCGGGGCCCCTTCTCCGCACCGCTCATGACCTCACGCGATCACTCATCGATCACCGCACCCGCACGCGATTCGGCACCGCCACTGGCGGACGAGGTCGATCGCCTGACCGCGGAGCGGGACCAGCTCGCCGAAGAGATCGACCTGTTGGGCCGCACGCGCGCCGCCATGCGGCGGGCACTCGAGTCGGAACGGCGTGAGGCGACGTCGGTGGAGGATCGGGTGATCGCGCGTGCGCTCGCGCAGGCGATGACGGATCTCGTGTCGTTGCATGACGAGAGCGGGACGATGGTCTACTGTTCACCCTCGATCGAGCGGGCGCTCGGCTTCGGCCATGCCGAACTCGCGTCGATGCGCATCGAGGAGCTGCTCCATCCGGATGATCTCGCGCGCCTCACCGCCGCGGTCCCCCCGGCCGACGGCGAGGCGTCGCCGCTGGTGGAGGTCCGAATCCGCGCCAGCGATGGCCGGACGCTCTGGCTCGAGACGCGCGTCGCCCGGGTGTGCGATGGCGACCGCGAGCTCCACCTCTTCGTCTCGCGCGACATCTCCAAGCGCAAGGCAGCCGAACACGCGCTACTCGGCCATCGTCGCTGGACCGATCAACTGATCGAGCATTCCGCGCTCGGGATCTACCGCGCGGACGTCGAGGGACGGTTCGTCTGGGTGAATCCGGCATTGGTCCGGATGCTCGGCTATGGTTCGGCGAGCGAACTGTATGGCGTGCAGATCCGCGACGCGGTCTACGAGACGCCCGCCGAACGGGAGCGGTTGTTCGCGCTCGCGAACGACGAGGGCACGTCGGGACGATTCGACGTGCGCTGGCGGCGCAAGGACGGAACGCCGATCGTCGTCCGCATGATCGCGCGGCTGGTGCGCACGGAGAGCGGCGCGCTGGACTACTGCGAGGCGATGGTCGAGGACATCACGCAGCGCCTTCGCACGGAGTCGTCGCAGCGCCGCGCCGAGCGCATGGCCAGCCTCGGCCGGATGCTCGCCGGTGTCGCGCACGAGCTGAATAATCCGCTCGCCGCCATCTGCGGATTCGCGCAACTGGTGCAGCGCACACCGCTTCCGCCTGACGACCGCGCCGCCGTCGAGACGATCGAGCGCGAGGGGCAACGTGCGGCACGCATCGTCCGCGAGCTGCTCAACTTCGCGCGCCACGACGGCGAAGTCACTCTCGCCCCCGTCGACGTCGCCGAGGCGACGCGCTATGTCGCGAACACGCAGCGTTATGCGATGGAATCGCGCGGCATTCGGTGCGAGGTCGATGCCCCGGACGAGGGCGTCTGGGTCGATGGCGATCGGTTCCAACTCGAGCAGATCCTCGTCAACCTGCTGGTCAACGCACGTCAGGCGGTGGAGACGATGCTCGACGCGGAGCTCAGCCGGTCGACAGCGACGGACGTGCCCCCGATGCCGCGTGCATCCGGCACCGAACCCGCGATCACCCTGCGCGTCTGGCGTGACGGCGACATGGCACACGTAGAGGTCCGCGACACGGGCCCAGGGATCGCTCCGCATGATCTGACGCGCATCTGGGACCCGTTCTTCACCACCAAGCCCGACGGCGAGGGCACGGGACTGGGTCTGGCCGTGGTTCACACGACGATCGCGTCGCTCGGCGGAACGATCGACGCCGAGAGTCCGACAGAGGGCGGAGCGATCTTCCACTTCGCACTTTCGCTGTCCACCGACGCGACGCGCACCGCCGCCGACGGTGGCGATGCGAGGGTCGCCGCCGCTGACCCGTCGCTCCGTGCGGCTGATGAGACCAACGCCGCGCTTCGGCGTCGCGACGTGCTCGTCGTCGGGTCGCCGATGGGTTCGTCCCGATTCATGGCCCGCTACCTCGGCGAGCGCGGGCATGCCGTTGTCGCCGCGGCCACGCTCGACGAGGGTGTGGCTCTGCTTGCCGATGCGCCGTTCGACGTCGTCGTGATCAACCTCCCGCTCGGCCGGAGCACTCTGGTCGAGGCGGGGACGCAGGCGGCGGCGCGTGTGCGCGGAGTGTCGGGAGGCGTGGCCGCGCACCTGGTGGTCGTGGTGCGGGGTGGGGGCCAGCAGGCACGCCTCACGCTGCAGCGCGAGGCCAGGGTCGCGGTGCTCGACCGGCCGACCGACGTCGAGGCGCTGCGCCGGCTGGTGGAAGCCAGCTAACCGACGGCGGGCCGCCGACCGCTGGCCGCGCGGGGGGAACTCACCGCCCGCAACGGCGTTCGTCGCGGCATGAGCGAATCACATACCCCCGTCCATCTGGTGCTCGGCGCGACCGGCGGTATCGGCCGCGCCCTCTCGCACCGCCTGGCGGCGACAGGTGCGCGTCTGGTGCTCGCGGCGCGCACCGAGGAGCCGCTGCGCGCGCTTGGCGATGAACTCGGCGCCGACGTTCACATGGTCGACGCGACCGACGTCGCCGCGGTCGAACAGCTCGTTCGCGCGGTGACGTCCAGTCACGGGCGGATCGACGGGGCGGCGAACTGTGTCGGGTCGCTGCTACTCAAGCCCGCGCACCTGACGAGCGGCGCCGAGTTCGCGACGACGATCGCGCAGAACCTCACGAGTGCGTTCGCCCTCGTCCGGGCGGCGGCCCGTCCGATGATGGACGCCGGCGTCGGCAGTATCGCGCTGTGCTCGTCGGCGGCGGCCGTGACGGGGTTGGCGAATCACGAGGCGATCGCGGCGGCCAAGGCCGGGGTCGCGGGGCTCACGCGGTCGGCGGCGGCGACGTATGGTGCTCGCGGCGTCCGCGTCAACGCGGTGGCCCCCGGGCTCGTGCGCACACCGCTGACCGCGCGCGTCACCGGAAATCCGGCGGGCGAGAAGGCGTCGCTCGCCATGCACGCGCTGCCGCGGCTGGGCGAGCCTGACGACGTCGCATATGTGCTCGCCTGGCTGCTCGGCTCCGACAGCAGCTGGGTGACCGGTCAGGTGATCGGCGTCGACGGCGGGCTGGGCACGGTGCGACCGCGCTAGGCATCGCCCGATCCATCGAGCGCGTCGGCCGTCATCAGGCTCGATCGCTCAGTGCGGCCGCAGCTGTTGCTGCGGCGGCGGATCATCGCGCCGTCGGTCGATGCGGCGCGGGCTCTCGCGCGCGACTTCGGTCTGGCGCTCGACATCCCCGTTGGTGCGCCGCGTCCCGTGATGTCGCGGCAACCGCAGGGTGAACGTGCTGCCCTCGCCAAGCCGACTCTCCACGCGTACATCGCCGCCGAGCAGGCGGGCGAAGCGGCGGGTGATGTGCAGGCCAAGTCCCATGCCGCCCGCACGCCGCGTGTGGGGTCGCTCGACCTGCCAGAACGGCTCGAAGATGTCCTCGAAGTTGTCGCCGGCGATCCCGATGCCCGTGTCCCGAACCTCGCACTCGACGCCGTCGCTGTCTCCGAACAGCGCGATGGTGACCTCGCCGCGCTCCGTGAACTTGATCGCGTTCGAGACCAGATGCGACACGATGTGCCGCGCCTTCTCGACATCGGTCTCCACGATGTCGGACGCCGTGGTCACGAGCGCGCGTAGTCGGATGCCTCGTGCGGCCGCCACCGGTTCGAGTGTGCGCACGGTCTCACGGACCAGTGCGCCGAGGTCGACCGGCTGCGCCACCGCGGTGTCGGCGCCCGTTTCCACCTTCGTCAGCGTCAGCACTTCCTCGACGAGTCCGAGCAGCTCGCGCCCGCTGCGCTGCAGCCGCTTCAGATGCATGCGCTGTAGCTCCGAGACGGGTCCGACGATTCCGTCGACGATCAGCTCCGCGTGACCGAGGATGGCATTGAGCGGCGTGCGCAGCTCGTGCGACATCACGGCCATGAAGTCCGACTTCGCCTCACGCGCCGTGCGCGCCTCCGCGCTCAGCCGCACCCGTTCCAGCGCCAACTCGCACTGCTGGGCGAGCGCTACAAGAAACGCACGTTCATCGAGATCGAACGGGTGCGCGGCGGTGAACGCGAAGACGAGGCTGCCGAACGCTCGCGCATGGACCTTGAGCGGCAGCGCGGCCACCGCGACGACGCGTGCACCGGCGTCGATCTGATCGAACGCGGGAAAGCGGCGCGTCAGTTCGTCGCCAGTGGCGATGAAGATCGGCATCCCCGTTCGCAACCGCTGCCGCACGTTGGCGGGCTCACCGGTGGCCAGATAGGACTCCGCCGGTCGGAGCGTCACGCCGTCGTCACCCAGCTCGTACAGCACGCCCGACGCGGCGCACGTCGCCCCGACGCCGTGGTCGATGATCGACCGCGCCACGGCCCGGACCGTCTCTGCACCCACCAGCGAACCGATCGATGCCTGGAGGCGAAGGCCATAGGCGTCCGCCTCCTCGCGTTGTACGAGCACTCGTCCGAGCTGCCGCACGATCGCGGGCAGGTGGTTCCGAGCGCGCTCGCACCAATCGGACGTCGGTGGCGGCGCGTCGGCATCGGCCGAGCCCCAGACGGCCAGCGTCCCGAGCGATTCATCCGTACGATCCGACGGCAGGGACGCGACCGCCACATCGCGGCTGGGCCCGAGACTTCCGAGCCACCCCGACGGATCCCAGAGGGCGCCGGGCGGACCGCCCGTTCGGTCGAGTGTGGCCAGCGCCGGGCGGAGTTCGTCGGGGAGGGCCACGTGCACCAGCAATTGGTGCGCTCCGCCATGAGGCGGGCGAAGCCAGACGGCGCCCGCCGACGCCCCGCTCGCAGCCATCGCCGTGTCCAGGGCATCGGCACAGGCCGTGACGGTGCGGCTGCCGCGCGAGGACTCGGCCGCGCGCGCGCCTGCAGATTGGTGGGGAAAACTGCTCACTGCGATATCACCGCTCGTCCCGGAGGAACGCTCAACATGGTACGGCGAACGGGCAACGCGAGCGCGACTCGGCGTTCGGCTTCGCTGACTGACGGCCGTACGCGCAAGCGACGGGCCACATCACATATTCCGTGGGGTAACGTGCAGAATGCGCGTCAGATCTTCTGCGCAATCATCGTTTGTGCGTTATCGGCACGGTCTGTACGCACCCTCCACTGACGACGCATGCTACGCGATCTCATCGACCAGGCACGCACCACAATCGGTCGGGCGCAACACATTCTCATCCTCACGGGCGCGGGGGTGAGTCAGGCGTCGGGGGTGCCGACCTTTCGGGGACAGGGCGGCCTCTGGCGCGAGCACCGCGCCGAATCGCTGGCTACACCCGAGGCATTCGCCAGGGATCCGCGGCTCGTGTGGGAGTGGTACGGGTGGCGACGCAGCGTGGTTGCTCGCTGCGCGCCCAACGCGGCCCACCACGCAATCGCGCGGCTCGCGACAACGCGCGCCGGCGTCACCGTGGTGACACAGAACGTGGATGGGTTGCACGATCTCGCGCATGCGCAGGCCGCGGTGCTCGCGCGCGCGCAGGCAGGCGCAAGTGAACGGCTCGGTGGTGGGTCACACGACGACCCGCAGGAGCTCGGCGCGCCGATCACCCTGCACGGCTCGCTCTATTCAATGCGCTGCACCGCCTGCGG
>JBBQHX010000091.1:0-12578 GCA_038324385.1 Gemmatimonadales bacterium | reverse complement strand
GAAGATCGATGCGGTGCTCGACAGCGTGCTGCTCTCGCACCTGCTGGAGAATGAACGCACGGTCCGCGAGCGCGTCGGACTTCCCGTGATCTCACCGGTGCAGATCGAGGGGCGCCGCGAGCCGGCGCGCGTCGATTCCGTGCCTGCCGCGGTCTGACGCCACTTTCACCCGCCCGTCCATGGGGATGCTCGATCGGTGGCGGACCGAACGCGATTTGCGCGCTCGTGCGTCGGCCTTCGCGGCCGCCGTCGCTCGTGAGCCTGCTCCCGAGCTGGTGGCCTGGCTCGCGGAAACGGCGACCGGGGGAGATGTCGACCATGCCGCGTGGGAACTCCGCTACGCTCGGCGCGCGATCGGGCTGATCGCCGCGCAGCGCGATGCCCTCGACGACCGGACCGGGTCGCTGGTGGCCGCGGCGCTGACGGAGCGCTTTCGGGCCGACCCCCGCATCGCCCGCAGCCGCGGCGAGCTGGCCGAACGACAGTTCAACGCCCGCCTCGCCGCCTTCGGCGATGCCGTGCGCGAGCGAGGTGCCGGCGCGACCCTCCCCGAGCGGCTCGCCGCGATCCTGCTGCGCTTCGCCGGCGGGGAGGGGAACCCACCATCACCCGCGGCGGTGCAGACGCTCGCGGCGAGCATCACGGCGATGCTGATCGAAGCCAACGACGAACTGCGCCGCCACTTCGGGCAGGTCGCGCTTCCGGACGACGTCAAGCCGTCGGCGCTGGTCCGGTAGCCTCGTGCGGCACTTGCCGACGGGCCTTGACTGGACACGAATGGCGAGGAGCGCTGTCTCATCCCGAACGAACGAAATGCCTCACTCCGCCGTGGCGGGATGAGGCATTTCGTTTGAGCGACGCTAGTGCCGAAGGCGGGACTCGAACCCGCACGGGCTTGCACCCACTGCGCCCTGAACGCAGCGCGTCTACCAGTTCCACCACTTCGGCAGAGAGCGAAATTTTAGCCGGAGCGGCCCCCAAAGTCAACGGCGCACGCGAGGGGTGCGTGCCGTGCCGCACGCGGCGTCCGTCGCGCGCCGCCGCTGGCGACGTGAGGGTGATCCAGGGCGCGTTCGCGCGGTTGCCCACCCTGCCGCCGCGCGTCTAACTTGGGGGCGGTGCGTGACTTCCGACGTCCGCACCGGACCACCCGCGTGGGGTGGCACCGGTCGCCGGCAGTCGCGACGTCGCGTCGTTTTCCCCTGTCCATCCGATGGCCAAACCGCAGACGCCTCCCGACGACGTCGAGTCGATCGCCAAGAACCGGCGCGCGCGTCACGAGTACCACATCCTCGAGACGTGGGAAGCCGGGATCGTGCTGACCGGCTCGGAAGTGAAGGCGCTGCGGGAGAAACGCGCGAACATTACCGACGCATTCGGGATCGTCCGGGACGCCGAGGTGTTTCTCCTGAACATGCACGTGTCGCCGTACGAGAACGCGGTGCATTTCGGTCACGAGGCGACGCGCACCCGGAAGCTCCTCCTCAACCGGCGGGAGATCCGGAAGATGATCGGGGCGGTCGAGCGCGAAGGGCTGACGCTCGTCCCACTCGAGTTGTACTTCAAACGCGGACGTGCCAAGGTCGTCATGGCACTCGGCAAGGGAAAGAAGCTGCATGACAAACGCGACGATGCCCGGAAGCGCGACGACGAGCGCGACATGGCTCGGGCGATGCGAACGCGCTAGCGCACCCCGTCCGGACGTGCTCGTGCCGATGCCGGCCCGCCCGGTGGCTCCCGCGCCCTTCCTTCACGGGGTCCCGCAATGATCGTCCTCGGACTCCTCTTGCTGCAGGTCGGGCTCACTCCGCCCGACCTCATCACGGTTCGGTCCGCGTCGGCGAGCCGTGCGGTTCCGGTCATCCGATCGGCAGACGGTGCGGCGGTTTCGGCCAGCGCGCTTGCGGCTGCCATGGGCGGCCAGGCAAGCACCGGCGTCGACGGCCGAACGACGCTTGCCGTCGCCGGGGTCACCGTCGTACTCACGGATGGCAGCCCATTCGTCACGATCGACGGTGCGCTGATGCCGCTCGGCGTGGCACCGTCGCGGTCGGCTGGTGGGATGCTCGTGCCGCTCCAGGTCGTCGCCGATCTGCTCCCCCATGCGGCCGTCGGGCTCTCGTACGATCGCCGGACCGCCGAACTCCGCGGGGCGGCGTCGACTGCGGCGCCGATGGTCGCCGTCGCGAATACCACTTCGCAGGCGCCCGCGGCATCGCCGGCCGCGCGACGTGAGCCGCCGCAGCGCGGAACGATGGTCGCGGGCTCGGCGGGCGACGCGGTCGGAAACCCGGCAGCGATGCAGGACATCCGCCGGTCGCGCGACGACCCGCCCGCGCCGGCCCGCCCGTCCGCGGAGCAGGTCGCGGTGCGTCGAGCCAGTTCAGCCGATGACGCCGGAGGCCCGGCACGACCGGCCTCGGCCCGCAAGTATACGGTCGTCATCGACCCGGGTCACGGTGGGCCCGACGCGGGGATGTCCGGCCCCCTCGGCACTGGCGGCCGCCGACTGTACGAAAAGGACATCACCCTGGCCGTGGGGAAGGCCGTCTCGGCCGTCCTGCAGGAGCGCGGCTACGGCACGTTGCTCACGCGGACACGCGACACGCTGATCGCGCTGAGTGATCGCGGTACCATCGCCAACCGTCAGAAGGGCGACCTCTTCCTCTCGATCCACGTCAACGCGGCCAATCCGGGGTGGCGGAACTCGCGGTCCGCGCGCGGATTCGAAACCTATTTTCTGGCCGAGGCCAAGACCGAGGACGCCCGTCGCGTCGAGCAGATGGAGAATGACGTCGTCCGCTTCGAGGTCGAGACGCCGGTCGCCCGGAACGACCCGCTGTCCTTCATTGTGAAGGACATGCAGCAGAATGAGCACCTGCGCGAGTCGAGCGACCTCGCGGCGACGGTCCAGAAGCACCTCGCGAAGATCCATCCCGGGCCCAACCGCGGCGTCAAGCAGGCCGGGTTCCGGGTGCTCGTCACGGCGCACATGCCGGCCGTCCTGATCGAGATCGGCTTTGGCACCAACGCCGCCGAAGCGGCGTGGATGGCCGACCGGTCGGCGCAGGCCAAGCTCGCCGAGGCGATCGCCGACGCCGCCGAGGAGTACTTCGCCCACTTCGAGCGTCGCACGAACACGATCAGGCCATAGCATTGCGAGACAGCAGCTTGCCTGACATTATTGATGTTAATACTGAAGTGCGCACCACGCTCACGCCCGGCTCACGCTCCGGGAGTGGGCGCGCGCCGTTAACGCAGTTCTCGGGTACGCTGGCGGTGCAGGCCGCGGGGATCTCCTTTCAGAATCCGATCGTACTCGCGGCCGGCACCGCCGCTTACGGGCGCGAGGTCGCCGAGGTCACCGCGCTCGACCGGCTGGGCGGAATCGTCACCAAGGCCGTCAGTCTGGAGCCGCGGGCCGGTGCTCCCGCCCCGCGGGTGGGAGAGTTCGCCGGTGG
This sequence comes from Gemmatimonadales bacterium, assembly GCA_038324385.1. GTDB lineage: Bacteria > Gemmatimonadota > Gemmatimonadetes > Gemmatimonadales > Gemmatimonadaceae > JBBQHX01. Next base: position 9,117 of record JBBQHX010000091.1, on the reverse strand, counting down.
AATGATCAACGCCGTCGGGCTCGCCAACCCCGGCGTCGACGCGGTGCGGCGCGACGAGCTCCCGTGGCTGGCGGCGTCGCTGCGTGACACGCGGGTGTTCGTCAATATCGTCGGCTTCGGGGTCGACGAGTTCGCCGAGGTCATCGCCCGACTGGACGATGCGCCAGGCGTGCACGGGTACGAGCTCAACGTGAGCTGCCCGAACGTGAAGGCCAGGGGGCTGGAGTTCGGCGCGGCCGCCGACACGCTTACAGCCGTGGTCGCTCGGGCCCGTGCGGAGACGGGGCGCCCCCTTTTCGTCAAGCTCTCCCCAACGCTGCCCGATATCGCCGGTGCGGCCCGAATCGCGGTCGACGCGGGGGCCGACGGCCTCACCCTCGTCAACACGCTGCCGGGCCTCGTGATCGATGTCGAGCGGCGCCGGCCGGCAATCGGCTTCGGGTCGGGCGGCGTGAGTGGCTCCGCCCTGCTTCCAGCCGGGGTGCTCGCCACCTGGCGCGTATCGCGGGCCCTTCCCGGAGTGCCGATCATCGGCATCGGCGGTGTCGCCCGGGCGAGCGATGCGCTTCAGTATCTGCTGGCCGGTGCATCGCTGGTCGGGATGGGGACAGCGATGCTCCGCGACCCCCGCGCGCCCGAACGGGTCGTGCGCGACCTCGCGCGCTGGTGCTCGCGCCATCACGTCCAGCGGATCGACGAGCTCATCGGGACGCTCGACTGGCCCCGCTAGCAGACGCCGACGTCCGCCGACAACACCCCGGGCGTTCGGGTACATCGAGACCCCGCTGCCCGCACCCGATCCCACGTTGCCCATGACACTTCCTCCCGACGCCGTCCCACGCCCCGAGGCGATCGTCGCCCTCGACTTCGCCAGTTGGGCCGCCGCTGAGCCGCTGGTGAACCGCCTCGGCGAGGGGTGCCGCTTTTATAAGGTTGGACTCGAGCTGTTCACGGCCGAGGGGCCAGCGGTCGTTCGAGAGCTACGCGAGCGCGGGTGTGATGTCTTCCTGGACCTCAAGCTCCACGACATCCCCACCACGATGCGCGGCGGGGCGCGGAGCACGGCCGAACTCGGCGTGCGGCTGCTGACCGTGCACGCCAGCGCCGGTGCGGCTGGCGTCGCCGCTGCGGTCGAGGGGGCGGGGGATCGATGCGGCGTGCTCGCGGTGACCGTGCTGACGTCGCTGAATGCGGCACAACTCGCGGCGTCCTGGGGGCGCGCGGCTGCCGACGTCGATGTGGATGCGGAAGTGGTTCGCCTGGCCAGTATCGCCGATATTGCGGGCGCCCACGGGGTGGTGTGCAGTGGGCACGAGGTGGCGGCCGTTCGGAACCGGTTCGCCGGTCGGTTGGAGTGCCTCGTCCCGGGAATTCGGGCGGCCGGCGACCGGAGCGACGATCAGACGCGGATCATGACGCCGTCGGCGGTGGTCGCTGCAGGCGCGCGGTATCTCATTCTCGGGCGGATGGTGCGCGACGCGGCCGATCCGTGCGTCGCGATGGATGCGGTGCGGCGTGTACTGTCTGCACCGAACGCGGCGCTGCGCTGAAGGCGGGCGGCGGGACCCCGCGCGAGCGCCGGCGATGGAGCACCGACGAACGGATGCACGGAAAAGGGCGGCGCGCCACTGGACGCACCGGGCTCGTGCCGATACATTGATGGGCTACCGGTGAACTTCGCGTTCTACCGGATCTCAGCAGGTGAGTGCGTAGCGTCGCGAGGATCATGCGGAGGTCGGGTTTCCCGGTCGCCAGTGGATCCACGTGCCGAGCCCTTGCGCTGCCTGGCCAGGACGACTAAGGTAAACGTCTTGTCCGGAATTTTCTTCGTTAGCAAATCGGAGCGTCTGTGAAAGTCCGAAGCAGCGTCAAGCCGATCTGCGAGCATTGCAAGGTGGTCAAGCGCGCCGGCGTGACTCGCATCATCTGCAAGCGCAATCCCAAGCACAAGCAGCGTCAGGGCTGATCTCATGGCTCGTATTGCTGGCGTCGATCTCCCGCGTGACAAGCAGGTCGAGATCGGACTAACGTACATCTTCGGTATCGGGCGCGAGACTGCGCGCAAGATTCTCGAGGCGACGGGTATCAGCCCGATTCAGCGCGTGCGCGATCTGAGCGACGCAGACGTCAACCGTCTGCGCCAGGAGATCGAGCGTGCGTATCGGGTGGAGGGGGCGCTTCGCACGGAAGTGGCGATGAACATCAAGCGCCTCATGGACATCGGGTCCTATCGTGGTAATCGGCATCGCCGAGGGCTTCCGGTTCGAGGGCAGCGGACGCATACGAATGCCCGCACGAAGAAGGGGCCGCGCCGCGCCATCGCGGGCAAGAAGAAAGTGACCAAGTAGTCCTCAAATGGCTAATCCGAAGAAGACCAAGACCAAGAAGGTCGTCGAGTCCGAGGGCGTCGCGCATGTGCAGGCGACCTTCAACAACACGACGATCACGCTGACGGATCTGCGCGGCAACACGATCTCCTGGGGATCGTCGGGCAAGGCGGGATTCAAGGGCTCCAAGAAGTCGACCCCGTTCGCGGCGACCGTCGCGTCCGAGCAGGCGGCCCGCGAGGCGCTGTCGATGGGATTGCGCCGCGTGCACGTCCGCGTGCAGGGGCCGGGGTCCGGACGTGAGTCGGCGATCCAGGCGTTGGCGGCGGCGGGGCTGCAGGTCAAGTCGATCAAGGACGTGACGCCCATCCCGCACAATGGCTGCCGCCCGCCCAAGCGGCGGAGGGTCTAACCGATGCGTTACACAGGACCGAGCTGCCGCATGTGCCGCCGCGAGGGAACGAAGCTGTTCCTCAAGGCGACCAAGTGCTTCACCGAGAAGTGCCCGGTCGAGCGCCGGCCGTACGCGCCTGGCCAACATGGCCAGTCGACGGCCCGCCGTCGCAAGATGTCGGAGTACTCGAAGCAGCTCCGCGAGAAGCAGAAGATCAAGCGCATCTACGGGCTCAGCGAGAAGCAGTTCCGCAACACCTTCGAGCGCGCGTCGACGCTGCCGGGGATCACGGGACACAACCTGCTCGCCGCGCTCGAGAGCCGTCTGGACAATCTGGTCTACCGCCTCGGCTTCGCCGGCAGCCGCAAGGCCGCCCGCCAGCTCGTGCGGCACCGCCACATCGAGATCAACGGGAAGAACGTCGATATCCCGAGCTATTCGGTGAAGCCGGGTCAGGAGATCCGCCTCCGTCAGCAGTCGCGCGAACTCGCGCTGGTGACGTCGGCCATGGATCAGGCCCAGCGTGGTGCCCCGCTCGCCTGGCTCGCCGTCGATCGCGAGTCGTACAGCGGCCGGATGCTCGAGCGCCCCGCGCGCCCGAACATCCCGATCGCGGCCCAGGAACAGCTGGTCGTCGAACTCTACTCGAAGTAGTCGTACAGCGAGGCTGGGGGACGGGGACCGGAACGGAGGCGCTGCCTCCCGTCCGATCCTCGTTCCCCGTCTCTCGGTCGGGACCTTGACTCCCGTACGGATCCACCGCGCGTCAGGGGCGGGGTGGAGCGTGGCCAGGCCGCATCGCCTGGTCGGACCGTTTTCAGGTAATTCTACGTAATGCCGAATACAATCGATCTCCGCGGGCTCGTCCGCCCCACCATCGTCGAAGTGACGAAGCGTGAGGACAACCCGTTCGTCGCAGAATTCCGCATCCAGCCGCTCGAGCGGGGCTTCGGCCACACGCTCGGCAACGCGATGCGTCGCATGCTGCTCTCGTCGCTGCGTGGCTCCGCCGTCTGGGGTTTCCGGATCGACGGGGTGCTGCACGAGCATCAGACGGTCTCGGGTGTGGTGGAAGACGTCCACCAGATCATCGGCAATTTGAAGACGCTCGAACTGACGTTGGACGATGACATGGAAGAGGCGGTGCTTCGCTTCTCCAAGTCCGGGGCCGGTCCCGTGACGGCCGCCGACATCGAATCGAGCAGCGGCGTGCGGATCGCCAGCACCACGCATCACCTGTTCACGATGCAGGACGACCGCGACATCAACGTCGAGCTGTACGTGAACAAGGGTCGGGGCTATGTCGAAGGTGATCAGCACCCGCTGGAACGCGGCCTGCCGATCGACCTCGTCCGCATCGATTCGATCTACAACCCCGTGCGTCGCGCCAACTTCACGGTCGCTGAGACGCGTGTCGGCCAGCGCACGGATTATGACCGGTTGAACCTGACGGTCGAGACGAACGGCACGATCACGCCGGAAGAAGCGGTGAGCTATGCCGCGGCACTGGCGCAGACGCACTTCCAGTACTTCGCGAGCTTCGGCTCGCACGCGTCGGCTCCCGCCGTCACGGGCAGCGAGCAGGCGAACGCGGATGCGGTTCGGCTTTCCGACCTGCTGAAGACCCCGATCGACGATCTCGAGCTGTCGGTGCGGTCGGTCAATTCGCTGAAGAACTCGAGTATCCGCACGCTGGGCGACCTCGTGCGGCAGACCGAGACGCAGATCCTGCAGGTCAAGAATTTCGGCAAGAAGTCGCTGCAGGAGATCGCCGATCTCCTCGAGAAAAATGATCTGAACTTTGGCATGCGGTACGAGGACAATGGTGAGGGCGTGCGCATCCAGGATTGGGGAACGCCGCCGAGCCGTGCCGCCGAAAACGCCCCCGACGACGAAGAGGAGTAGCACCCATGCGTCACCGTAAAGCCGGGCGGCAGCTTCGACGGACGAGCGAGCAGAAGCTCGCCCTGTTGCGGAGCCTCGCCACCTCCCTGATCGATCATGAAGCGATCGAGACGACCGAAGCGAAGGCGAAGGAGCTGCGCCCGTTCGTCGAGAAGCTCATCACCAAGGCACGCTCGGGCACGCTGCACGACCGCCGCCTGGCCGGTCGTCACGTGCATCACCGCGTGACCGCGGACAAGCTGTTCCAGGAGATCGGGCCGCGGTTCCAGGCTCGTCAGGGCGGCTACACCCGCATCCTCAAGGTCGGGCACCGCAAGGGTGACGGGGCCGAGATGGCGCGCATCGAGCTCGTGGAGAACTGACCATGGCGATCAATCGAAGCCGCTGCTACGTCTGCGACAAGGGCGTCTCGCACGGCAACAACGTCTCGCACGCGAACAACAAGACGCGTCGCGTGTGGCGCCCGAATCTCCAGGTTGCGCGCATCGTCGAAGGTGGCAAGACGATCAAGATCAAGGTCTGCACGCGTTGCCTGACGAGCGGCAAGATCCAGCGCGCCCCGCGCGGCGTCCCCGCCGCGGTCTGAACGCACAGGATCGGGGACGTGGGATCAGACGACGAGATCGGGCGCGGCACCTGCCGCGCCGCACTCGTGGTCCCAGTCCCCTGATCAGGGAGCCCTCCGGGCTCCCTTTTTCACACCCGGACCTCACGTGACCCAGCGAACCGCGCTCATCACCGGCATCACCGGCCAGGACGGCTCCTACCTGGCCGAGCTCCTGCTCGAGAAGGGATATCGCGTCGTCGGCGTCGTGCGGCGGAGCTCGACGCATCATTACGAGCGCATCGGGCATCTCCTCGATCAGGTCGAGCTCATCTCCGCCGACCTGCTCGACCAGCACTCGCTCGTCGACGCCGTGAAGGCCGCCGCGCCTGACGAGATCTACAACCTCGCCGCGCAGAGCTTCGTCCAGACGTCGTGGACGCAGCCGGTGCTCACGGGCGAGTTCACCGCACTGGGCGTGACGCGGGTGCTCGAAGCCGTGCGCAAGGCCGCGCCCGACGCGCGGGTCTATCAGGCGTCATCGAGCGAGATGTTCGGCAAGGTGGTCGAGACGCCGCAGCGCGAGTCCACCCCGTTCTACCCGCGCAGCCCCTACGGCGTCGCGAAGGTCTACGGGCACTGGATCACCGTGAACTACCGCGAGAGCTATGGCATGTATGCCGTCTCGGGGATCCTGTTCAATCACGAGAGCCCGCGCCGCGGCCTCGAGTTCGTGACGCGGAAGGTGTCGGACGCCGCTGCCCGCATCAAGCTCGGCCTGGCCACCGAGCTCCGACTCGGAAACATGGACTCGCGTCGCGATTGGGGATTCGCCGGCGACTACGTCGACGCGATGTGGCGAATGCTGCAGCCGGACGAGCCCGGCGACTACGTCATCGGCACCGGCGAGACCTGGTCCGTTCGCGAGTTGGTCGAGTTCGCGTTTCAGGCGGTGGATCTCGACTGGCAACAGTACGTGAAGCAGGACGAGCGCTTCTTTCGCCCCGCCGAGGTCGACCTGCTGGTTGCCGACCCGACGCAGGCCGCCGAGGCTCTTGGGTGGACACCCACGGTGAAATTCCCGGAGTTGGTGCGCATGATGGTCGAGGCCGATCTGGATCGGTTGCGCGGTGGTCGCTGAACGCGACCCGCTGCCCGTCACGCTCGGCGGGATGACCGGCGTGGGGCGCCATGCGCTCGTCACCGGCGCCGCCGGTTTCGTCGGACAGTGGCTATCAGGGGCGCTGCTGCAAGGCGGCTGGTCGGTGTCGGGCGTTGCGCTTGCCCCGCTCGAGCACTCGGTCGTGCTGACCGACGATGAGCGCGCCGCCATCACCTGGCATCAGGCCGATGTGCGGGATGGAGCGGCGCTAGGCGCCGCGTTGGATGCCACCCCGCCGGACGCGATCTTCCACCTCGCCGGAATCTCGTACGTCCCCGCCGCGGACGCGGATCCGGGCGATGCTTGCGACGTGAACGCCACGGCGGCCGCGCGTCTCCTCGCGGCCGTGGCCGCTCGCCGGGCCGCCGGAACGATGGATCCCTCGGTGATCGTCGTCGGGTCGGCCGAGCAGTATGGCCGACAGCCGGATACGCGGATGCCCCTCCCCGAGACGGCCGATCAGTGCCCGCTCACGGTCTATGCCGCGACCAAGGCCGCCCAGGAGGTCTACGCACTGCAGACCTGGCGGCGTGACGGTCTGCGGGTCGTCGCCACACGGCCGTTCAATCATACGGGGCGCGGGCAGTCCGAGCGCTTTCTGGTCCCCGCGCTGGTTCGTCGGGCGCTCGACCTGCGGTCAGCGGGCGGCCAGGCGCTGAGCATCGGCAACGTCACGCCGATCCGGGACATCGCGCATGTGAGCGACGTCGTCCGTGCATATATTCTTCTCGCGGACCTCGGTGAGCCCGGAAGCGCCTACAACGTCTGCACCGGGGTAGGGCACTCGGTCGGCGAGATCGCCGCTCGCGTGTTGGGCCGCGTCGGGGTGGATGCCCGCCTCGCTCCGGCCGACGAGCACGCGCGAGCCGTGGATGTGCCGGTGCTCATTGGGAGTCCCGCGAAGTTGACCGCCGGGACCGGGTGGATGCCCGCCCGCACGTTGGATGACTGTATCGACGATCTGATCCATGCCGCGACGCACTGACATCCATCGCATCCTCCTCGTCGGCTCCGGGCCGATCGTCATCGGGCAGGCCGCGGAGTTCGACTATTCAGGGACGCAGGCCGCCAAGGCGCTGCGGGAGGAGGGGTACGAGGTCATCCTCGTGAACTCCAATCCGGCGACGATCATGACGGACCCGGAGTTCGCCGACCGCACCTACATCGAGCCGGTCACTCCGGAATATCTCGAGCTCATCATCGAGAAGGAGCGTCCTGATGCCATCCTTCCGACGATGGGCGGCCAGACGGCGCTGAATGTGTCGCTCGCCCTGGCTGAATCGGGGGTGTTGGCGAAATACGGCGTGGAGTTGATCGGCGCCAAGGAGCGCGCGATCAAGGTCGCCGAGGACCGTTCGCTGTTTGCGGAAGCGATGGGGCGCATCGGGCTCGAGGTGCCGGCGGGTCGTGTAGCGCGGACGTGGGACGAGGCGCTGGAAGCCGTCGAAATGACGGGCTATCCCGCCATCATCCGTCCGTCGTTCACCCTCGGCGGGTCGGGGGGCGGTATCGCCTACAACCGCGAGGAGCTCGAGGCGATCATCCGGCGCGGCATCGCCGAGTCGCCCACGCACGACGTGCTCATCGAGCAGAGTGTGCTCGGCTGGAAGGAATACGAGCTCGAGGTCATGCGCGACTGCGCGGACAACGTGGTGATCGTCTGTTCGATCGAGAACCTTGATCCGATGGGCGTCCACACCGGCGACTCGATCACGGTCGCGCCGGCGATGACGCTCACCGACCGCGAGTACCAACGGATGCGCGACGCGGCCGTCGCCGTGATCCGTGAGATTGGCGTCGAGGCCGGCGGGTGCAACATTCAGTTCGCGATCAATCCCGCCAACGGCGACATGATCGTGATCGAGATGAACCCGCGCGTGTCGCGTTCATCGGCGCTCGCCTCGAAGGCGACGGGCTTTCCGATCGCGCGTATCGGGGCGAAGCTCGCCGTGGGGATGACGCTCGACGAGATCCCGAACGACATCACGCGCACGACGCCGGCGTCGATCGAGCCGGTGCTCGATTATGTGGTCGTGAAGTGCCCGCGATTCGCCTTCGAGAAATTTGCCGGTGCCGACCCGCGCCTGACGACGCAGATGAAGTCCGTCGGTGAGTCGATGGCGATCGGGCGCACGTTCAAGGAGGCCTTCCAGAAGGGGCTGCGCGCGCTCGAGACGGGCCGCATCGGGTGGGATGTCGCGGCCCGACTCGAGGACGATCGGCTCGGCGACGACACGCTGGAGACGTTGCGTGCGGGCCTTCGACAGCCGACGCCTGAGCGGATCTTCCAGGTCAAGCGCGGCTTCCTGGCGGGGATGAGCGTCGACGAGCTGCACGAGCTCACGCGCATCGATCCGTGGTTTCTGACGCAGATGTCCGAGCTGGTCGCGGACGAGCAGGCCTACGCGGCGCTGCCTGACGTGAGCGCCGACGCCATCCGCGCGATGAAGCGCATGGGCTTCTCCGATCGCCAGCTTGCGCAGGCGCGCGGCGAGACGGAGACCGAGGCGCGCGAGCGCCGCTGGGCGATGGGCGTGCGACCGTCATACAAGATGGTCGATACCTGCGCGGGCGAGTTCCCGTCGGCGACGCCCTACCTGTACTCCAGCTACGACGAGGAGAGCGAGGCCCCGCCGAGCGGGCGGCGGTCGATCATCATCCTGGGCTCGGGACCGAACCGGATCGGGCAGGGCGTCGAGTTCGACTACTGCTGCGTGCGGGCGGCGCTGGCGCTCCGCGACCGTGGGTACGAGACGATCATGATCAACTCGAACCCCGAGACGGT
>JBBQHX010000090.1:0-12860 GCA_038324385.1 Gemmatimonadales bacterium | reverse complement strand
CCGCGCGGGGGGCCCGACGGCTCCGACTCCGGACGCGTGAGGCAGCCGGGCGATGCGGGACACACCGACGGCGCCGTCCCGGCGCCTGACGACCCGATCGCCCTGAGCCAGAGCGGCCAGGCTGGAGCGCGCGCGTCCGGCGGCGTCGCCTCGCCCGGGCTGGCGCGCATCGGCGCATCCGTGATCGCCGACGTCGCACCGATCGTCGCCCGTTGGGTCGAGCAGCTACGGGCCGACGAGGAGGTCGCGCTCGCCGCCGACGCCACTGATGCCGAACTGGAGGATCATGCGGCGACCTTCGTTACCGACATCGGCCTCGCGCTGCGCGTCTTCGCGGCGGCCGGTCAGGAGCCCGCGGAGCTGATGCGCGACGGCACGGCGATCCTGACGCTGATCGCCGAACGCCACGGCGCCCAGCGCGCGCGGCTGGAGTGGAGCGAACCGGCCGTCGCACGCAGCCTCACGCTGCTCGGCGGCCTCCTGCACGCAGCCGTCGATCGCGCCAGTGAGGGCGAGGCCACCGTCGCGCGCGCGCGGGCGCACGTGGTCGTCGCGCAACTCATCGAGCAGGCCCAACGCGTCAGCTTGAGTGGCTACCGGGTGGCGAGCACGACGGCGAGGAGGTAGGAACGGCGACTGTGGGCTCTCGGCGTCAATCGGTCGCGTAGTAGGCTTCGACACACCAGCGGACGACGGCGGCCCGGACTTCGTTGGCGCGGGTGACACTGCCGCCGGCGATGCCTTCGAGGTCGGCGGCCGACTTGACGGCCACCAGGACGCGTTCAGGGGGCTGGCCGTCGGCCTTGAGCGAGGCGACGAGGGCGTAGACGGCGTCGCGGAGTTTCGTGCGCGCACTGCCGCCGGCGATTGGCGCCTCGCCGGCGGCCGCGGTGACGAGCGCGGCGAGGCGGGCGGTTTCGATACCGGCGGAGGTGCGGCGTGGCGCCGGCGACGGCCCCGGGGAGGGGTCGTCGTACTGGGATTCGAGGGGCATCCGCGTCTCCTGCCGACCAGGGAGTCAGGCGCTGGGCCGGGCGGACTTGCCCATGTCCATCCCTGAACAATGTGCCCAAGACCCGTTCCATCGACCATCCGTTCTCCGGTCGACGGCCGGCGTCCGATGCGCGGGGGAGCACGGACGCGGCGGGGCCGTATGCAGACGTGCCAAACTTCGCACTCTGGTCGAAAAGCCGCCAGCCCCGCCCGGCGTACACCTCAGCAAGGGACTGCCGATGATGCGGGACCACGGTGTCCGTCCGGGTCGACATCCGCAGAATTCAGCCTCGATCTGGTGATGACCGGGGACTCGGGCGCGGGCGCCAGGGCACGATCGGAACGCTTCCTGCCTTGGTCGCGGCAGTGACTGCCATCCTCTGGTTCCTCGTCGTCGGCGCGCTGTTCGTCCTGATGGCGCTGGCGAGCTCCGTGCTGCGCCGCCTGCCGCTGACGGGCGCGATGCTCTACCTCGCCGTGGGCGTCGGCATCGGTCCGATCGGCCTCGGCCTCGTCAGGCTCGACATCGTCGGCGACGACGCCGGCTTTCTCGAGCGCGCGACCGAGATCGCGGTGATCATCTCGCTCTTCACCGCCGGCCTCAAGCTGCGGATGCCGTGGCGGGACCCGCGCTGGTGGCTGCCGGTCCGTCTCGCCTTCGTGTCGATGACGATCACGGTCGCCCTCGTCGCCCTGGTCGGTACGGCCTGGCTCGGGCTTCCGCTTGGCGCGGCCGTGCTGCTCGGCGCGATCCTCGCGCCCACCGACCCGGTGCTCGCCTCCGACGTCCAGGTGGAGGAACCCACCGACACCGACCGCCTGCGCTTCTCGCTGACCGGAGAGGCCGGCTTCAACGACGGCACCGCCTTCCCGTTCGTCATGCTCGGTCTCGGGCTCCTCGGCCTCCACGGGCTCGGGGACAATGGCGTGCGCTGGTTGAGCATCGACGTTCTCTGGGCCATCGCCGGCGGACTGGCCATCGGCGCCGCCCTCGGGACGATGATCGGCCGGCTCGTCATTCACCTCCGGCAACGGCATGAGGAAGCGGTCGGGCTCGACGACTTTCTCGCCCTCGGGCTCGTCGCCCTGGCCTACGGTGTCGCCCTCCTCGCGCACACCTACGGCTTTCTCGCCGTGTTCGCGGCCGGGCTCGCGCTACGCCGTATCGAGCGGCTCGAACGTGCGCGCTCCGATGCGTCGGCAGCCACCGAACCGGTGGAGGACTCGGAACTGGCCGAGGAGGAGGCCGCGACAGGTAAGGACACCGCGCCGGCGTACCTGCTGCGCGCGGTGCTCGGCTTCAATGAGCGCCTCGAACGGATCGCCGAGGTCGGCGTGGTGGTGTTGGTCGGCGCGCTCCTCCCGATCGGCGCCATTCCCCGCGCCGGGCTCTGGTTCGTGCCGCTGCTCCTGCTCGTCATCCGTCCCGTCGCCGTCTGGTTTGGGACGATCGGGGCGCGCATCGCCCCGATCCAGCGCGGGCTGATGTCCTGGTTCGGGATTCGGGGAATCGGCTCCCTGTACTACCTCATGTACGCCATCAACCACGACCTGCCCGATGGCGTGGGCCGTCAGCTGGCCGCGCTGACACTGCTCGTCATCGCGGTGTCGGTCGTCGTGCACGGGACGTCGGTCACGCCGCTGATGTCGTTCTACGGTCGCCGCACGCGGGCGCGTCGGACAGGATAGGGGTGACCGCGCAACGAGGCAGGGAACGCCGCCGATTGGTATCTTGGTCGGAATCAGGCTGGCGGGCAGACCCATCCACCACGGAGCGACCCATGAGACTTCGGCTGGCGCGGCCCGGCGCAGCCTCGTGAGGCAGACCTCGCCCCTTCCCGACCCCGCACCCTCCGCCGAGTCGCTCGCGCGGGCCGAACAGCTCGCCGCCGGCCTCTTTCCGCATCAGGTCGAGGGCGTCGCCTTCCTCCTCGGCCGCCGCCGCGCGATTCTCGCCGACGACATGGGACTGGGCAAGACGCGACAGTCGATCGTCGCGCTCACCGCGGCGGCGCCGGTTGGCCCCTGGCTGGTGGTCTGTCCGGCGAGTGTGAAGCGCAACTGGGAGCGCGAGATTGCCATACCGCGCCCGCACGATCCAGTGCATATCGTCGGGCCCGCGGACCCGCCCGAGCCGGGCTACACCGGGTGGGTGGTGATCAACTACGAGTGGGTGCCCAAGGTGGACGCGCTGCTCGAGGAGCTGCCGTGGACCGGGATCGTCTTCGACGAGGCGCACTACCTCAAGAACCACACGAGCCTGCGCTCGAAACACGCCCGCGAGCTGGTGGAGGCAGCGCCTGACGCGGTGCTGTACGCGCTCACCGGCACGCCGCTCACCAACCGTCCGCGCGATCTCTTCCCGCTGCTGCAACTCGTCCGGCATCCGCTGGGCCGCAGCTTCCTGTCGTTCGCCAGGCGGTACTGCGACGCCACGCACAACGGCTTCGGCTGGGTGACCACGGGCGCGAGCAATCTTGCGGAGCTGCGCACGGAGGTCCGCGACGTGATGCTGCGGCGGACCAAGGACGAGGTGCTCGATCTTCCGCCCAAGCTCCGACGCTGGGTGGCGGTGATGGTGCCGCACGCCACCGGACGTGCCGACACGCGCCGGGTGCTGTCCCTGCTCGCGTCAGGCAGCCGCTCGGGGAGCGCCGACCGCGGGCGCATCCAGCTCCTCGCCGCCCTCACGAAGGCGCGCCAGCAGATTGCCCGCGCCAAGACCGCCACGACGATCGAGTTCGTCGAGGGCGTGATCGCCCAGGGCGAGAAGGTGATCGTCTTCAGTGCATTCGACGAGCCGGTGCAGCGCATCGCCGCGCACTTCGGCGAGCAGGCGGTGGTCCTGACCGGCGCGACGCCGACGGCGCGGCGTCAGGCACTGGTCGATCGCTTCCAGACCGACGACACGGTGCGCGTGTTCGTCGCCAACCTGATCGCCGGCGGCGTCGGACTGAACCTGACCGCCGCACGTCAGGTGGTGTTCAACGATCTCGACTGGGTGCCGGCCAACCACTGGCAGGCCGAGGACCGCGCCTATCGCATCGGGCAGCGCGAGACCGTCAACATCACCTACTTCTCGGCCAGCGGTACGGTGGACGAGTTCGTGAGCCATGCCATGCGAACGAAGCGCGTCCTGATCGACGCCGTGATCAACGGCAGCGCGCCCGAGCCGCCCGCGAGCGACCTGCTTCGAGAGTTCGAAGCCTTCGTCCGCACCCGCGCCGACGACACAACGGACGCCGAGCACCTCTTCAGCCTCCGCGCGCGCGCGTAGCTCAGAACTCATGAGCGGAGCGCGCGAGCGGACCGGTGAGGGCGGAGGGTCAGCCGCACCCCTCCACCCACTCGACCTCGGGGCGGAGGCCGGCGCGGTACGTCACCACGCGCGCCCCGTCGGTCTCGAAGATCAGGCGGTAGCCGCTGTCCGCCGCCGACGTCGGCCGCACGACGAGGTAGCGCCCGTCGGTGTACTTGTGCGGCTCGGCGGTCACCTCGCCGCGGTAGAGCGAGTCGATCCGCGCCTCCGTGTCTCCGACGCGTGCGCCGCGATCCGTCGACACGCTGCCGTCGGCGACCTCGACCCGCGCGACCCGGCCGTCGACGACCATCGCCAGCACGCGTCCCGGCGCGCCGTCCACCGCGACGTGCTGACAGGACGCGGTCGAGTCGGCGAGGGCGAACTCCCCGTCGAGCGCCGTTCGCGCGGTGCCGACGGACATCCCCGCGCGAAGCGGGCCATAGCCGTCGTGCGTCACCACCCAGGGGCGCGTTTCGCGGTCGCGGGCCGCATCGACGGTCGCCCCGACGCCACTGGTCGACGGCGCCGCGCCCTTCTCGGCGTCGCCGCCAGTGCATGCGGCGAGGACGATGGCGCACGCCGTCCAGGAAAGGCGCCAGGCTGCAAGGCGTGAGAGAAGCATCGAGACTACGGGAATGGGATGTGGGAGCACCACAACCGGATGGCTTTCCGCCTCCGGACGGCCACCGCGGGTTGCGTCTGTCCGGGAAGGATCGTATTCTAACATGGACAACCGACTTGGGAGCGCCTGGAATGAGCACCGCCGCCGTCGCGCTGCTGCACGATATGCCCGGACTCACGCGTGAGCGAGAGGCCGTCACCGAACCGCTGGCCGAACGCATGCTCGACGCGATGCGCAGTCTGCTCGCGACTGCCCCCCTCGACGTGCTCAAGGCGGCCGCGGCCGCGCAGACCGGCGCCGGGAGCCTGGCAACGCTGGTGAGCCATCTTGCCGAGGCGAGTCCGGCGCTGGCGGCGGCCGATCCGGAAGCCGCCGCGATCGCCCGCGCGGCCGGCGAGAAGGGGCAGCTCCTGGAGTCCGTGCCAACGATATCGGCGGCCGTCGCGGCGCAACTGCTCGGGATGACCACAGAAGGCGTACGGAAAAAGCGGCTCCGCCACCAGTTGCTGGCCGTCGAGTATGGCGGCGAGTGGCGCTTCCCCGCCTTCCAATTCGACCCGGACGGACACGTTCGGGATGGAGTGCGCGAGGTGCTCGCGGTGGTGGCGCGGATTCCCATCACCGGGCTCTGGGCCCAGCTAGACTTCCTCGTGGCGCGAGACGCGGTCGATGATGGCTCCAGTGTGTCGGGGTTGATCGTGGCTGGGCGCGTGAGCGAAGCGCTGACGGTCGTCGCCAACTACGGCGAGGGCGGCGCCTGAATCGCGATCCCGGAACCGCTTCCGCCGCCCGACCTCGATCGCCGCACCCTCGCCACCCGCACCGTCGCCGCTGGCACGCTGCTCTACCGGATGAGCGGGGCGGAGCGCGATCCGCTCTGGTTCGGGCCGGCGCCGGGCACTCCCCCCCGCGGCCGGTTCGACGACCCGGGCGAGGCACCGGACCGGGCCACCGAACGCCCGGCGGAAGACCCCGGTGGTTTCCGCGTCTGCTATCTGAGTCTCAGCCGCGAAGGGGCCTTTGCCGAATCGCTGTTGCGGCGGCCGGCCGTGCGCCTGCTCTCGCGCGCCGCGGTGAATGCGCGGGCGCTCGCCACGATCGAGGTCACCCGCACACTCCGCCTGGCCGCGCTCAACGGTCGGGGACTGGTCGTCGCCGGCGCGACCGCGGCGGTGACGCACGGGCCGCACGGCACCGCGCGCCGCTGGGCGCGGTCGCTCTGGGCGCATCCGGATCGGGTCGACGGCATCGCGTACCGGTGCAGGCTCGATGACGACGAGCTCGCGATCGCCCTGTTCGACCGCGCGGGTGACGCGGTCGTCACGCGCGGCCAGCATGGCGTTCGGGCCGATCGCGGCTCGTTCGGGCGCACGCTCGATCGCTACGGCATCGCGCTCGACGACTGAGCCGCGCGTGTGGGCCGCTCGCGCGCGTCGCCGGCGGCGAATCTTCGGGGCCACTCGCGAACGGGACCGACGCCTCACATACTCGTGCAATCGCCAGCGGCTTCCCCGTCCCTCTGCTCCCATGGTCGACGAGACCCCGTACCAGCGCATCTTCCGCCGTAACCGCGAGTGGGTCAGCGAGATGACGAGGACCGATCCGGGCTTCTTCCAGCGCCGCTCGAGCTCACAGCAGCCGGAGTTCCTCTTCATCGGTTGCTCCGACAGCCGCGTGCAGGCAGAACTCCTCACGGGTGCGGTGCCGGGCGAGATGTTCGTGCATCGCAATGTGGCCAACCTCGTCCATCACGCGGACGCCAACCTCCTCGCCGTTCTCCACTACGCGGTCGACGTGCTGGCCGTCAAGGCGATCATCGTCTGCGGCCACTACGGCTGCGGCGGCGTGCTCGCGGCGATGTCCACCGACCGGCACGGACTGATCGACTACTGGCTCCGCCGCGTCCAGGACGTGATGCGGTTCCACGAGGCCGACCTGGCCACCATGCCTGACGAGGCGGCGCGCTACCGCCGCCTCGTCGAGCTCAACGCGATGGAGCAGGGCTACGCGCTCAGCCGAACGCCGATCGTCGAGGCGGCGTGGGCCCGTGGGCAGTCGCTCACCGTGCACGCGATGGTCTACGATCTCCACAACGGCATCCTGCGCGACCTCGACGCCTCCTATGGCCCGAGCGGCGCGCTGTGCGGCGGGCACATCTCGAGCGGGGTGGAGGCGTTCGAGGCCTGGGCGGCGCTGGAGCCTGACGCGAACGCAGCCGTGCCACCGCTCGTTACCCCGCCGCCTGACGCGTAACCGGGCCCGGGAGGCGCCGCCTCACGCGCCATCGTCGCGGATTCACGTCTGCCCTGCTTACCGGCCACCTCCCCAGAGCAGGACGTCCACACGCACGGGCGTCCGGCCCGCGGCGATGAACCGTAGTTCGCGCGCTGCCCGTCGCGAGACGTCAATGATGGTGTTGCGGCGCTCGGCGATCGCGCCGAATGGACCGCGGTCGGTAACCGTGACCGTGACGGCGCGATCATTCCGCAGATTGGTGACGCGAACCACCGTGCCGAAAGGAAAGCCTCGATGTGCCGCCACCATATCGGCCTGACGGAAGCGCGTGCCGCTGGCCGTCAGACGCCCCTCGAACATATCGGCGTAATACGTCGCCTCGCCGACCACGCTATGCAGCACCAGCGTGGGCTCGGATTCCCAGATATGGGTATCAACCGTATCACCCGTAACGAGGCCGTCAGTGACCGGGGTCACTAACGGTTCGATTTCGATGGATGGAGCCGGTGTCGGCACCGAATCGCTGGACGCTGAGGCTGCCGTGACGCTCGGGAGCAGTTGCGGTCCCGTACTACGGCAGGCGCCGATGGCGAGCGTGCCTGCGAGCAGCAG
The DNA here is from genome assembly GCA_038324385.1 of Gemmatimonadales bacterium. Classification (GTDB taxonomy): domain Bacteria; phylum Gemmatimonadota; class Gemmatimonadetes; order Gemmatimonadales; family Gemmatimonadaceae; genus JBBQHX01. The sequence goes on along the minus strand of JBBQHX010000090.1, from coordinate 5,097 downwards.
ACAGTGACGGATCGCGTTCGAGGACAGGAAAGCTCCTGTGCTGGTGACGCCCGGTTCGTCAGTGGCCATCGGGTTGATGCTAACCGAGGGACACGGGCCACGACACGTCCCCGGAAACTCCGGATCGGGGGAGTGAGAGAGCCGCAGGATCGTCCTCGCGGCGGGGCGCACCCGGCCGTGCACGAGAATCGCACTACGCGCGTCCATGGCCGACCCCGCACTCGCCCTCTTCCATCCGATCGTCGCCCGCTGGTTCGCCGAAACACTCGGGGCGCCCTCGCCGCCGCAGCGCGCCGGGTGGCCGGCGATCGCGAGCGGGTCGGACACGCTCATTCTCGCGCCGACGGGCACGGGCAAGACGCTGGCGGCCTTCCTCTGGGAGGTCAACGCGCTGATCACCGAGGGGGCCGAGGCGCCGCTGGCCAACGGCGTGCACCTGCTGTACGTGTCGCCGCTCAAGGCGCTCAACAACGACATCCAGCGCAACCTCGAGCGTCCGCTCACCGAACTGGCGGACCGGTTCTTCGTCGAGGGGGTGCCTTTCCCGACGATTCGCGTCGCGGTGCGTACGGGCGACACGCCGGCGTCGGCCCGCGCGAAGATGCTGCGCACGACCCCGCACATCCTGATCACGACGCCCGAATCGTTGCACATTCTGCTGACGAGCGTGCGGGGCCGCGCCATGTTCACCTCGCTGCGCGCGGTGATCATCGACGAGATCCATGCGGTGGCGGGCACCAAGCGCGGCGCCCATCTCGCGCTGACACTCGAGCGGCTGGCGAGCCTCGCACCCGACGTCCCGCAGCGCATCGGGCTGTCGGCGACGCAGCGCCCCCTCGACGAGGTGGCGCGCTTCCTCGGCGGCTGCGACATGCCCGCGACGGCGCCGACGCCTGACGACGCGCCCGCCGCGCCGGCGCCACCGCGCTTTCGCCCGGTCGAGATCGTCGACTGCGGGCTCGTCAAGCGGATGGAGACTCGCGTGATCTCGCCCGTGCAGGACCTCGCCCATGTCGATGGCACGATCTGGACGGCGGTCGCCCCGCTCGTCGTGGAGCAGATTCGTCAGGCACGCACGACGCTGGTCTTCGTCAACAACCGCGCCCAGGCCGAGCGGATGGCGGCGCGCGTCAACGCGCTCGCGGGCGAGGAACTCGCGCTGCCCTATCACGGCTCGCTCTCGCGCGAGCGTCGACTGCTGCTCGATGAGCGGCTCAAGGCGGGCGAGCTCCGCGCGCTGGTCACCACCAGTTCGCTCGAACTCGGCATCGACGTGGGCTCGGTCGAACTGGTGGTGCAACTCCAGAGCCCCAAGCGGGTGGCGTCGGCGCTGCAGCGCGTCGGGCGCGCCGGGCATTCGCTCGATGCGACCAGCCGCGGGGTCTTTGTCCCTACATTCCGCGACGACGCGCTGGAACAGTTGGCGATTCTCGCCGCGATGCGCGAGGGGGACGTCGAGCCCACGGTGGTGATCCAGAACGCGCTCGACGTGCTGGCACAGCTCATCGTCGCGATGGTCGCGTCGGACGACCCCGAATGGACGGCCGACGAGCTGTACCGGTTCGTCAGGCGCGCCTATCCCTATCACGCGCTGAGCCGCCCCGCGTTCGACGAGACGGTGGCGATGCTCGCCGGCAAGTATCCATCCGACATCGCCGCGGAGCTGGAGGCGCGCATTCACTGGGATCGTGTCAGCGACCGCCTCACGCCGACGCGGTCGGCCCGGATGGTGGCGACGATCTCCGGTGGCACGATCCCCGATCGCGGCCTCTACACCGTCAACCTTCCCGACCGCACGCGGCTCGGCGAACTGGACGAGGAGTTCGTACACGAGTCGCGCGTCGGCGACGCCTTTCAGCTCGGGTCGACCACCTGGCGCATCCAGGCGATCGAGCACGATCGCGTCGTCGTGATTCCCGCGCCAGGCGCGCCCGCGCGGCTCCCCTTCTGGCATGGCGAGTTCATGGCGCGGTCGTCGCACCTGACGAGCCGCGTCGGCACGCTGCGCCGCGCGCTCGACGCGGCCCGCACCCGCGACGATCTCGACACCATCGGCCGCGACTACTCGGCCGACGAGCCGACCGTGCGCAGCCTTGCCGAGTACGTGCAGGCGCAACGGGCCGTTACCGAGGTGGTGCCTGACGACCGCGAGCTCGTGCTGGAGTGGTTCCGCGACGAGGTGGGGTCGGTGCGCATGGTGCTGCACGCGCCCTTCGGCGGACGCGTCAACGCTCCGTGGGGGATGGCGCTCGGGCGCCGCATGCGCGAGCGGCTCGGCGTCGACGTGCAGGTGCTCACCACGGATGACGGTCTCATGCTGCGCCTCCCCGATCTCGCCGGCGCGCCGCCGGTTGACGTGATCCGCTCGCTCTCGGCGGGGGACGCGGAGCAGTTGTTGCTCGAGGAGGTGGGTGCGTCATCGCTGTTCGGGGCACGCTTTCGCATGAATGCCGCACGCGCGCTCCTGCTGCCGCGCGGCAACCCGCGCCGCCGCATGCCGCTCTGGCTGCAACGACTCAAGGCGCTCGATCTGCTGCAGGCGGTTCGCGAGTATCCGGCGTTCCCGGTGCTGATGGAGACGTATCGCGAGGTGCTGCAGGACACGTTCGACATGACCGCGCTGCGTGCGGCGCTCGGGCGCATCGCCTCGGGCGACCTTCCGATACGCGTGGTGGCGACCGAGGTGGCGTCGCCGTTCGCGGCCTCGCTGCAATTCGGCTTCGTGATCGACTGGATGTACGGCGACGACACGCCGCGGGCCGAGCAGCGCGCGGCGCTGCTCTCGCTCGATCGCGCGCTGCTGGACGAGCTGATGGGCGGCCCCGGTGCCGACGACCCGACCCTCGCGGTGCTGGAATCGCTGCTCGCCCGCCGCCGCGGCACGGCCGAGGGTCGTCAGGCACGCGATGCCGACGAACTGGCGTTGTTGGTGGATCGCGCGGGCGACCTCACCCACGCGGAGCTTGCGGCGCGCATCGCCGCGCCGGGCGAGTGGCGGCGCGGCGATCCGCTGCACGACCTGCTGAAGAGCGGCCGGCTGATCGCTGCGGAGCTCCCGGCGAGCGGGGGGGACGAGCCGCGCTTCCTGCTCGTCGACAACTTCGGCCGGTATGCGGCGGCGTTCGGCGACGCGCGCCTGACGACCGTCCGCGCCGGCGTGGCGCTTGAGGCGCAGCCCGCCGACGCGGTGGTTCCCGCCCCGCTGCGCGCGGCCGCGCTCGAGCCGCGCGTCGCGCGGCGGGAGATCCTCGCGCGATGGCTGGCTCTGGCCGGGCCCGTGTCGGTGGGCGACGTGCGTGCGCGCTACGCCTTCGATGAACGCTGGGTGAAGCGGCGGCTGGAGGAGTGGGAGCGCGTGGGGACGCTGGTGCGCGGCGTATTCGGTCGCGGCGGCGTGGTGCGCTGGTGCTCGCGCCGGCTGCTCGAACAGGCGCGGCGGCGGGAGCTGGCCGATGCCCGCAAGCAGATCGAAGCCGTGCCGATCGCCTCCTTCGCCCGGTTCGTTCAACGGTGGCAGCACGTCGCGTCAGGCACGCAGGTCGAAGCTGACGACACGGTCCATGCGCTCGCGCAACTGTACGGCGTTGCGCGTCCGGCGGCGGCGTGGGAACGCGACTATCTCCCCGCCCGCGTCGTCGGTTACACGCCTAACGCGCTGACGCGGGCGGCCGGCGGCGGCGCCCTCGTCTGGGCGGCCGATCCGCGCGAGCGCGACGCCGCCTTGCCGTCGGTGGGACGGATCCGCTTCTTCGAGCGCGGGACGGGCCAACTCTGGCTCGTATCCTCGCCTGACGACTCCGCGCTCGGCGAGAGCGCGCGCGTCGTGCGGGAGGCGCTGCGCGCGGGCGGCGCGCAGTTCACCGCCGATCTCGCCGCATCCACCACGCTCGGCCCGCAGCGCCTGCGCGACGCGCTGCGCGAGCTGGTCGCGGCGGGGATCGTCACCAACGATACGGTCGACGCGTTGCGCGACGTGTTGCGCCACACGCCGACGTTCCCAACCACGCGCCGTGACGAGCCCGACCCCACCCGCTGGCTCCCTGCCGACTTCACCCGCTCTGCCCCGCCGATCGTGCAGCGGCGCGTGAACCCGCGCCGCATCGCGCGCTGGCAGCGCCCCGATCGCCCCGAACGGGCGAGCTGGGGCGGGCGCTGGTCGCTGCTCCACACTCCGGGCACCCTCGGGCCGCCGGCGGACGACGCCGAACGGGCGGAGGCGGTCGCGCGGCAGTGGCTCGCGCGCTACGGCATCGTCTCGCGCGACTGGTGGCGCCGCGAGCACCCGACGGTCGAATGGCGGGCCATCTATCACGAGCTCAAACGGCTCGAGTTCCGCGGCGAGGTACAGCGCGGCTATTTCGTTGCCGGGCTGGCGGGTGCCCAGTTCGCGCTGCCTGACGCGATCGAGCTCCTTCGCGCCCCGCCGGACGACGACGATCGCGCGCCGGTGGTGCTCGCGTCGTCCGACCCGGCCAACGTGCACGCGCTGCCACTCACCGCGGGAACCGCCGCCGATCCGCTGGCGCGGCCGCGCGGGGCGGGCGCGTTGCTCGTGACCGTCGCGGGTCGGATCGTGCTCACGGCGGAGGGACGCGGCACCCGCGTGCATGTCGCGGCGGGTGCGGATCCCGCCGAGGTGGCGGCCGCGGCGACGGCGCTCGCCGCGCGCCTGGCGGCCCGATCGGCGGGCGGCACCCGGCACGATGTCACTATCGAGACGGTGAACGGGGAGCGGGCGTCCGCGTCGCCTCATGCGGCGGCGTTCCGCGAAGCGGGGTTTCGGAGCAACGGCGCCGCGTTGCGCTTCTACGCCGCGGTACGCTAACGAGCGGACATTGGGGGATTCGCTCCCACTCGATAATCGTTACCGTGCGAGATGGCTGCACATATCGGTCGGCGCGGACCGTCTTCGACTCGTGGACACTCCGACTCCCCGCATCATGCGCATCGGCATCATCGGCTCCGGCAACATCGGCGGCACGGTGGCCCGGCTGTTCGCTCGCGCCGGCCACCCTGTCGCGCTCAGCAACTCGCGCGGGCCCAGCTCCCTCGCCGACCTGGTCGCGTCGATCAACGCGAAGCTTCCCTCGCCCGTCG
>JBBQHX010000089.1:0-12905 GCA_038324385.1 Gemmatimonadales bacterium | reverse complement strand
GTCCCCTCCGATCTGCATCGCGTCGATATCGCCTGACGAGAACCGCCGCTCGCTCGCCCATCTCCGGCGGAACATGAGCGCGGACACCACGCCGTCGACGTTCGATCTCGCGGCGCTACACCGTCGCTGATCGCCCGCGGGGCGTGCGGCGGCGGCCTGGCGGCAACGGGTCGTCATCCTTTCGGGTAGACCTTTACGGTGTCCCACCGCTGGAGCTGGACCTGACCGGGGGGAGCGCCGCGCGGCTTGCGAACGTCGCCCGCACGGCAGACGTGAACGTCGATTTTTCCGCGGGCCGTGCGTGCCTTGGAATGAAAGACGGCCAGCTCCGCTGCGCGCCGCACGACGTCGCGCGGGATCTCGACGCGCTCGGGATTCCGGATGACGACGTGGCTGCCTGCGAACCCGGACGCGTGCAGCCAGAGATCGTTGGGGGCGGCGACCTTCAGCGTCAGGCGGTCGTTGTCGCGCGCGCTCGTCCCGACGAGGATCTCGAAGCCCTCCATTTCAATCGTGCGCCACCCGGCGTCCCTGCTGGATTCGTCCACGCCGGGAAGCTAACGGTCTGGCGGGCCACGGCCCGCCGCGCGCGGTCAGCGCCAGATCAGAGCGCCATCGGTTGGAAGGGCGAGAAGATCACGCGGCACTCGGGCAGATCGGCCAGCGGGACGTAGTCGCAGCAGGCGGCAAATCGGTCCCAGAGGTCGCGCACCTCCGAGTTTGCGTCCGCCCGGTCGATCGCCGACGCCGACAGCCATTCAAAGACTTCCACCAACGTCCCGTCTGCCGCCCGCATCACGACGCCCGGCCGATCCGTCGCCAGCCCGGATCGACGCAGCAGCGGCAGGTGATCGCGAACACAGGTCAGAAGCTCGGCTTCCTGCCCGGGTCGCGGGCGGTAGGCTGTCACGACGAGCTGACTCATAGCGGGAACGGGTCCGGGAATCCGACATGTCGACGCAAACGGCGGCGGCGCCGTTCAACGTACGCTGGATCTTCGCCCACTGTTCGCTCAATCTACGTCGACGATGGCGACGCCGCCGAGCCTCGCGCCAGCGCTCTGCGGCATCTCGCAGCGCGTCGTCAGGAAAGTAAGCACGCAAGGCCGGTGGACGTTGGAGAGCGCCGACCCTCACGAGGTCCGGCACTGCCGAACGCGGCGCCGACGCTCGCGTGTGGCGGCCTTCACTCGCGGCCGACGGAGGTCAACACTCTCGGTGGCTCGGAGGATCCCGCCCCGGCGCGGCGTTCGTCGCTACGCCGCCGCCACGAGATCGATCAGCCGCCTCCGGGCGGCTCGGCGGGCGGCCGCGCCCCCCGGTCGCGTCGGGACCGACGGGGCGGAGCCGCCCAGTCGTCCTGCATCTGGAATACCGGAAGCTGCAGCCGCCACCAGATCGCCGCGAACCGCACTGCCACCACCACGAGCATCCCGGTGATCGTCGCGCCCGTGCGCGGCATTCCTGCCGCAGCCAGGAGGAAGTAGACGGCCGTCCCGGCGACCGCCGCACTCGCATAGAGATTTCCGCGGCGCAGCACCAGCGGGATTTCGGCGCTGAGCACGTCGCGCACGGCCCCGCCCGCCGAGCCGGTGATCGTGCCGAGCACGATCCCCCCGAGCACCGGTACGCCAGCCTGTTCGGCGATCTGCGCGCCAGCCACCGCAAACAGCCCCAACCCCAGTGCGTCGGCCACGAGCAGCGACCCCCGTGGCGGTGGGCGCCACCGCACGTACGCGACCGTACTGAGCGCCGAGAGGGTGATGATCGTGAGGTAGGCCGGGTCCGCCAGCCAGAAGATCGGATGACGGTCGAGCAGGAGGTCGCGAATCGTCCCGCCGCCCGTCGCGGTGACCAGCGCGAGCACGATCACCCCGAGCAGATCGAGCCCCTTCCGTCCGGCGGCGAGGGCACCCGAAACTGCGAACACGGCGACGCCGATGAGATCGAAGGCATAGAGGAGCACGCCGCAAGCTCGCGCCCAACGGCGCGGCGTCAACCCGGGCGGCCGCTACAACGGTTCGTCGTCCGGCGTGGTGAGCTGTGCCTGGCCGCGTGTCGCGTCGAGCACGGCACCTCGAAAGGCGTCAAAATGTCCGACGGGAAGGTGAAGCGCGTACCGCACGTCGGTCACGTACTCCTGGCCCACGATCTCGGCCTCGTAGGTGGCAAGCAGCTGCTGCACGGCCCCGATGTCACCGTACGCCACGACGAGGGCGAGGGCGACCAGCTCCACGCGCTCGGCGCGCGGCATCGTCGCGAGCGCGTCCTGCACGCCGCCTCCGTACGCGCGAGCGAGGCCTCCCGTCCCCAGCTTGACGCCGCCGAAGTAGCGAGTGACCACCGCTGCAATGTCGCCCACCCCGCTGTGCAGGAGCACCGTCAGCATCGGCCGTCCCGCGGTGCCGTGCGGCTCGCCGTCGTCGCTCATCCCGACCTGTGCCGTCGTCCCCGGCGGGCCCGCGACATACGCCCAGCAGTTGTGCGTCGCGTCCGCGAACTCGGCGCTGACCGCGCGGATGAACGCCGTGGCATCGTCCACAGTCGGCGCGGGCGCCAGGGTCGTGATGAAGCGGCTACGCCGAACATCGAGTTCCGCCCGGTGGACGGCCGCCGGGACGGGATAGCGGGCTGATGAGATCATCGCGAACGTTGGGGGCGGCACGCGACGGCGCTCGTCGTCACGCACATGGGCAGACGCCCCGACGGGCGCCCGCACGCCAAGTTACACGCGAACGCCTCCGCCAACGCCACCAGCCACTCGCGGGAGGTGTGCGAATACTCCGGCCGCGATTGACGGCGGCTGCGCGGCGGCCGATGGTAGGAGCACCGTCTACGCCCCTCCCCACGACCGCCGCCCCCATGGCCAGATCCGCCGTTGGCTCCCTGCTGATCCTCGGGAGCGCCCTTCTCGCTGGCTGCACCGCCTCGCGCGACCTCCCCGCGCCCCAGGCCCAGTACTGGGCCGACCTGTCGGCGCTCTGCGACAATGCGTATGAAGGACGGCTGATCGAAGCGCCGGCGGGCGACACCGCCTTTGCCAACAAACGTCTAGTCATGCACGTCCGCGAATGCACCGACGACGTGATCCGAATCCCGTTTCATGTCGGTGAGGATCGCTCGCGCACGTGGGTACTCACCCGAACGGCCGACGGCATTCGCTTGAAGCATGATCACCGCCACGCCGACGGCAGCGAGGACTCGGTGACGCAGTATGGTGGCGACACGCGCGCGGCGGGAACGGCGCAGGTTCAGGAGTTTCCTGCGGATTCGTTCACGGCCGCGCTGATTCCCGCGGCGGCCAGGAACGTCTGGACGGTGGAGGTCCACCCCGGCGAACGATTCGCCTACGCCCTGCGTCGGGGCGGAACCGATCGACGGTTCCGAATTGAGTTCGATCTCGCCAACGCCGTCGCCGCGCCGCCGGCCCCCTGGGGCGCGCCGTAGCGCGATGCGGTTCGTCGAAGTGCTGCACGGCTCCACGCGCGGCGGCGGCCATTCGGTCGCCTGATTCACACCGTGGCGTCCGCCGCGGCGTTCTCGCCCTCTCCCCGGAGCTCGACCCGTGAAACCGATCGGCATCATCGGCATCATCCTCATCGTCGGCGGAGCAATCGTGCTCGCCCTCGGCGGGTTCTCCTTCGTCAAGGACCGATCGGAGGTTTCGGTCGGACCGGTCAGCGTGGCGGCGGAGGAACGCGGTTTCGTTCCGCCCGTCGTGGGCATCGGGGCGATCGTCGTCGGCCTCGCGCTGGTCGTCATGGGCCGACGCGCCTGACGCCGCACCCGGCTTGCCGATAGACTCCCCAACATGCTTGAACGGGATGGGGCGCACCGGTGGCGGTGCGCTCCATCCCGTCCAGCTGCTCCCTTCACGATCGAGAGACCCCATGACCGACGAACTGCGCCAGCCCGAGGAAGTACACGTCAGCGGCAATCAGCTCGTGTCCAAACTCCGAGCCATGCTCCGCGAGGGAAACGTGCGCCGCGTCGTGATTCGCAACGGCGAGGGACGCACCGTGCTCGACGTGCCGCTGACCGCCGGCGTCGTCGGCGCCGCACTGCTTCCCTTCTGGGCCGCCGTCGGCGGGATCGCCGCGCTGGCGGCGAGGTTCACGATCGTCGTCGAACGCGAACCCGGCACCTGACGAGCACCGGACGAGCACCTGACGAGCACCTGACGAGCACCTGACGAGCACCTGACGAGCACCTGACGAGCGCCTGACTCGCCTAACTGCAGCGGCGTCAGGCGTCGGCGGCCGCTTCTTCGGCTTCGGTGTCCACCTCGCGGAAGGCACTCTGCAGCTCGCCCTGTGCGATCAGGTCGCGCACGACGGCATCGACGTTCTTGCGCGCCGTGCTGTCGACGAGAATCAGGTCCGACGCCCAGAGATACTTGCCCGCCAGGCACTCACCGTTCTCGGCGCATCGCGCGCGCAGCACGGCGATATGATCGAACGCGCATACCGTCGCCACCCACTGCGAGCCGTCCGCGAGGGTGACGATCGCGTCAGTGACGGAATCTTCGGGCTGCCACTCGCCCGGCTCCCACTCCTCGGCCTCGATCCACAGCTTGTACGATTCCATGACCCAGCTCCTGTTCGAATGATGGTTCGCGTTGGCGAGCGTGCCTCTCGGCACGCGCGTCGGACGCGGTCGGACAAATCTAGCAACTGCCGGTCGGCAATCAGCGGTCGACCGATTCGTGGTCGGCGCCGACCTCGGTCAACGGCTGGTCCGCTGCATCACGGGCCGACGCGGCCGCCTGACGAATGGCGTCGCGCAACCGATCGGGCTGGTCCGTGCCCAGCCGGAACCGAGTGCCGTCGCGTATGATGATCTCGACCGCCCCGAATCCCGACACGTTGTACAGCATGCCGCGCGGCGTGAAGCGAATTCCCCACCCTTCCCACCATCGGCTCGGCACGACGGCCGCTCCGGCGATCTCGGCAAGCGGAATGCGGCGCTTCCAGACACCCGGCCCGAAATGGTGCCGGAGTTCCTGCTCGTCAATTTCGATCGTGAGCGAGGAGAACGCCCAGCCAAGGAGCACGAACACGGCGATCGTGATCAGCAACAGCGTCGAGCCCCAGCGGAGCACGGCGCCGACCATCCAGAGGATGGCGGCGCCGGTGATCGCGAGCGAGAGGTAGCCGATCTGAGTGCGGCGATAGTGCATCACGTCGGTACGTATCCGTTAGTCCGCGCCGCTCGGCCGAACGGCATCGTCAGACGTCTCGATCGCGGCGAACGGGAACGCGCTTCCCCTTGATCGTCGTCGCCCGCAACGCCGTGATGATGTCCTCGGCGATCTCCTCCGGCACCTCGACGATCGAGAACTTGTCGGCGATCTGGATCGCGCCGACGGCTCGCCCGTCGATGCCGACCTCGTTCGAGATCGCGCCGACGAGATCCGCCGGGCGCACGTTGGCGTTGCGTCCGGCGCCGATGTAGAGGCGCGTGACCTCCCACTCCGGCGTGATCCGCTCGCGTTGACCGCCTCCCGAACTGCGATCGCGAGACGGCCGTCCGCGCTCAGACCCGCCACGCTCCGAACTTCCGCGATCCGAGCCCGACCGCTCGTTGCTCCGCGGTCGCGCCGCACGGTCGCCGCGCGGGGCGGCGGTCGGGATCTCGACCTCGGCGCCCGCGCTGTCACGGTTGTCCGCCTGCTTCACCGCGGCCGCCGCGACGTCCATGATGTCGAACTCCTGCGCCAGCGACTCGACGACGACGCGGAACGAATCCAGCTCACCCTCGAGAATCGTTTCCCGCAACGAGGCCCGCGTTAGCTCGAGCCGGCGTGCACGCAGATCGGCAACCGTTGGGATCGTCGCGATCTCGATCGTCTGCTTCGTCAGGTGCTCGATGTTGCGTAGCTGGCGGTGCTCGCGCGGCTCGGCGAGCGTGATCGCCACGCCCTCGCGCCCAGCGCGTCCCGTCCGCCCGATGCGGTGCACGTACGACTCCGCGGCCGCCGGCACATCGTAGTTGACGACGTGCGACACGTGCTCGACATCCAGTCCGCGTGCGGCGACGTCGGTGGCGATGAGCAGATCCGCGGTATTCGCGCGGAACTTCTTCATCACTCGGTCGCGCTGCTCCTGCGACAGTCCGCCGTGCAACGCTTCGGCGCGATAGCCGCGCGCGTTCAGCGTTTCCGCCAGCTCGTCGACTTCCGTTCGCGTGCGGCAGAAGACGATCGCCGACGTCGGATTCTCGATGTCGAGCACCCGGCCGAGGGTGGCCATCTTGTGCGCGCGGGAGACAATGTACGCCACCTGGCGCACGCGCGGCGCGCTGCCCGCCGGCACTGCCTCACGATGGATCCGCACCCGCACGGGGTCGTTCAGGTGCTTGTTCGCGATATCGGCGATGCGCGGCGGCAGCGTGGCCGAGAAGAGCATCGTCTGGCGCGTGGCCGGCGTCTCGTCGAGGATCGCCTCGAGGTCCTCGGCGAAACCCATGTCGAGCATCTCGTCGGCCTCGTCGAGCACCACCACCTGAACGGAGTTCAGGCGCAGCGTGCGGCGCCGGATGTGATCGAGCGCGCGCCCCGGCGTGGCGACGACGACGTCCACGCCGCGCTTGAGCGCGCGGATCTGCGAGTCCATCGAGGCGCCGCCGTAGATGGGTAGCGCGATGACGCCAAGCTCCTTGCCATACCGGTGTACCGCTTCGGCGACCTGCATCGCGAGCTCGCGCGTCGGCACCAGCACCAGACCGATCAGGCGCTCGCGCGCGTCGGCGGTGGGCGTCAGCCGATGCAGGAGCGGGAGTGCGAAGGCGGCGGTCTTACCCGTACCGGTGGCAGCCTGCCCCAGCAGATCACGCCCTTCCAGCAGCGGCGGAATCGCTTCGCGCTGCACGGGAGTGGGCTCCTCGTAGCCCAGCCGGGTCAGGGCATCGAGAATGCGAGCATCGAGACCGAGGGATGTAAATCCGGTCGTGGGCGAGATCATGTCGTTGGCAAGGGTCATTCGTAAACATACTCGATTCCGGGAGGGCGTGGCGCGGATCCACGCCGGTGGCCGTTCCGTCGCCTAGGCCGGCGACCGCTCGAGCAACCGTATAACGATGCCATACTCGGACCCCGTGAGCCGCATGCAGAGCAGCCGCAGCGAGGCCAGCGGCGCACGTTGCAGCCAGAGCTTCACGTGCGCCGGATAGCCCGACTTCGCGACCACGGAGAGAAAGCCCACCCGTGAGATCACACCGGTCGCGTGTCGTTCGACGATGGTGCAGAAGCGGTCCTGATCGAGCAGGATGGGGAGCAGCTCGAAGGTCTCGGCTGCGCTGGCCGTGGTGCCCAGGCAGGCGACCACGCGTCTGGCGAGACGGCGCAGGTCGTCGTCCGGAGTGTCGCTGGCGTCGAAGAAGTACAGCAGACGCCAGAACAGCCGTTCCTCGTCGGGGGAGTCTTCCCACGGCTCCGGATCGCTCTCGGAGACATCGAGCGGGTCGGCGATGAGCACGGGAGCGAACCATCCTTCGAGCTCCTCGCGCGACAGATCGCCGATTCCGAACGCCTGCAAACGGGTGGCAAGATCGTAGAGGCTGGGCACGAGCGGAGGGATGGAACGGTGAGGCGCGAGCTGTGGTGGACACGGGGGGCAGCTCGACCGGCGGCGGACGACGACTCCGGGCCGCGCGACAGGCACGAGTATGCGTGGCGGCTCGACGGACCGCAAAGTCCGGGGCCGCACGAAGCCCCGTTCGCGGCGCTGCTACCTTCCCCCCGGTCATGAGCTATCGCGACGATCTGGCCCTCCGCCTCTTCGAGATTCGTGCCTCGTCGATTCAGGGTGAGGGCGCGTTCGCCATCCGCGACATTCCGGAAGGATTGCGGATCATCGAGTACACGGGCGAACGGCTGACGATGCTCGATGCCGACGCGCGCGACTCGGACGTGGACGGTGAACGGCACCATACATTTCTGTTCGCGATCGACGACGATGTCGTGATCGATGCAGCGGTGGGCGGCAATGCGGCCCGCTTCATCAATCACTCGTGCGACCCGAACTGCGACGCCGAGGTGCACGAGGACCGGATCTGGATCGTGTCGCTACGGGAGATCGTCGCGGGTGAGGAGCTGGCGTACGATTACGCGTACGAGCTCACCGAGCGACACACCCCGGCCGTCAAGCGCCGTTATCCCTGCCACTGCGGCGCGCCGACGTGCCGAGGAACTATGCTGGCGAAGAAGCCGAGGAAGCCGAGGAAACGGTAGCGCGCCCTCGCGGCCTGGGGTCGGGTGCGCTTGACATCGCGGGGCGACCCTGATACCGTTCTGGAGCGACATGCGCGCTTGCGCGTTTACGTTTCACCGACGACACAGGGCCTCGCTCTCGCGTTGGCCCTTTTTCGTCGGGTGTCGCATACGGTTCATCGGCACGTTGCCGACACCGTCGGAACGAAGCCTTCGTGGGGGCGAAGCTCACGAATCACATGCGTAGTCGGGACGTACGGCATCTCCGGACTCCGACCACATGACACCATTAGGAGTATCGCAATGCGTATTTCCGGCACCGTGAAGTGGTTCAACGACGAGAAGGGCTTCGGCTTCATCACGCCTGAGAACGGCGAAAAGGACTGCTTCGTGCATCATTCCGCCATCCAGGGCCAGGGCTTCAAGTCCCTCGCCGAAGGCGAGCGGGTTGAGTTCGAAGTCGTGCAGGGCCAGAAGGGCCCCGCCGCCGAGAACGTCACCAAGCTCGGCCGCTAAAGCCACTCGGCCGCGGCATCGCCGCGGCCGGTAGCAAGTGGGGGCCGATTCGATTCGTCGAATCGGCCCCGATTGCTTCGACCGATCGCCGCACGTGCGGCAGTAACTCTCATTACCGGCGGTATCACACATGGTAGAAGTGACGCTCGACGAGAACGACCGGTTGGATTGGGCGCTCAAGGCGTTCAAGAAGAAGGTGCTGAAGTCCGGTGTCCTGCAGGACCTGCGTCGGAAGCGCCACTACGTGAAGCCCAGCGACGCCCGCAAGCTGAAGGCGGCCGAAGCCCGCCGTCGCGCGCGCTCGAAGCGTCGCGTCCGCTAACTCCGGGTCGTTCGGCGGCTCCGCGCGCATTGGCGCTCGGACCCGTGACGTGCCCGCCAGATTCGCGGACGCGCGCGCGGTCGCTCGGGTGGTTGCACCTGAGCCCAGCCAGCCAGTTAGGACTTAGATAACACGAGCGCCCGTCCGCCATCGCGGGCGATGGCGAGCCATCTTCCGGGTGCCCTGGCACTCCGGGCGGAAGGCTCGCTGCTTGCGTGTGTCTATGCATTCCACGCACCGACCCGATCGCCCGGGATCTTCGCAGCACTCGGGCCCGTTCAGGCGTTGAGATGGCGACGGCATCGAACCAGCGGTATTCTGCTGGGACGACGTAACTGACTACCTTGTCAGGATCGGCGCTCCGCCAGATGCGACGCGGGCCCAGTGCCCGCCCTTGCGCCACAGGCTGCCCCTACACTGCCCCGAATGACTAGTCCTGAATTCGAGACGCTCGCCAAGGTCGAGGTCCTGGCCGACCTCGAGCCCGAAGTGCACGTGCTCATGGCAAACCACGAGGCGAAGCGTATTCTCTGGTTTCCGAGCGAGCTGCTGGCCCCCGCACCGGACACCGACCCCGACGAGTACGTGCGCGGACTCCGTGACCGGGCCCGAGGGATCAGCATGCCGTCGCGCGTCGCGCTTGCGCTGAATCTGCTCACGGAAGAGGGGCTGCCGCACTTCCACCGCCTGCTCGCCGTCTACCTCGGCAGTGACAGCATCTGGACCGGCTGGACGAACCTCTGGACCGCCGAGGAGGATCGGCACGGCGCCGTCCTGCACGACTACATGCGCGACAGTCAGGTCCTCAACAATCCGGTGCTCGAGCGGATGCAGTTCGAATATCTCCGCGCCGGCTTCGAGCCGACGTGGGACAGCGACCCGTATCGCGTATTCGTCTACACGACGCTGCAGGAGCGGGCGACGCAGGTGAGCCACGCCAACACCGGCAGGCTCGCCAGTGAGTTCGAACCGCTGATCGGCTCGGTGCTCTCGAACGTGGCCAAGGAAGAGGCGCGGCACTACGTCTTCTACCGCGCGATTTTCGATGGAGTGCTGGCGCGCGATCCCAACCGGGCGCTGGAGTCCGCGGCCGCCGTGATGCCCTCAATCGACATGCCGGGCGTCAACATGCCGCACTTCCGCGAGATGGCCGACGTCATCCGCCGGGCGGGCATTTATGGCCCGCGCGACTACCTGCGCATCGTCGAGGAGCAGATCAAGTTCTGGGCAATCGACAAGATCGAGGGGCTGAACGACATGGGGAAGAAGGCGCAGGAAAAGATCCTCGCCATCCCGGCGCGCCTGGAACGAGTGGCCGACGCCATGGAGACGCGCAGCCGATCCAAGACGTTCTCGTTCGCCGTGGCCCACGCCCAGGAATTCGACATGGGCTGACGACGCCGAGCGGTGCGCGTCGTCGCGGCCGCGCGACCGGGACGTCGACCGTCGACCGTGACAGGCACAACGCATCGAGCCCCGCAGCGATACTCGCTGCGGGGCTCGATGCGTTGCGGCGTGTCGCTCAGCGGATCAGGCCGTAAGGCCCTCATCGCGGGCGGCTTCCTTCACCGTTTCGCTGGTCTCGCTCGCTACACGCTCGGCTACGTGCTTCGCCTTGTCGCGCGTGTCGTGCATGACCTCGCGGGCACGATCAACGAACTGATCGCGGGCACCGCCCATGAGCTTGGATTCCTTGTGCGTCGCGGGCACGGACATTCCGGCGGCGACGCCCAAGGCCATCGTGACCGCGGCGATCGCCAAGGGGTTCTCGTAGAACGTGTCCTCGACACGGCGCGCCTGACGACGCGTCTGGTCGGCAACGGTGTCCTTGAGTTCGCCCGCGCGTTCCGACATCGAGTCGAACTGCTCGTGCGCACGATCCGCGAGCTGGTGCGCACCCTCACGGGCCGAATCGCCGGCGTGGCTCAGGCGCTCGCGCGCACGCTCGGCGGCGCTGGTGCCTTCGTCGTCCAACTCGCCACGCGCACGCTCAGTCGGGCTGTCATAGTCCGGACGGGCGTACCCAGCCGTTCCCCGATAGCCGGCGTCGCCATACGCCTCGCCGCCCGTCGCGCCGTAGGCCGCGCTGGAGCGGTAGGGGCTGCTGTCGTAGGGCGGGCGGTTGAGGGACGTCGGACGACGCGAGTTGTCGTCGTCGTCCTTGCGTCCGTTCCACATGAGCCAGCCGAGCCCGATGCCGACCATCGCGGCAGGAATCGGATTGTCCCGGATCGTGTCGGCGATGGAGTGCTGGGTCTCCGTGACGCGGTGCTGTGCGGATCGTGCCATGTGCTCTACCCTCCCGATCGTGGCTTCGCGGATCGACTCGGTAACGTGCTCCCTCGTCTCGCGGATGGTGTCCTTGACATGTGCCTTCACGTTCTGCGGGTTGAGCCGCTCGCCGATCTCGTCGAGCGTGTGGCTCATCCGGTCGCGCGTATCCACGATCCCGGCGCGAATCGCATTGGGATCGTCTTCGGCGGCGTCGCGATCAGTGCGGGTGACCGTCACCTGATCGTCGAGCCGATCAGTGTCGCGGGCCATCAGCGACGCTCCGTGCCATCGGGCCCGAGCCCGGTGGATCCGGCTCCGCCCGCGCGACGCGTCGGATCGGTCGAGGAGTCGCCGGGGTTGGCTCCGCCAGTGCCGCCGGTCGCCCCGGTTGTGCCCAGGCCACTCGCGCCGCTGCCGGTGTTGCGCCCGGTCCCCGATGCACCGAACTGGTTGTCATCGAGCGCGGAGCCAGCCGTACTGCTGCCGTAGCGGAGCGGATCGTTGCCCGTGCCACCGCTCGCGCCGGCCGAGGACCCCTGGTAGCCGCTGCCGAGACCACTAGCGCCATAGCGATCGGCCGAGGGCTCGGAGAAGCCCGTCAGGCTGCGCTCGCGGTCGAACATCTCGGGGCGACGCGAGTCATTCTGCCAGTTGCGGCCTTGGGAGTCCGGCTGGTCGGCGCGGCGCGAGCTCTTGAGGAAGCGCGCGGCGATCAGGCCGAGTGCGAATGCACCGCCGAGGATCACGGCGGGCTGTCGGCGCGCGAAGTCCTCGGTGCGGTGGATGATCTCACCAGGCTCGGCGGTCTCGACGAAATCGGCGAAGCGCTGCACCGAGTCGGCGACCTGCTCCACGTAGCGGCCCGTGCCGCCGGGGGCATTCGCGTTGAGCTCCTCGCTCGAGGTACGCAGGGCGCGGGCGACGTCGTGCAACGTATCGGCAGCGCGCGACTTCCCGCTGTTGAAGCCTGACTTCATCTGCTCGGTCGTCTTGTCCTGCGCTGAGGCGACGAGCTTCCTGGCCTGGTCCGCGACGCCGGAGTTCTCGGTACCGGTGTTGGTGCCGGACTGCGATTGATTCTCCTGCATGCTCATCTCCTCGCGTGCGGGGACGTGGGATCGGTCGTGAGGTCACGCTTGAGGTCGCGAGCCTGTTGGCTCGCCCATGCGGAATCCTCGCGAAGGGTGGCGATAGTCTGCTCGGGCTTGAGACTGCTCGTGATGTTGCTGATCCCGCTCTTGGCGAGTATGCCACCGATGGCCAGCATCACGACGCCCACGATCAACGCGGCGAGCCAGTAGTTGGCCAGCAGCGTGCCTAACAACACGACGAGGAAGGCGGTCACCGCCATCATCCCCGCGAGCGCCAGCACGACGCCGATACCGATCTTCGTCGCGTTCGTGCCGACCGTGCTGGCCGTCTGGCGGAATTCCGCCTTTGCCAGTGTGGCTTCCTGACGGACAAGTTCTCCCATGTCCGTCGTGAGCCGCTTAAAGAGTTCCCCGAGCGACAGATCGCTGGTGGCTCCTCCTGACACCGCGGGTATGGCCGGATCCCGCTGAATGGGTATTTCTGTTTCGTTGCG
>JBBQHX010000088.1:0-12923 GCA_038324385.1 Gemmatimonadales bacterium | reverse complement strand
CGAGGCCGGCGTCGTGGTGGAAGCTTATCAGCCGGGCGCCGTCCGATGGGTAATCGGTGAACAAGATCACGGCGCGCCGGTCTGTTGCGCCGCGCGACGGACGTCCCCGGCCCGTGACCGAGCCTCGCGCGCGGCACGGCTTCCGCATCAGCATCGGCCAACTGGTTGCCGGGCCTGCTCCCGGTCCTCGTTTCCCACGCCTACCCTTCACGAATGCCGAATCACGACCAGGGACGCCGCGTGGCGGTGATCGCCGGGGTGCGCACGCCGTTCGCGAAGGCGGGTGGCGCCCTCAAGACGCTGAGCGCGATCGACCTGGGGAAGCTGGCGGTCGCCGAACTGCTGCAGCGCACCGAGCTCGATCGGCGCGAGGTCGAGGCGTTGATCTTCGGGACGGTGGTCCAGGATGTTCGCGCGCCGAACATTGCGCGCGAAATCGCGCTGATGCCGATGCTGCCACGGAACGTGCAGGCCTACTCGGTCAGCCGGGCCTGCGCGTCGGGCAACCAGGCGATCACCGACGCGGCCGATCAGATCGTCCTCGGCCACAATGACGTGATCGTCGCTGGCGGCGCCGAGTCGCTGTCGAACGTGCCGGTGCTCCACTCGGCGGGCTTTTCCGACGCGCTGGTCGCCGCCAGCCGGGCCAAATCGATGTCGGGGCGGGTAAAGGCGCTGTCGGCGATCCGTCCGCGCGACCTCGTTCCGGTCACGCCGGCGATCGCCGAACCAACGACCGGCGAGTCGATGGGCGAGTCGGCCGAGAAGATGGCCAAGATCAACGGGATCACTCGCGACGAGCAGGACCGGTTCGCGCTGCGCTCGCACCGCCTCGCCGCCGCCGGCACCGCGGATGGCCGCCTGACGGCGGAGATGGTGCCGGTCTGGCTCCCGCCCACGCTCGCGAACGTGCTCACGGCCGACACCGGCATTCGCGAGAATACGAGCATCGAGCAGCTGGCGGCGCTCAAGCCGGTGTTCGACCGTCGGTATGGCACCGTGACGGCCGGCAACGCGTCACCCCTCAGCGACGGCGCCGCGGCGGTGCTGCTGATGAGCGAGGAGCGCGCCTCCGCCCTCGGCTATCAGCCGCTCGGCTTCATTCGCTCGTATGCCTACGCCGCCCTCGACCCGGGCGAGCAGCTGCTGCAGGCGCCGGTGCTCGCCGCCCCGGTCGCGCTGCGCCGCGCCGGCCTCACGCTGGCCGACATCGATCTGGTCGACATGCACGAGGCATTCGCGGCGCAGGTGCTGTCGAATCTGCGCGGCTTCGAATCGCAGGAGTGGGCCGAACGGGCCGGCTTCTCACGCCCCGTTGGCGAGGTCGACCGCGCGCGACTGAACGTGATGGGCGGCTCGATCGCGATCGGCCACCCGTTCGGCGCCACGGGCGCACGCATCACCACCACGCTGCTCAACGAACTCCACCGCCGCGACGGTCAGTTCGGCCTCCTCACCGTCTGCGCCGCCGGCGGCCTCGGCTTCGCGATGGTACTCGAGCGGGAGTAGAAGGCGGCTGTTCCACAGCCCAGAGCCCACAGACCACAGCCCAGAGCCGCCATTATGTCCTTCGCCGTTTCGCTGACCGTCATCGATCGCATTGCCGTGATCACCCTCGACCTGCCGGACGAGCCGGTGAACCTGCTCTCGCGCCGCATGCGCGACGAGTTCGGACCGCTGCTCGACCGGTTGGAGGGGGACGACGCGGTCGACGGGGCGGTGCTGATCAGCGGCAAGCCGGACTCGTTCATCGCCGGTGCGGATGTGGAGGAGCTGCTGGCGGTGACGTCGGCGGAGGCGGCGGAGCGGTTGAGCCGCGATGGGCAGAAGCTCCTCGACCGGCTGGAGCTGCTGGAGATCCCCGTGGTCGCGGCCATCCACGGCGCCTGCCTCGGCGGCGGGATGGAGGTCGCGCTGGCCTGCACCTATCGCGTCGCCACAGAGCACCCCAAGACGTCGTTGGGGCTGCCGGAGATGCAGCTCGGGCTGATTCCCGGCGCGGGGGGAACGCAGCGGCTGCCGCGGCTGGTCGGGCTGCGGTCAGCGCTGGACATGATCCTGGCCGGAAAGAGCGTGCGGGCGCGCCGAGCGCTGACGATGGGGCTCGTCGACGAGGTCGTGCATCCGTCGATCCTGCGCGACGTCGCGATCCGGCGGGCGGGCGAGCTTGCGAGCGGCGACCGCGCGGTGGGCCGCGGCCGCCGCGGTGCGGCCGACCTCCTGCTCGACGAGAATCCGCTCGGGCGCGCGGTGGTCTTTCGTCAGGCACGCGAGCGGACGGTCGCCAGGACCCGCGGCCACTACCCCGCGCCGCTCGCCGCCCTCGAGGCCATCTCGGTGGGCTACGTCGACGGGCGCGTGCGCGGCTTCCAGGAGGAGTCGCGCCACTTCGGGGAGTTGGCGATGTCGCCCGTCGCGCGCGAGTTGATGTTCCTCTTCTTCGCCACCACCGCCCTCAAGAAGGATCCGGGGGTGGACGGCGCCGCACCGGCACCGCAACCGGTCGAGAAACTGGGCGTCATCGGGGCGGGGTTCATGGGCGCGGGCATCGCCAGCATTGCCGCCCTCAACGACACGCTCGTCCGGCTCAAGGACACCGACCACGCCCGCGTCGGGAAGGGACTCGCGGCCGTCCGCGCGGTCGGACTCGAGCGCGTGGCGCGCAAGCGGATGAACGCACGGGAGCTGGAGAACTTCACGAGCCTCGTCAGCGGGACGGTCGGCTACCAGGGTTTCGGAAGCGTCGACCTGGTGATCGAAGCGGTGTTCGAGGAGCTGGCGCTCAAGCATCGCGTGCTGCGCGAGGCGGAGACCCAGATCCCCGCCGACGCGATCTACGCCTCCAACACCAGCACGATCCCGATCGATGCGATCGCTGCCGCCGCCACGCATCCGGAGCGCGTGCTCGGCATGCACTTCTTCTCCCCCGTGCACAAGATGCCGCTGCTCGAGGTCGTGCGGGGCTCGGCGACCACCGACGAGGCGATCGTCGGCGCCGTCGCGTACGGCAAGCGCGTCGGCAAGACGGTGATCGTCGTCAACGACGGGCCGGGGTTCTACACGACACGCACGCTGGCGGCCTTCATGAACGAGGCCGGTCAACTGCTCGACTCCGGCGCGCGCATCGAGCCGCTCGACGCCGCCCTGGTCGCCTTCGGCTTTCCGGTGGGCCCCATCACACTCCTCGACGAGGTGGGGCTGGACGTGGCGGGGAAGGTGACCGAAGTATTGAAGGAGGCGTTCGGCGCCCGGATTCGTCCCTCGGAAACGCTCGTCAGGGTGATCGCCGCGGGGCGACTCGGCCGGAAGGGAAAGAAGGGCTTCTACGAGTACGACGCGAAGGGGAAGCGCGGCGGCGTCGACAAGTCGGTCTACGCATATTTTCCCGACGGCGAGGACACCGACTACCCCCCCGACGAACTCCAGGAGCGCACCGTGCTCGCGATGGTCAACGAGGCGATCCGCTGCCTCGAGGACGGCGTGCTCCGGTCGCCGCGCGACGGCGACGTGGGCGCGGTGATGGGGTTCGGCTTTCCCCCCTTTCTGGGGGGACCGTTCCGGTGGGCGGACGCGCAGGGGATCGCAGAGGTGCACCGACGCCTCGAACTGTTGCAGGATCGCTTCGGTCCGCGCTTCACTCCGGCCCAACTCCTCGTCGACATGGCGCGGCAGAATCGGCGCTTCCATCCGGCGCTGTCCGGCGCACGGACCCCCTGATCGCGATTTTCTCACATTGGGTGTGACCCACCCTCACCAGCCAGGGTCTGTACGCTGTGGAAATAGGCGACGAGGTGTTTGTCCAGCGGACGCTCGCCGGCGATACGGATGCGTACTCGGTACTTGTCCGTCGCTATCAGGATCGGATGGCTCGGTACGCGACCCACATGCTGGGCAGCGCCGACGATGCCGACGAAGCGTTGCAGGACACCTTCGTGCGTGCCTTCCGGTCGCTCGAGCGGTGCGAGGATCCGGCGCGGTTCGGAGCATGGGCGTTTCGGATCCTGGTCAACCGGTGTCACACCGCCGGCGCCCGGCGTGGGCGACGCGATCGAACGTTCGTGCGGGACCCGATCGCGCTGCTGTCGGCGGCCGAACAGCATCCGGCTGAACAGCAGGCCTGGTCGGAGGAGATCAGCCTCGCGTTGGACCGATTGGACGCGTCGCAGCGGGAAGCGTTCTTGCTGAAACACGTGGAAGACCTGAGTTACGAAGAGATGGCGGAACTGACCGGGATGGGGGTATCGGCCCTCAAGATGCGCGTCAAGCGCGCCTGTGCCCGGCTCAGGGAGCTTCTGCAGGAGGTTCACCAGTGATCGATCAGGACAGTGCCCTCGATCTCGACAACGAGGCGGACGACGAGTTGATCGCTGCGGTCACGCGAACGCTGCGTGAGCCCGTGGCCGTCAACTCGCGCCTGGAGTTCGCGATCATGGCGCAGGTGCGGGCCGCGGCGGCCGAACAGGCTGCCGCCGTTCCCGCTCCCCGCGTCCTGACGCCGGTACCGGGCCGTCTCGCCGCGCTCGCCGCCTGGTGGCGGCAGCCGCGGACGCTCACGCTCTCGCCGCTCACGGGGCTGGCCTGCGCGATGGCGTTCGGTGGTGTGATCGTGCTGAGCGCCTGGCTCGCCCGCGAGACCGCGCCGACGACGATGATCGCCGCCGCGCCGGCGGCCGAAGCCGCGGTGCGCGATGGGGTGCGCGGCGGCACGATGCCGGTCGCGATGACCGCCTCGAACGGCGCGCAGATGGTTCGCTTTTCCTATGTGGCGCCAGCCGATGCCCAGGCCGTCTCGCTCGTCGGGACGTTCAACGACTGGGATCCGAACGCGGCGCGCCTCACCCCGGTCGAACGTGATGGCGTCTGGACGGTCGACGTGCCGCTCCTCGGCGGCCAGACGTATCAGTATGTCTTCGTGGTGACGAACGACGCGGGCGAGGAGCGGTGGTTGGCCGATCCCAACGCCCCCTCGCTCCCGGCCGACGAGTTCGGCCAGCCACGTTCCGCTCTGACTCTCGCCAGGTCCAGCTCGTGATCGCCCGCCTCAGCTTTGCCCGGACCGCGCTGACCGCGCTCTGTGTCGCCGTGACCCTCGTCGCGGCACCGGTGCCCAGCGTCGCCCAGTCCGCCGGCATGGACGATTTCAACCGCCGCCTGACCGGCCGCGTCGACGACGCGACCCGTCAGCAGGTGCTGCAGATCGCCGCCGATGCCGCCACCCGCGGCCTTCCCGCCGAAGCGATCGTCGTCAAGGCGCTGCACGGCGCGAGCAGCCGGGCCCCCGGCGCCAAGATCGTGCGCATTGTCGAGCAGTATCGCGACCGCCTCGACCTGGCCCGTGTCTCGCTCGGCGGTCGCGCCGAACCGATGGAGCTCGTCGCCGGCGCCGAGGCGCTGTTCATGGGCGTCCCGGGTGACATTCTGGGTCACATCCGCCGCTCGCAGCCGGGTAGCAACGTGACCGTCGCGCTCGCGGTCACCACCGACCTCGTGAAGCAGAACGTGCCGGTCGACGTGGCCAGCCGCGCCGTGCTGGCGCTCGCCAGCGGCGGGCTCTCGGACGCGCAGCTCATCGACATTCGCAAGTCGATCGAACGCGACATCGAATTGGGGACACTGCCGGCGACGGCCACCTCGTTGCGGGTCTTCGGCACCACCGACGCATCCAGCGGCACCGTGAGCCTCCGTGCGGGATTCCGTCAGAACGCCGCACCCGTGCGCCCCGAGCCGCCGACGCTTCGGCGTCCCTGATCTCCCCCGCTGGTCGCGAGTGATTTCCCCTGCGATGGTCGCGTAAGCCGGGGGTGGTCGCGCTAGGGGCTCTCTGGCTCGGTCTGGGTTGGAGTGAGTCCGCCGGTGCGCAGCTCACCGTCTCGATGGATGCCAGCGTGGCGCAGGTGCGCTACGCTGGCTTCGTCACGTCCGCCTCCGCCGGCATCGGCTCCGCCGCCCGGTTCGATTTCCCCAATGCCACCATCCACGCCAACGGCCTCCTCTCGCGGTTCGAGTCCGGGAATCTGAACAGCGCCGGCACCATCGGCGCCTCGCTCTTCAGCGGCCGGTGGGGGGTCTTCCGGCCGGAGTACGGGCTGCTGGCGACAGGGGCGAGGCAGCAGACGATCGGCGGATCCGGCTCGGTGCAGGGCTCGGCACGGCTGCACTGGCTCCCGTCGAGCGGGGCGGGGCTCTGGTTCGGCGGCTCCAGCGGCGCGACGAGCAGCATCGATCGGGTCTGGAGCTACGGCCAGGGCGAACTCGGCGCGTGGACGCGACATCGGAACGTCTCGTTCACCCTCGTCATGCGCCCGACGGCCGCGGCCGAGGTTCGCTATGCCGACATGGAGGCCTCGCTCCGCTGGGTCGGCGGGCGCTTCGATGCCGGGGTGCAGTTCACGGCCCGCGGAGGCGACGCATTCGGCGGTGACCGCACCTGGGGCTACGCCGACGCGATCGTTCGGCTGACGTCGCGGATCGCCCTCGTCGGCAGCGGTGGTCGGCTCGCGGCGGACGCGGTCCGCGGGTCGACCGGCGCCCGGTTCCTGAGTGCGGGCGTGCGCATCGCCACGCGCCCCGCGGCGGGGCAGGGCACGGTGCTCGGGAGCGATGGCCCGTTGGTCATCCCGATCATCGCACGCCCCGACGCCGAGCGGTTCGAGGTGCGCAGCTCGGACGCGGGGGGTGCGGCCGGGGTGCGCGTAATCGTGCCCGGCGCGCGACGGGTCGAGTTGATGGCGGACTTCACCGACTGGCTCCCGGTGGTGCTCTCGCCTGACGGGAACGAGGCCTGGCGCTATCGCGTCGCGCTCGCGCCGGGGGTGTACCGCGTGAACATCCGCATCGATGGGGGCGCCTGGGTGGCGCCGCCGGGGCTCACCGCGGCGGCCGACGAATTCGACGGGGTGGTGGGGCTGCTGGTCGTGCGCGAGCCATGAGCGGGAGCGGCCTCGGGACAGCGGTGGCTGCGCCGGGCGCGTATCGGGGTCGGGGCGCACCGGGGCGAGCGACGCCGCCGGCGCACCGCGGGAATCACCTTGACTGGAGCAATCGTGATCGATAGACGGACGGTGGGCGGTGTACTGTTGCTGGCGGTATTCGGCTGCGCGGCGCAACCGAAAATATCGGCGACGACGGGGCGTGAGGCGGCCGCCCGCGCGGACCTGCCGCGCACGCGCGCCGAACGCAGCGACTACACGGAGACATCGTCGCACGCCGACGTGCTCGCCTTCCTCGACGCCCTTGGTGCCGCCCGACTCCCCTTCCATCGCGGCGTGCTCGGCACGACGATCGAGGGACGGGAGATTCCGTACGTCGTCGCGTCGCGGCCGCTCGTCCGCACGCCTGACGAGGCCCGTGCCCTCGGCCGGCCGATCATCTTCGTGCAGGGGAACATCCACTCGGGCGAGGTCGAGGGAAAGGAGGTGCTGCAGGCGATGCTGCGCGACCTGCTCGTCGATCCGCGCCCGAACGTGCTGGACTCGATCGTGCTCGTCGCGGTGCCGAACTACAACGCCGACGGCAACGAGCGGCTTGGCCCGCAGGCACGGCAGCGCGGCTCGCAGCAGGGGCCCGAGCTGGTCGGCATTCGTCCGAATGCGCAGGGGCTCAACCTCAACCGCGATTACATCAAGGCCGAGGCACCGGAAACGCGCGCGTCGCTGGCGTTCGTCCGGGAATGGGATCCGCACGTCTTCGTCGACCTGCACACAACCAACGGCAGCCATCACGGCTATGCGCTGACCTATGCGCCGTCGCTCTATCCCGACACGCCCGCGGGCGGCTGGACGCGCGACCAGTTCCTCCCGGAGCTGCAGCGCCGCATTCGAGACCGGCATCAGGTGGCCACGTTCGACTACGGCAACTTTGGCGGCGACGGCGGCCCCGACGACCCGACCAGCTTCGAGAAGTCGGGGTGGTACACATACGATCACCGTCCGCGCTTCGGCACGAACTACATGGCGCTCCGGAACCGGATCTCCGTGTTGAGCGAGGCGTACTCGCACGATCCGTTCGAGCGGCGGGTGGCCGCGACGCGGGCGTTCGTGGCGGAGCTGCTCTCACTCGTCGCCGAGCGCGCGCCGGCGATCGCGCGCCTGACGCGGGACGAGGACGTCGCCTCCGCGGCGCTGGCTGCCGTCGGCACGCCGGTCGCGATCCAGGGGCGCCTGACGACGACCCCGCGCACCGGCGAGGTGCTCGTCGAGCGGCTCGAGCGCACGGGAGACACGCTGCAGACCGAGATGGGGTTGCGGCGCGGTTTCCGCCGCACCGGAGAGATCCGCGCCGTCCGCATGCCGATCGTCGACCGGTTCGAGGCGGCGCGTGAGGCGCGCATCCCGGCGGCCTTCGCCCTCGACGACCGCGACACGGTGATCGTCGCGCTGCTGCGGCAGCACGGCATCACGGTGCGCCGCCTCACCGCCCCGTGGCGCGGCACGGCCGAGCTGTTCACGCCCGACACGGTCGTGCGGGCCGCCCGGCCGTTCGAGGGGCATCAGGACGTCCAGCCGCTCACCGGGCAGTGGACCGCAGAACCCGTCGCGCTTCCCGCCGGCAGCTGGATCGTCGACGGCAACCAGCGTCTCGCGCGGCTCGCGATGGTACTCCTGCACCCGCAGTCCGACGACGGGGTGGTCACCTGGAACCTCGTCGACGACCGGCTGGCACCCGGACGGCCGGTTCCAATCCTCCTGCTGCGCGAGCGCCCACGCTGACGCCGGGCGCGGAGGGCGCGGCGACATGTCCGCCGGAGCCGCCCGCGCGGGGACGTCACTATATTTCGCGCGCTGGGTCCGTCCGGGCCCCGCGCGTGTTGCTCGGACCGGCCGCCGCGGCCGCGTCGCCTGATGTCCTCGTCCGCTCCCATGCTGCGTCAGACGCTGCTGTACCTCTCGAATCAGCAACAGATCTTCCGCTTCGTACGGAAGAATCGCCTCGCCAACGGGTTCGCCAGCCGGTTTGTCGCCGGCGAAACCGTCGATAGCGCGCTGGACGCGGTGCGCGCGCTCAATGCGCGCGGGATTGCCGCCTCGCTCGACTTGCTGGGCGAGAGCGTGCATGACGAGGCCGAAGCGCGCGCCGCGGCGGCCGAGTATCTGACGCTGCTCGACCGAATCAATGCCGACGCGCTCGACTCGCACGTGTCGGTGAAGCTCACGGCGATGGGGCTCGACGTGTCTGAAGCGTTGTGCATCGACAACATGCGCCGGATCGTCGAGCGGGCGGCCTCGTACGACACGTTCGTCCGGATCGACATGGAGAGCAGCGAGTACACCGATCGCACGCTCGACCTGTTCGAACGGCACCTCTACCCGGAATTCCCGGGACATGTCGGTATCGTGTTGCAGAGCGCACTCCGCCGCACGAGTGCCGACGTCGACCGGGCGATCCGGCTGCGCGCTCGCGTCCGCTTGTGCAAGGGCGCCTACAAGGAGCCGTCGGATATCGCCTATCCCGACAAGGCGGACGTGGACGAGGGCTACGTCAGGCAGATGTATCAGCTGATCGCGGAGGGGAACTACCCCGGGATCGCAACGCACGACGAGGCGATCATCGCCCAGGCGCAGGGCTTCGTGATGGCCGAGGAGATCCCGCGCGACCGGTTCGAGTTTCAGATGCTGTATGGCGTCAGGCGCGACCTTCAGGACTCGCTCGTCGCCGAGGGGTACAACATGCGCGTCTACGTGCCGTTCGGAACGCAGTGGTATCCGTATCTGATGCGGCGCCTGGCGGAGCGTCCGGCGAATCTGGCGTTCATCACCGGCAATATCCTGAAGGAGATGGTGAACGGTCGCCGGTGATCGCCGCCGCGGCTGGACACCCGACCTCCATGGGACGGTTCATTCCTCCGGATCATGCCGCTGGCGACGAGCGCACGCTCGGCGGCTACCTCGCGGTGCATGCGCGCCCTCCCGCGTTCGAGGCCGAGGATGGGTACTCCTATTCGGTCGCCGTCGGCACGGACACCACTGGGGATCGTGAGGTGCCATGGGGGGGATTTCTGCTCTTTCTGCGCTGGCGCCGGCTCGGCGCGCAGGGCGTCGAGGGGCACCTGGAGACGGGGTTCCTCGCGACCGGGCGCACCGAGGCCGAGGCCACGGCGGGTGTACACGCGCTGCCGCTCGCCGAGGTGCAGGAGCGGTTGGCCGTGCTCGTGCACGCCGAAATGGAGCAGGCGCGTGCCGACCGCATGTGGTGGGACGTGATGCGGGACGAGGGAGACGACGATGACCGCTGACCGAACGCCTGACGCCGTGCCTGACGACGCCGCCAGCACCGGCACGGTACTTGAGGGCACGGGCGGGGTCTGGCGTGTGCTCACCGACGACGGCGAGACGCACGACGTGTCGCTCCGTGGCCGGCTGAAGATCTTCGAGGAGAAGCGCACCGAGCTGCGCCGCGAAGAAGACATGCGCCGCTCCGGCCCCGCCGACGACGCCGAGCGGCCGCGAAAGCTGGCCGTGGGCGATCGCGTGCGGATCGAGCCGGCGGGCGACGGCTGGGCGATCGCCGAGATCCACCCGCGCCGCTCGCGGCTTGCCCGTCGGCAGCCTGGCGGCCGCTGGGGGGAGCGGGTGGTCGTCGCGAACGTCGATCAGGTGGTGGTGGTTTTCTCGGCGGCCTCGCCGGAGCCCAACGAGCGCATGATCGACCGCTTTCTGGTGATCGCCGAGGCGAACGCATTGCCGGCGCGGCTGGTCATCAACAAGGCCGACCTCGTGCCTGACGATGTGGTGCGGGCGCGTTTCGCGCCATACGCCGCCGTCGGCTATCCGCTGCACCTGACGACGGCGTCCACGGGGTTCGGGCTGGACGCGTTGCGCGACGCGCTCGGCGGCCGGGTCTCGGCGCTCACGGGCCCGTCGGGGGTGGGGAAGTCGTCGCTCATCAACGCGCTGTTCGGCGTCAAGCTGCGGGTCGGCGAGGTGAGCCAGGCGGTCAACAAGGGGCGCCACACGACGGTCGGGGCGCTGCTCACCCCGTTACCGGGTGGCGGCTTCGTCGCCGACACGCCGGGATTGCGTGAGGTCGGACTGTGGGGCTTCCCGGTTTCGGAGCTGGGCGAGTGCTTCCCGGAGTTCCGCCCAATGCTCGGCGAGTGCCGCTTTGCCGACTGTACGCACGTCGTCGAGCCCGGGTGCGCCATTCGCGACGCCGTGGAGCGCGGCGAGGTCGACGCGGGGCGGCTGGAGAGCTACGCCCGCCTCCGCGAGGAGCTCGAGGAAGCGGAACGCCGCTGGTAGGCTGCCCGGGTCTCTCGCGCGAGTGGTGCACGGCGCGCCGGCGTCAGGGCTGACGTTTCGTCAGGGCTGAAGTTTCGTCAGGGCTGACGTTTCGTCAGGGCTGATTTCTCGTCAGATGCGTCGCGTCGTCAGGCGTCGCATGTCGTCGCGGACCGCGCGGACGAGCGCCCGGGCGACGAAGCGTGAGGCAGACCCGCCGCCGAACGCCCCCGCGATGGCGTAGAGATCGATCGGCCGGAAGTGGCGCGCACGGGCGATCGCGTAGATCGGCTCCCACTCGTCCGGCCCCAGCTTCGCCTTGAAGGCGTCGAGGCCGTCGAAGTTGTAAAACCGGCGGCCGTGCGCGCGGACCCAGCGAAAGGCGGCGCGCAACCACGCCGGCGGCACGGGTCCAACTCCGGCGTCAGGCGCACGACTCGACAGCGGCGAGAGTCCGAGCGTGACGTAACGGGCGCCATCGGCGGCCAGTGTGCGCATCGCTGCGTCGACGAGTAGCTCACTCGTGCCGTTCGGCGCGGCGGGACCGCGGACGATCTGCTCGACAAGCCAGCCGTCGCGCGCGGGCACGGGCGAGGCTAGCAGAAAGGCCACCGCGGTGCCCTGCCGTTCGGCGACGAAGACGCGCCGGTCCAGCACGCGGCCGAGCGTGTCTGGCTCGACGAGAAAGGTCATCGGGGGAAGTCCACGCCCGCGCAGCCAGGCGGCCAGCAGCGCGCGTAGCCGCGGATCGTCCCGCGCCGCCGCCGCCGTCCACTCGACCACGCCGACGCCCTTGCTCCGGGCGCGATGCAACTGTGCCCGGAGCGACGCGTGCCCGTCGACCCGCGCCGGCCATCGGCGCGGATCCCACACCGGTTGCGCTCCGATGCGCACCCGCGCCGCGTCAGGCAGCCCGCGCAGCAGCCGTTCCAGCCGATGACCCGCGCCGAAGTAGCAGACCGCACGGCCACGCGCTCGCGCCGCCGCCTCGAGTTCGGCGACCACCGCAGCCAGACGCCCATCGCCGCACACCGGCGCGCCGGCGATCACCATGCGACCGGCCGCGTCGGCGTATCCGGCGACCGCATCGCCCGCGGCTGAAAACCAGAGCGCGAGGCCGGGATTGAGCAACTGATAGCTCGTCGCGTTCCAGCCGTGCGCGAGCACGAGCGCCCGCGCCCGCGCGACCTCCGGCGGCAGCGCCGCGCCGATGCGAGCATCCGCGGTCAGTCGAGCACCGCCGGAACCAGGACGGCGGCGTCCCCCGGCAGATGCATGCCCGCGATCGGCGTCAGCGCCGACGGCTCGGGATTGATCTCGATCACCAGCGCTCCCTGACGGACGGCGAGCTCGGCCACCCCAGCGGCTGGATAGACCACACCACTCGTACCGACGACCAGGCAGACGTCTGCCTGCGCCGCGGCCTCGATCGCTGCATCCAACTTGGTCCGGTCGAGCGCCTCACCGAACCAGACGACATCGGGGCGCATCATCGCGCCACAGTCGCATCGCGGCAGCGTATCGATCGTGCTGGCGTCGATCGGGGCGCGGTCGGCGCGGCGCGCACCGCAGGCGGTGCAGCGCATTGAATAGAGCGAGCCGTGCAGGGTGATCGGCGCGCCGAGCTCCTGCGGGTCGTCGTGTGACCCACCACCGAGCCGTTCACTTGCGCCTGCCTGCGCGCGCGCGAGCACCGCGGCCTGCGCA
>JBBQHX010000087.1:0-12969 GCA_038324385.1 Gemmatimonadales bacterium | reverse complement strand
CGCGGCGCGGCGGCTGGAAGCCAGAGCGTGAACGTCGACCCCGCGCCCTCCACGCTCTCGACGGTGAGTGCGCCGTCCATCAGCCGGGCGAGTCGCTGGCTGATCGTCAGGCCCAGCCCCGTCCCTTCTGCCTCACGCGCGTATCGCGTCCGCCCGTCCGAGGCCGCTTGCGTGAACGGCTCGAAGATCCGCGAGAGCTGCTCGACGGGAATGCCCACGCCGGTGTCCGAC
The DNA here is from genome assembly GCA_038324385.1 of Gemmatimonadales bacterium. Lineage (GTDB taxonomy): Bacteria > Gemmatimonadota > Gemmatimonadetes > Gemmatimonadales > Gemmatimonadaceae > JBBQHX01. Next base: position 12,738 of record JBBQHX010000087.1, on the reverse strand, counting down.
ACGCGGATCGCCACCCACCGGTCGCCCGTCACCCCGGCCGCGACGGGCGGATCGTCGTCAGGCGCCCACGTCACGCGTACGCGGCCGTCCGGACGGGTGAACTTCACCGCGTTGGAGAGCAGGTTGATGAGAATCTGCCGGACGCGGGCCTCGTCGCCCAGATACAAAACCTGGTCGGCACCGCCCGCGTCGGCCTCGATCGTCAGGCGCTTCGCGGCGGCCTGCGGCCGCACGTGCGCGAGGGCCGCGTCCACCGTCTGATGGGCGGCCGCGGCGAACCGCCCGACCCGCAACGTGCCGGATTCCACGTGCGCGAGGTCGAGTACCTCGTTGACGAGGCTCAGCAGATGCTGCGTACTCCCCCGGATACGGTCGAGCTGGTGGCGCTGCTCGTCGGTCAACGGTCCGGACAGGCCGAGCACCACGAGTTCGGTGTAGCCGAGAATCGCGTTGATCGGGGTGCGGAGTTCGTGGGACATCGTCGCGAGGAAGTCGGACTTGGCGGCGTTCGCCAGATCGGCCGCCGCACGCGCCTCGTCGGCCGCCTGGTGCGCCGCACGTTCGGCGTCGAAAAGGCGCGCGCGATCGATTGCCTGAGCCGCCTGCCCGGCCAGCGCCACGATGAAGGCGCGGTCCGACTCCTCGAGTGCGTTGGGACGGTCGAAACTCAGCCCGATCGCCCCAAGCGTTCGATGCTCGACGACGAGTGGGACGGCCGCGAGCGCCTCGGTCCCCGTGCGCTCGACCGACGCCGCCAGATGCGGGAAGCGCGCATCGTAGGCGGCACGGGTCGGCAGCCAGCACGGTTCGCCGGTTCGCGCGGCAACCGCCAACGGAACGTCGGCGTCGAACGGCAGCCGCTGATGTGGAGCCACGAGATCGCGCTCGTAGCCCGTCGCGCGCACGACGTCCAGCGCCGTTCCGTCGGCGCTCACCAGCGCGAGGACGCCGCCGAAGGCGCCGGTGACGGCGAGGCCCTGCGCGAGCACGACGTCCGCGACATGGTCGGCGATCACCGATTCGGCCAGCGCGGCCGTGACGGCCTGGAGCCGGGCGGTGCGATCGGCTGATCGTTCCGCTCGCGCCTGGGCCGCCACCGCCGCGGCGTGCAACCGCGCGTTGTCGACCGCCGTCCCCGCCCGCCGCCCGAACTCCTCGGCCAGCGCGAGATCCTCCGCGGTGTACGGCGAAACCGTCTCGCTGGCGACGAAGCTGATCGCGCCAACGACTCGGCCGCGGCCGATCATCGGGACGATCATCACCGACCGGAGGCCGACCTGACGAAGGATGCGCAGATGCTCCTCGTCGACGGCCGCGGCGGAGAGCACCGCGTCGGTGAGTTCCGGGTGGAACGTCGACCGTCCCGTGCGCAGCACGTCGGGCACGCCGGTTCGCGCGCTGGGGTCCGGGGGATAGCGTCGGCGGAGTTCTTGGGCCCACCGCACCTTTTCCGGATCCTGATGCGCGACGGCGATGCGCCGCGAGTCCATCGGGGTGTCGGGGCCGCCGCCGGCGGAATCCGCGTCCGCCGTCTCGTCGACGAGGTCGATGGTGCACCAGTCGGCGAGCGCGGGAACGATCAGCCCGGCGATGCTCCCCAACGTGGTCTCGATGTCGAGCGAGGTGGACAGCCGGGCGCTCACGTCGGCGAGCAGGGCGCTCCGCCGGGCCGCGGCCTCGGAGGCGCGGAACAGTTCCGCGTTGTCGATCGCCGTGGCCACCCGGCGCGCCAACTCCACGGCGACCCCGAGGTCGTGCTCGTCGTATTCGCGCCCGCTCTCGGCGTAAACCAGCGAGAGCGCGCCGATCGTGCGATCGCGGGCCAGCAACGGCACGCACAGGAAGGAACGCGGGCCGAGCGCGCGCAGCAGCGCCTCGTGCTCGGCGTCGCGGACGAACGCCCGGTACTGATCCTCGGGCATGCGACCCATCAGGATCGGGGTTCGCGTGCGGAGCACTTCCGGGACGCCCACCCGGTCGGTGGTGCGATACGGGTAGCGGCGCCACGTTTCGCGCACCAGTTCGACGCGAGCGGGGTCGACGTGGGCCGAGGCGACGCGCCGGATCTCACCCTGTTCGTCGATGAGGTCGACGCTGCAGTAGTCGGCCAGCCCCGGCACCGCGATCCCCGCCACTCGGTCGAGTGTGGCCGCGAGGTCGAGCGAACCGACGAAGGCCGCGCTGGCGTTCGCGAGCAGCGTCCGATCCTGCTCGGCACGTTTCCGATCGGTCACATCCAGACAGGAACCGATGAAGCCGACGAACTCCCCGCGCCCGTCGAACCGCGGCACTCCGGTGTCGAGCACCCACCGATAGACGCCGTCGTGCCGCCGGAGGCGATAGTCCATCGTGCAGGCCTCACGCGCGGCAAAGGCGGTGCGGTAGGTCTCCATGCACCGCGACACGTCGTCCGGATGCACGCCCGTCACCCAGCCATCGCCGTATTCCTCGGCGCCGGTCCGCCCGGTGAAATCGAGCCATGGCTGATTGAACCAGTCGCACCCGCCATCGAGCCCGGCCGTCCAGATGAGCACCGGCGCGGCGTCGGCGGTGGCGCGAAAACGGCGTTCCGACTCCTTGGCCTGGTCTCGGGCCTCTTCCGCCTCGGTGGCCGCTTCCTGTGCATGCTGGGTGGCGACCTCGGCCTCTTCAGCGAGTGCCTGCGCCTCCTCGACCTGATGCTCGAGCTCGACCGCCTGGTCCTGGAGCTGGCGCGCAAGCATTGCATTCTCCGCCGCATCGGCCGTCGCCACATCGCGGGCCTGGAGCAGGGCCTCCTCGACTCGCTTGCGATCCTCGATGTCGACGTTCGACCCAACCCAGGCGACGATCTGCCCCGATGGATCGCGTCGCGCAAGTGCCTGAGCCAGGTGCCAGCGGTGCTCGCCGTGAGCGGCCGACCAGATCCGGAACTCCGTCTGATACGGCTCGCCGCTCGCGAGGGAGGCCGCCCATCGTTCGGCCGTCGCCGGGAGATCGTCGGGATGAATGAGTCCGGCCCACCCGTCGCCAACTACCGCGTCGGCGTCCCGACCGACATAGCTCGCCGCTCGATCGCTCACATAGTCCAACGCGCCGTCCGGTGAGGCTGTCCAGACCAGCACCGGTACCGCCTCGGCCAGAAAACGGGCACGCGCATCGCTGTCGCGCCGTGCACGCTCCGCGAGCACGCGCAGCGTGTCGTCGCGCACGGTGAGCACGGCGCCCACCTGCGCACCGTTGGCCGCACGGATCGGCTGCGCGCTGCCGATGGCATGGACGAGGGTTCCATCGGGACGACGGATGTCCCACCGCGCGTCGATGACGACCTCGCCGTGCTGTACCGCTCGCGCCAGCGGCAGGTCGGCCGGTGGATATGGCTCACCGGCTTCGGTGAGGAGATGGTAGCTGCTGGTGTACCCTTCCGGCGGCACGTCGAGCAGTGCGACGCCGTGCATGCGTTCCGCCGCCTCATTGACGAAGGTGATCCGCCCTTCTGCATCGGTCAGGATGACCCCTTCGGCGAGCTGTGCCAGCGCGGAGAGCGCCGTCAGTGCCGTGTCACCCGTGAACGCCGTCGCACTCCCGGAGCCCGATGTCACCGGAGACACGTCCGGGATGTCGTCGCGTGCGTGCGTCGGGTTGTTCATGGGATTCGGTGGGGGCGGCAGAAACGGAGGCGGCGGGGTCCGGGGGCCGCGCGTACGACGGCATCAGCCCGTCGCAGCGCGCGGTCGCGTGGTGTGGCCAATCCACGAGATCGCCTCGACGTGCCCAAGCATTGCGTGAATGCTCGGCAAAGCTCCGCCAAATTCAAGCCCGGAGGCGCAATTCGTCGCGCGATCTCGCCGTCCGGTCGCAGTGCCCGGAGTCGGTAAAGACAGTGGGGGCGGATCGCTCGTGCGATCCGCCCCCACTGTCATGTTGTCTTACGCGCCCTGCGCGCGCCGTTACTTAGGGTCGAGCATCATCCGGATCTGGGCGCGCGAATCCGAGAGGTGGGCCCGCGTGACCCGATCGTTCGTGCGCCCGATCGCGGCCGCGAGTTCGCGGTCCAGCGTGCGCATCTCGTCCTTGAGCATCGGACGGAAGTCGCGTGTCGCCGCCGCGGCGGTCGCCTCGGCGGCTAGCGTCGGCGCGGTGGGGGTGATCTTGGACTCCATCGCTTCGAGATAGGTCGCCTGCAGGCGCCGGCGGTAGGCGTCGATCGGACGGCCAGCGTACATCTCGCTCCACAGCCCGCGGCGCAGATCGGTCAGCATCTCGCCGACTGTATAGACGGAGGCCTTGTTGGAAGCCATCGCCTCGTACTCGACCATCCGCTGCAACCGCGTGTTGTTGACAAGCGAGCCGAGCGCCCGGCCCTGCGCGCCCGCCACACGATTGATGTTGCCGTCGGACTCAATGCGGCGAAGGAGCGTCGCGTCGATCAGATAGTCCGGCGTCGTGAACACCTCGTCGTTGAGGAACTTCATCGCCTCCTTCTGACGCGCCTTGGGAACCATCGTCCAGACGGGCCCGCTCTGGCTGACGGCCTTCTCCTGCTTGTCCATGCCGCCCACGATGCGAACGACGTGGTTGGCTTCCGTCGCCCACTGACCGATGACCGCGCCGTAGGTGGTGCGCAGCAGGGAGAAGTCCGCCGTCTGGTTCGTCGTCGACGCCCCTTCGACGAGCTTCATGACCCGGGCGATGTTCTTGAAGCCGAGCGCGGTCGCGCGCACGGCATCGGCATCACCGATCGCCTCGGACTGCTCGCCCGGATCGGCGCCGCCGGCCCCGCCGTCGCCGGCGAAGCGGAACCAGGGCACCGTGTCCTGCATTCGCGCCCACTGGTCGAGCGTGCGGCGTTCGGCGTCAGGCGTGGTGGCACCGGGAATCGGCTTGTAGCCCCACATGACGGCGAACTCGTCATACGGACCGACCTTCGGGACGAGGTCGCCGAGCGGAATCTGATCCTCGGGCTGCGCGATGTAGTTGAAGCGCGCGTAATCCATGATCGACGGCGAGTGTCCCATCGTGGCGACCCAGCTCTTCGAGCGGATGGAGTCGACCGGGTACATCGAGCTTCCCTTGAAGTTGTGCGGGAAGCCCAGCGTGTGGCCGACCTCGTGCGCGACGACGAACTGCACCAGGCGCCCCATCAGCGAATCCGGGAAGGGGAACTTCTGGGCGCGCGGATCGAGGTGGCCGACCTGCGTGAAGTACCAGTTGCGCTGCAGGTCCATGATGTTGTGATACATCTGGACGTCGGCGTCGATGATCTCACCCGTGCGGGGATCGACGGTGCTCGGCCCGACCGCGTTGGCGACCGGGCTCGGAAGCCAGCGGACCATCGCGACCGAGGCGTCCTCGCCCGAGAAATCGGGGTCGTTCGGGGCGTCGGCGGCCACGATGCCGCGCGAGAAGCCGGCCTCCTCGAAGGCGGGCTGCCACTCCTCGATGCCGGCCTTGACCCATGGGATCAGCCACTGCGGAGTGGCGGGATCGACGTAGTAGGTGATCGGCTTCTTCGGCGCGCAGAGTCCGTTGGCGGCCGGCGTGGCGCATTCCAGGCGCCAGCGCGAGATGTAGCGGCGCGGCAGGACGCGCTGTTCGGCCGAGCCGAAGTCGGTCGCCGAGGTCCCGAAGTAGCCGACGCGGGCATCCCAGAGGCGCGGGGCCATCGGCTCGTCGGGCAGGCGGACGACCGAGAAGGTGTACGCCTCGGTGGTCGCGCTGGGCGGACCGGCGGGACCGCCGCCGGGCCCTCCGCCGCCGGGAGTCGCGGCTGCCGGCGTGAAGGTCTGCACGGCCGTGATGTTCACGTTGCGCGTGAAGGCCGCGAACCGGTCGATGTAGGACCGGGTGGCGTCCACCGTGGCGCGCCGGCCGTTGGCGGTCAGGTCGGGGACGCCGCCGGTGAACATGCGGGTCACATCGACCACGGCCGCGCTGTCGGCGCCGTAGGCCTCGACGTTCAGCGCCGCGACGATCGGGTAGAACTCGATCAGCGACATCGCGCGACGGGTCGTCAGCATCGTGTCGCTGGCGACGTTGCGGTAGTTCACCTCGCGTACGTAGACGCGATTGTCGCGGCGCTCGAAGCGCACGAGGAGATCACCGCCGAGCGTGCCGCCGATCCCGATGCCGGCGGGCGTCCCGGCGAGGACGGTCGTGATGATGAAGTCGCGGCCCATTTCGCTGGGCGGCAGCTCGAAGAAGAGGCGCGATCCGACCTGGTGCACCCCGAAGACGCCGCGCTTGGAGACGGCGCGCGGGGTGATCACGCTGGCGTACGGACGCGGGTTCGGCTCACCGGCGCCGGCGCCGCCGGCTCCGCCCGCCGTGGGCCCACCCGCCTGGCCGCCGGCGGCCGGGGTGGAGGGCGCCGGACGGTTGCCGGCGGGGCTCGGCGACGTCGCCGGTGGAGCCGCTGGACGGCAGGCACCGAGCACGAGCCCGGACGCGACCAGCGAGAATGCCACAAAACGCATGAGAAGGGACCGCGAGCTGGGGGGGAGAGTTCCGCCGGGACGATCCGGCATGGACGCTGGAGCAGGGCACAGTGCACGCTCGTGCAGCGGCGACGGACGCGTGCGCAACGCAATATACGCCCCGGCCAGGAAATCGTTGAGCACGCCCGCCGCCCCGCCGCGCTGCAGCTCAGTCCGAAAGCCCAAAGCCCAGAGCCCAGAGCCCAGAGCCGCTGTTCTCCCACAGCCGCTGTTATCCCCCAGCCGCCTTATCCCGGTACCAACACCGTCGCCTCGCCGTCGATCACCACCTTGCCGTTCTGGTTGCGACAGGTCGTCGTCAGGCGCACGTGCCGCCGGTCGGTGATCAGCTCGACGATCTCGACGCGCGCCGTGACGGTGTCGCCGATCTTCACCGGCCGCGTGAAGCGCAGCTGCTGCGACAGGTAGATCGCCCCCGGCCCCGGCAGCTTCATGGCGAGCGTCGCCGAGATCAGCCCGGCGCTCAACATGCCGTGCGCGATCCGCTCCCCGAACTGCCCGCTTGCGGCGGCGACCGCGTCCACGTGGGCCGGGTTGAAGTCGCCGGTGATGCCGGCGTAGAGCACCACGTCGGTTTCGGTGATCGTCTTCGTGAACTCGGCCGACTGGCCGATCGCGAGTTGGTCGAACGTCACGGGCTCTCCTCACGGGTGGCGGATGCGCTCCCTCCGCGCCCGGCGACCGCGCGTCGGGCTGGACGGAGGAAGGATACCTGCGCCGCCGCATTTCCACAGCGGCGGCGGCGCCTCACGAGCCGCGGAGTGCGATGATCGGATCGATCCGCGTCGCGCGCCACGCTGGGATCGCGCAGGCCACCAGCGCGATCAGGGCGATAAACAGCGACACCGCCGCGAACGTCGTGGGGTCGGCGGGCGCCACGCCGAAGAGCAGCGACGAGACCAGCCGCGACAGGAGCAGCGCAGCGCCCACCCCGATCAGGATCCCCGCGCCCGCCGTCCGCATTCCCTGCGTGAGCACCATCCGCCGCACGACACTCCGTTCCGCGCCGAGTGCCATCCGCACGCCGATCTCACGCTGCCGCTCGGTGACCATGTAGGCGAGCACGCCGTAGGTGCCCACGGCGGCCAGCGTCAGCGCGACCGCGGCGAAGACGGCCAGTAGCTGCGCGAGGAAGCGCGGACGCGCGACGGAATCCCGGAAAACCTCGTCCATCGTGCGAAGATCCACCAGCGGCAGCGAGGGATCCAGCTCCGCGACCACGCGGATCGCCGCGTCGCGCACGGCGTCCTTCTTCAGCGTCGAGCGGACGACGACGTTCAGCGTGCGCGGGGCGTTGCCGAGGGCTTCGCTGACCTGCGGATAGCTGAAGTACAGTTCGGTGCCGGTGGTCTCGTCGACGCCGCCCTGCTTCACGTCCTCGAGCACACCGACGATCGTGAACCAGGGCGTGTCGTCGCCGGAGCGGGGACGCATGCGGCGGCCGACCGCGCTCTGCCCGGGGTAGTAGCGGCGGGCGATCGTTTCGTTGACCAGCACCACTGGCGTGCTTCCGGCGGCATCGGAGGGGGCGAAGCCGCGTCCCTCGATCACCGGGATCCCCATCGTCTCGACGTAGTCGATCGTCGTATACTGGTAGTAGTCGACGTTGCCCGGGCGCTCCGGATCGTTCCCCGGGATCCCTTCGAAATCGGTGTCGTTTGCATTGACGTCGCGCAGTGGCGGAAGCCCGGTCATCATCGCCACCGACTGAACGCCGGGGACCTCCGCCATTGCCCGCTCGAACGCATCGACGAAGCGCGTGCGCTGGGCACCCTCGGGATAGGTCGCGACGGGCATGACGAGGCCGAACGTCGTCAGGCCCGCGCGGTCGAAGCCGGCGTCCACGTCGAGGCGGTTCCAGAAGCTGCGCAGCATCAGCCCCGCGCCCACGACGAGCGTCACGGCCAGCGCGACCTCGCCCATGACGAGCGCCCGGCGGATGCGCTGCCGTTGGAGAACTCCGCGTACGGTGACCAATCTCCTGCATCATGTTGCGTGGATCCGACGGCCTCTCAGGGGGATTCGGCGACGGATGGCTGCGCGTTCGCGCACAGCACCTGTGCGTTTCGTTCGAGGTTTGCGCGAGGGTAGGCACCGTTGGATCATGCACGCGCCGTCGTCGGCCGCCAAAGTATTTCGGCCGCCGACGATGAGCGTCGTTTGCATAACGAGGCAGGCTTCTGCCGCCCACAAAGAGCGATACTGAGCGGCATCGCCTCCGCTGCGTTGCAAGCCCTCGTCGGGTTTGCGCCATGGCGGGGGCGGGTGCCGGCGTCACCACTTTCACCCACGCGCGTTCTCAACGCTCTCATTCGGATCGCCTATGCCAGAAACAATAGCCCGGTACCTACGTTGGGCAGCCGCAGCGTGCCTGATCGTGCAACCGGCAATCGCGCAGGAATGGATCCCCCGTGAACAACTCCGCCTCGGCAGCCTCGACGAACCGAGCACGAGTTTCGGGCGGATCACCACGGCCGCGATCGACGCGACGAATCGCATCTACGTCGTCGACGCGCTGGCACAGAACGCCCGTGTGTTCAGCCCCGGTGGCCGACTCGAGCGGACGATTGGGCGACGCGGTAAAGGACCAGGCGAGTTCGAGGGAGTATCCCGTCTGGGATTCACCAACGACCGGCTTTGGGTGAGCGACGGCGCGCTGAACCGGGTGGTCTTTTTCACGCTCGACGGGCGTCCCGATTCGACGTCGGTGCTTCGCTTTGTGCCGCCTCCGGGTTTTGGCGGAAGCGCGCCAGCCGCCGTCACCCGCGACGGAAACTTCATATTCGTACCGGCTGTGGATGCCGCACGAATGGTCGCGGGGCGCCGGCTCCAGCTCCCCGTGCTGCGAATGCGCGCCGCAGGCATGCTCGACACGTTGTATAGCGTTGAGATTGCCAACGTTGGAATCTCGGTCGAAACCCCGCGGGGACCAGTGATCGCGTCGCGGCCGCTCGTGGACAGGCCGCAGCAGGGTATCGAGGTGAACGGGAATCTGTTCGCGATCGCGGACGCTGGACCTGTCACCAGAGGGTCGTCCCCACGCGTACGCCTCACGACCAGAGATGGGAACGGCACGATCCTCGGCCAGCGTGACGTGCCGTACGAGCCGCAACCCGTCGCACGGGCGTGGCGCGACAGCGTCGTGAACCGATTCGCCATGGTCGCGGCGCCGGATCCTCAGGGCCAGCAGTTGATGCGCAGCCGCTTTGCCGATGCCTTCGATATCCCGGCAACCTTTCCACCGGTCGAGCGTGTGTTGATGGGGAGTGACCGGACGGTGTGGGTCAAGCTCGCCGGCCCTGGCAGTACGGCGACGTGGCTCATCTTCGACGACCGGGCCCGGCCGCTCGGGCGCGTGAACTTCCCGCGCGGGTTGAATCTCGTGTACGCCCGACGGTCCGATGTGCTCGGCGTGGGCACCGGGCCGGACGACGAGCCGATCATCATACGATACACGTTGACGAAGCCCTGAGCGCGAACGGCATTACCTGCCGGCCAGGTCCTGACGGGAGATTGGACGGACGGAGCGGCGGAAGGGTTGCCAGGTCGCCGGCGATTGGGTGCCGCCCCCCCGCGCCGGTCACCTCCACACGGTGTGACCGGCGCGAAGGCGGCCGGGTCCATCACCGACGCCACCGCGACGCGCCTGCAGACACCACCGTGCCGGACAGCTCGATCGCCGATCCTTCAACGCGTCGCCCCATGTCCATCTCACGCTGGCCGCTGCCCACCGTGACCGCGCTCGTTCTCGCCGCCTGCGGCCAGGGCGCCCCCGTCACGACCTCCGAACCGGTCATCCGCACCGAGGCGTCGGGCGCGCAACGCGTCACGCTCGCGGTGGGGCAGAGCGCCGCCTTCGGGGCGACGAACCCGCTGCGCGTCACGTTCCGTGCGATCGAGTCCGACTCCCGCTGCCCGACCGACGTCCAGTGCGTCTGGGCGGGGGACGCGGCGGTGCTCCTGCGGTTGGAGCGCGGCGATCCTCGCGCGGGCACGACGCTCCACACGGAGCTTGCGCCGAAGCAGATCGCCTTCGACGACCGCTACACGATTCGTCTGCTCGACGTCACGCCACACCCACGGCAGGGCCAGCCGGTTGCTCCCGGCGCGTATCGCGTGACGATCGAAGTGACCCAGCCGTAGACTTCGGCTTCCCGCACCCGCACTAGGGATGGATGACCATCAGCACGGACTCGGAACTCGCCGCGATGCGCCGCTCGTGCTCACCGCCGCCTGACGATCACGCAGGGCGTTGGGCGCCTGACGCCCCGCGACATGCGCCGCGATTGTACCGGCGAGCTCGCGCCGCCGCGAATCGACGGATCGATGGGGCTGGCGTAGTCGGTGGCCGGGTCGTGTCCGCGACGTGAGGCATCGGTTCACCCGAAGACATCCGCGGCCGGTTCTGGTTACGGCACCGGCCGCGGACTACGCGCGTTCGGCCGATGTCGGCGCTCCTCGCTCCTCCCGCCAGCTGTGCTCCATCGCCTGCCGCATTTCGGCGTGCAACGCGTTTGCGCGGAGCGGCCCGAGCACGTGCGGATAGAGGTGGCGGAGGGAGAGCGCCGGCCAGTAAATCCACCGGTCGACGCGTCGAAACGCATCGAACGCGCGGTCCTGATTCCCCTGTGCGAGATGCACCAGCCCCGACGCGTACGGGTCCCCCTCCCGGTCGAACGCCCTTCGCAGTTCGTCGGCCCGTGCGCGATCACCGGTGGCCACATAGGCCAGCGCCAGCGTGACAAGGGGACCCGAACCCGCCCATTCAACGGTCAGATCCCGCAGCAGGTGCGTCGCCTCCGTGTGCCGGCCCAGATGATAGAGGGCGAGTGCTTCGTAGAACGACCCGGTGGTCCACGCGGGATGAAGTTCTCGAGCCCGTCGTGCCTCGCGAAGCGCGGTCGCGGCGTCGCCATTCAACAGGCTCGACAACGAAAAATTACTCACCGCCTCGGGTGAGAGTGGGTCGAGCTCGACGGCCCGCCTGGCACTCGCCAGCGCCTGCACGGCGTCGCCCAGCACCATGCAGTTCCAGCTCAACCAGTTGTGAGCCTCGGCGTAACTGGGCCTCAGCTCGACCGCCCGCCGCAGGTGCCGGTCGACCAGATACCGGTGACCGGGAATGCCGTGCACCGCGCTCAGTGACGCATGCGCCTCGGCGAGGTTCGGATCCAGCTCCAGCGCCCGCTGGACGGCCGTTCGGGCGCGGGGGAAGCTCGAGTCCGCATCTTCGAATCCGTAGTCGTGGAGTAATGACAGGGCATCCGCGATACCGGTCCAGGCCAGCGCATAGTCCGGATCGATCGCGACGGCGCTCTGGAAGTGATCGAGCGCACGGCGGATCGTCGATTCCGTTCGCAGATCGAGGCTCCGGCGGCCCTCCGCATGGAGGCGATAGGCTTCGAGATGCGCCGTTGGCGGCCGGCCGAGCCGCTCCCGCTCCGCGGGCGTGAGCGTCCCTCGCACCGCGTGGGCGATCTTCTCCGCCAGTTCACTCTGGATTTCGAGGGTGCTGTCCATGCTCAACGTCCGGTCGAATCGCTCGCCCCATCGGTGCGCCCCGGTCTGGGCATCGATGAGCTGCACGTTGAGCCGGATCCGCCCACCGGCAGTCTGCACCCCACCCTCGACGATCGTGCCCACGCCGAGCTCGCGAGCGATCTCCGTCACGGATTTCGTGGTGCCCCGATAGCGCAACACGGAGGTCCGCGCGATCACGCTGAGCGACGCGATCTTCGACAGTTCGGTGAGCAGGTCGTCGTGCAGTCCGGCAGCGAACGGCTCTCCGGCCTCCGTCCCCCCCAGATTCTCGAACGGCAGCACGGCGACTGAGCGGATCGACGGGTGGTCGAGGCTGCCGCTGCCTTGCGCAACCGTGGCTCCGTTCCGTACCGCCGCCCCCGCCGCTCTCGACTCCCGGCGGCCGCGGACCCCGTCGACCGCTGCGCGGGTTTCGGCTGCCGGTTCGGCGTCGAACTCCCGCGCCAACCGGGCGGCAAGCCCCTCATAGGTGCGGAGCGCCCCCGCGCGATCGCCCGCACCGGCGAACAACGTGATCAGCCGGCGCGCCACGACCTCGTCGTCAGGGTCGAGCGACGAAGCTCGCCGCGCCCAGCGGATTGCGTCGGCGGTATCCCCCGCTGCCTCTCGTCGATCGACCAGCGAACGCGCCGCCTCGACCGCGCGGCGCCGGAGTCGGACACGTTCGGCGTTCAGCCACTGGTCGAAATCCGTCGAGGCGCCCGCGACGAAGAATCCCTCA
>JBBQHX010000086.1:0-13127 GCA_038324385.1 Gemmatimonadales bacterium | reverse complement strand
CGTCGCTCACGGGGTGCCCGACCGGTACATCGAGCAGGCGTCGCGCACGCGACAGCTCGCGCTCTGCGGTCTCGATGCGGCCGGAATCGCCGAGCGCGTGCGGGCGCTACACGAGAGCGAAGCGGTCGCCGGATGATTCAGGTCGGCGTCATCGGCCACTCGGGCTACGCCGGCCTACCAGCCATCCTGAACACGCTGCTCGAGCTCTCCGGGCCGCTCAACCTGCGTCTCTTTTTCGAGCCGGAGCTGTTCGCGCTGGCCGACGGCGGTGACGAGATGACGGATCCCGCCGTCGTCGATGTGCTGCTCACGTTAGGTGGCGACGGCACGCTGCTGCGCGGCGCGCGCTATCTCAACGGACACGCCGCGCCGATCCTCGGCATCAACCTCGGACGGCTCGGCTTTCTCACCTCCGCCGCCGCCGACGAGCTGCCTGACGCGATCCGCCGCCTATCGTCAGGCGAGTACTCCGCCGAGGCGCGCATGGCGCTCGACGCGTCGGTGTGCGATCGAAATGGGGTCGAGCATACGCGGTTGTTCGCGCTCAACGACATCGTGCTCCACAAGGGCGGCTTCGCCCGTGTGTTGACGATCAACGCCTCGGTCAACGACGAGGCGATCGCCCGCTTCTCCGCCGACGGCGTCTGCATCTCGACGCCCACGGGTTCAACGGGCTACAGCCTCTCCGCTGGCGGGCCGGTTGTCGTCCCCACGCTCGAGTCGATCCTGCTTACGCCGATCTCCCCGCACACCCTCGCCTTGCGCCCGATGGTCCTGCCGGCGAGCGTCGTGCTCTCCCTGCAGGCGTTGGATGGGCCGAGCGAGCTTCTGGTGACGGCGGATGGCCAGGTGGGGAGCACCTTCGGGCCGGGGGAGACGCTGACCATTCGGCGCGCCGAGCGCCCGGTCCTGATCGTGCGTTTCCCGGGGACCACATTCTTTGCCCGTCTCTCCCGCAAGCTCGGTTGGGGTGGGCTGGCGGACCGTGACGAGGGGAGTCGGTGCTGACGGAGCTGCGCATCCGGAATTTCGCGATCATCGAAGCGCTCACCCTGCCGCTCGCGCCTGGCTTCAACGCGCTCACGGGTGAGACCGGTGCGGGGAAGTCGATCATCGTCGGGGCGCTCGGCCTGCTCCTCGGCGAGCGCGGGAGTACCGACCTGATCCGCACCGGTGCCGACCGCGCGACCGTGGAAGGCGTGTTCGACGCGAACGGCGACGCCGATCTGCTCGCGCTGCTCGACGAGCGCGGTGTCGAGGTCGAGGATGGGCTGATCGTGCTCAAGCGTGAGGTCGCTGCGACTGGCCGCACGCGGGCCTGGGTCAACGGCAGCGCGGTGACGGCCGGCGTGCTTGCGGAGGTCGGGCGGCTGCTCGTCAATCTGCACGGGCAGCACGAGGCCCAGACGCTGCTCGATCCGGAAGCGCAACGCCACATCCTCGACGCGTTCGGCGGTGCCGGCGACCTGGCCGCGCAGGTCCGCGCCGCCCATGGCGACGTGGTCGAGGTCCGCGCCGAGATCGCCAGCCTGACGACGCGCCGCGCCGACGCCGAGCGCCGGGCTGACTACCTCCGTCATGTCGCCCGCGAGATCGCCGATGCGCGGCTCGTCGAGGGTGAGGACACCCGGCTCGAGGAAGAGGCGACCCGCCTGGAGCACGCGGACGAGTTGCGCACGAGCGTCCGCGAGGCGCGCACGCTGCTCGACGGCGAGACCGACGCCGTGCTGGCGCAGTTGAGCACGGTGCAGCGCGCGCTCGGTCACGCGCAGCGTATCGACGCGTCGCTTGGCAAGCTGCAGGAGCTCTATGACGCGGGCTACTACGCGCTCGAGGAGCTGTCGCGTGCGCTCGACGCGTATGAGGAGGGAATCGATCTCGACCCCGCGCGCCTGTCGCAGGTGCAGCAGCGGCGCGAGCTCTTGTTTGGTCTGTCAAAGAAGTACGGCCCCGCGCTCGCCGACGTGCTGGAGACCGGTCGTCAGGCGGAGCGCGAGCTGGATCTGATCGATTCCGCATCGCTCGACCTGCGTCACCTCGAGGAGCGCGAACGCGTCGCCGCCGCCCGTCGCGCCGAGCTGGCGGGCGAACTTACGGCGGCCCGCGCGCGGGCCGCGGACCGCCTCGCGCTCGACGTCGAGACCGTCTTTCCGGATCTCGGGATGGCCGACGGCCGTTTCCGCGCCGTGCTCACCCAGCGCGAGGAGCCCGGCGCCGACGGGGCCGAAGACGTTGAATTCCGCGTCGCCCTCAACGTCGGGCATGACGCGCGTGCG
This sequence comes from Gemmatimonadales bacterium, assembly GCA_038324385.1. GTDB lineage: Bacteria > Gemmatimonadota > Gemmatimonadetes > Gemmatimonadales > Gemmatimonadaceae > JBBQHX01. Next base: position 10,851 of record JBBQHX010000086.1, on the reverse strand, counting down.
CTGGCGCGCGTGGCCAGCGGCGGGGAGCTGTCGCGCGTCATGCTCGCGCTCAAGACCATCCTCGCCCGGCTCGACCGCGTCCCGACGCTGGTGTTCGACGAGGTCGACGCCGGCATCGGCGGGAAGGTCGGGCTGCAGGTCGGAGACACCATGCGCCGGGTGGCGGGCGACCATCAGGTGTTCGCGATTACCCATTTGCCGCAGATCGCCGCCCGCGCCCACCATCACATCGTCGTGGCCAAGGGCGCGCGGGGCGGGGTAACGACGGCCGACGTTCGCGTGCTCGATCCGGACGATCGCGTCACCGAGCTCGCGCGCATGCTCGGCGGCGACCCGGACAGCGCGGTCAGCCAGGCGCACGCGCGCGAGCTGCTGGAGGCCGCGGAGTCTGCCAACCCGCGGGCGCCGGGGCGACGGAAGGCGGCGCGGCGGTGACGGAGAAGTTCACCTAGATTGGGCCGCATGACCGAATCCGTGCACTGGAGCTGGCGCAGTCGGGCCGCGGCGGCGTTCGTGGTCGGGTATGTCGCGGTGCAGTTGCTGGTGCCCGCGGGGTTGCTCTTCCTGCCACGCGCGCAGCGGTTCGGGTGGCAGATGTACTCCAGCGCGCACCCGACACCGGTCCTCGTCGCACTCCGAGGCGGTGGTGCGCGCGACACACTCGATATCGACCACTATCTCGCGTTCCGCCGCGGAGACATGAGCCGCGACTATGCAGTACGCCTCGCTTGGCATGTGTGTCGAATAGACCGGGACGTCGAGGCGATCGAGGTGCGGCGCATACCGGACCGTCCCGCTTCGCTGCAGCCATGTCGCTAGAAGCTCGGCTGCATCGGATCGTCACGAAGCGCATCGACCCGCGACCTGTGGGCGTCGTGCGGGTAGTAATCGGCCTGGCGACGCTCATCCGATTGATTGATGGTGTCGCGATCCTGCGGCGACTACAATCGCCCACGACGCTGCGACTGCCCTATGTGACATTTGCTCCCGAGGCAACGGAGACGGTCGTCACTGCACTGGTGATCGGGTGGGCGGTGTCGGCGGGGCTGTTCATGGTAGGCCGCTGGACGCGAACGGCGGGCACGCTGCTCGCGGCGACGTTGGCGACCGTCACGCTTCTCGATCAGCAGACGTACAGCAATCACCTGTACCTTCTTACGTTGGTCGTCGGGCTGCTCGTACTCGCCGACGCCGGACGCGCGTTCTCGCTCGACGCCCGACTCGCGAGACGTGAGGTTGCCCTTGCCCCCGCCTGGCCGGTGACGCTCCTGAAACTTCAGGTCAGTGTCGTGTACGCGTTCGCCGCGCTGTCGAAAGTGAATGAAGCCTACCTGTCGGGAATCATGCTGGCGCAGGTCATTCCACTACAGGCCGCCGTCGACGCGATTGGGATTCGAGCAACGATGGCAGCGCTCAGCGCGGCGGCGGTCATCTCGATCGCCCTCGAAGCCGCGGTGGCCATTGGGCTGTGGATCCCCAATCGACGGCATCTCGCTGCTGCGCTGGGAGTGGCTTTGCACGTCGGGATGATCGCGTCGATCGCAGACCCGACCGTCCGCCTCCAGCTCGTCGTCTTCGCACTCGAGATGTGGTCGCTCTATCTGCTCTTCTTCACGCCGGCCGAACTCCGAGAGCTTGGGCGGCGCATCGCACGCCGCCTGCCCGCACGCCTCCGCCCCCGAGTCGACGGCCGCGCGCCGGCCGGCTGACACGGTCGCGCCTGACGCGGCGCCACCCCACACTCAGACGTCAGTGCGCAACGCCGGCCGCCTGACGACCGATCAGCTCCCGCGCCCGAACAGCCGCACGTACATCCGGGCCCCGATCCGATGTTCAGCCGCGTTGGCGACGAGCTGCCCCGCGCCCGCGACCGTTCGCGTGTAGACATAGTTCACCTCGAATGGCACACCGGCGCGGCCCCGCGCATAGGCGTCCATCGTCGAGAAGAGGAGACCAGCCCCCGCCCGCTGCTCGCGCGTTTGGGTGCCGAACCCGAGCAGTGCCGCATCGACGGTCGGTCCGCCACCGGTGCCGGCGAGCGTCCCGGTGAACGAGTCTTCCGCCTTGCTCCGAAACCGATACACCCCGGCCAGCGCGAAGTAATTGCCGAGCGCGAAGCGCGGCACCAGCTCCAGCTCGATGTAGTCCCCGAGGTCACGGTCGACGAGTGTTTCCGCGGCGCCCGGCGCGCGCACCAGCGTCTGATCCGCGAGCTGGACGCCGTACCGGCCCGTCGCCGAGATCCAGCCCCTTCGGCCCAGCGCGAGGTCCGCGTGCGCCCGTCCCTCGATGTCGTTCTGCCCGCCGCCGACGCCGATGTCGTACGGATCGCCGAGGCTGTCGGCCGAGTTGCGGCCGTAACGGAAGAGGCCCGCGATTGCGATGCGGACCGCGGGGCCTGTCGGTCGTGTGGCGCCGGGGAGCGCGCCGAAGGTATCGAGGACGAGGAACTTCGCGCCCAGTTCGATGTCGCCGATCCCGTACCGCTCCACTACCCCCTCCGCGCCGACGCCCGCCGTGGCGAGCTGGGGCGCGGTCAGCGGCGTCGCCCCGATCAGCGCCGCGTCGGCCGGCAACGTGGTGATCCCGAACCCGCCGAAGGCGGTGGCCAGCGCCGTCAGTCTTGCGGCGATCTGCGCGGCCGGCGCGGAGCCCGTGAGCGGAACGAACCGCGCCCCGCCTGACGCGTCGACGCCGTAGAGTGTCGTCAGGCCGCCCGTCACGGTGTTCGCTTCGGCCAGCAATAGCTCGGCGCCGGCTCGGTTCGCCTGCACCGGCCCGCACCCTGGTGCCGTCGGCGTGGCGCCGCACGAGACGAGCAGCACCGCGAGCGCGTCGCGCGCACCCACGGCGGCTCTCACCACCGCCGCGTTCGCCGCGCCCGCCGTCGAGCCGTCCACGAAGCCGGGGTTCAACCCGAGATTCGCCCCGGCCACCGTGCCGTCGATGTCGGTGCTGACGGCCGCCGTGGTCTGCAGGTAGGGGATGGTGGCCAGCAAGGCGAGTCGCGCCCCCAGCCCAGCCTCGAGCGAGAATACCGACCGCGCCGAGAGCACATCGACGCGCGTGCGCACCGCCCCCAGTGAGACGTCCAGTGCGGCGCTTCGAGCGAGGTCGCGGACCGTCGTCTGGATCGGGAGAAGCGCGGGAAGCTGCGCCGCACCGAACGGGTCGCCGCTCTCTTCCGATCCGAGCGGCACGCGCACGGACGTCGCTGAGCCGTCGGCCGCGCTGGAGAACCGCTCGCGCCAGTTGCGCCAGTCACCCGACGCCTCGACGCGGATCACGCCACGCGGAACGACGATCGCGTCCTGCCCTCCGCCGGCCACCCCCTGCGCCCCCGCGCTCACGCTGGCGGAGGCGAGCAGCGAGGCCAGGATCGCGACCGCGCGCAGGGCGATCGGGCGCGAGACGGAGCGAACGGGTGACGACGGGCGGGATCGGGTCATGGCGCTCGACGGGCCGCGCCCGATGCCGGGGCGCGGCGTACTAGATTGTGCAGCTTCATGAGTCGTGCGGCGTCGGCGGCGACCCCGGCGGTGCACGGTGCTGTAATCAAACTACCTGACGCCATCGTGACCATCGTTCCGCCCCCGACGCTTCCGTGGCAGTCCACCGGCAATCACTGGCTGGCCGTGCCGTGCATCCATCCCATGGACGGCTCCGTGCACCTCGTCGGCCTCCTCCATCGCGGCGCCCGCGCCGCGGTGGAGTTCGGCGGCAACGCGGGCTGGACCGACGGCCGCGGCCCCGCATTGCTGCGTCCGGCGCTCGTGGTCGACGGTGAACGGCGAGAGCTCGCCGACGCGGGGATGGCCTGGGAGCGCGCGTATGGTTGGATCCCGACCTTCGCGTGCGGCGCGGGCGACCTGGCGGTGCAGGGCACGATCTTCTGCCCGTACGGTCGCGATGCCGACATGCCGGGGCTGGTCTACGTCCTCGGCGTCGAGAACCGCGGCTCGGCGCGCCGCCAGGTCGACTGCATGCTCGAGGGCGCGCTCGGACTGCGCCAGCTCCGCGTACGCACTGCCCGTCCCTGTGACGACGCTCATCGTGTCACCGCCGACGGCGATCTCATCCTCCTCGAAGGGAGCCAGGCGCCCGGTTTCGTCGCGCTCGCCCTCGGCGGCGACGCCGAAACGGTGGTGCGCGCCGACGCCGACGCGCAGACCTTTGCGCTCACCCGGTCGGTCGACATCGACCCCGGCGACCGCGTCGAGATCGCCTTCTATCTGGCCGCCGCCCCCGAACGCGACGGCGCCGCCGCGACCGTGGGCGCCCTGCGCCAGCGCGGCTGGCGCGGACTCCTCGCCAGCACGCGCGACGCACTCGGGTCGCTCGAGCAGAGCACCGGCAACGAGGGAGTCGACCGCCTCGTCAATCGGAACCTCGTCCTCGCATACTTCTACGGCGTCGGCCGGGCGCTCGACGATGCGCACTTCTATCTCGTCCGCAGCCGCGCGCCGTGGAATCCACACGGTGTGACCTCGCGCGATTGGGACGCGCTGATGTGGACGATCCCCGCGATCCAGCTCGGCGACGCCTCCCTCGGACGCGAACTGCTGATCCGGGCCTGCGAGCTGCACGGCTACGCGCCCGGCCGTGGCGTGAACTACTTCGACGGTACCCTCTTCTCGCCCGGCTTCTCGCTCGAGAGCGCGGCCGCGTACGCGATCGCCACCGACCGGTACATCCGCGACACCGGTGACGATCAGATCGTCGAGGAAGGGGTCGTCGCCGACACGCTCTATCTGGTCGCCGACGACCTCGCCGCACGACGGCACCAGCGCTTCCCGCTCTACAGCACCGACGTCGAGCCCGACGGGGCGTCGCCGCCGCACGCGTTCACGCTGCACGGCAACGCCGTCGTCGCGAACGCCCTCGACGTGCTGCGCCGCACGCTGGATGAGGAGAGCTCGCGGACGCTGGAGGACCCGGACGCCGTACGTGCGGCGATCCGCCGCCACTTCGCCGCCGAAGCCGAGGGCAAACCGATCTTCGCGACGTCCACCGATCTTGCCAGCCACCAGTCGCTCGACGACTCGGCCGCCGCGTCGATGTTCTGGGTTCCGTCGTACGAGTTCGTCGCGCGCGACGACTCGACATACCGGCGAACGGCGCGTCGACACGCGGGCGACCGCACCCAGCTCACGCGCGAGTGCGCGCGCCTTTTCGGCCCGGACGGCGACGAGACGTTACGCTGGCTGCGGCGCGCGCCGCTCGACGGGGGCACCGCCGCGGCAGAGTTGGACGCGGACGGACGCGCGGTCGCCGGATACGGAGATGCGGCGTTGGCGGGGCTGGTGGCGTACACGGCCTGGTACGCCGCGCACGCGCTCGGCTTGAAGGGGTGAGCGGGCCGATGCGTGCGCGTCCGCACGGCGGGTGGGCGCTTGTCGCCGTGTTCCAGGATGGCTAACTTGTCGGCGTTGCGGGAATAGCTCAGTTGGTAGAGCACAACCTTGCCAAGGTTGGGGTCGCGGGTTCGAGTCCCGTTTCCCGCTCTGGTGCGACAGGAAGCGCGAACGCGGCCGTGAGGTTGCGTTCGCGCTTCGTCGTTTCCGCGACGTCTTGCGCCGTCGCGCCAAGTACGGTGGGTAGTGCCGTCTCGCTCGGCCGAGACGGTCGCGCGCGGATCACGCGTCTTCGCGTACCTTGCATGCGGGCGACGCCGGCTGTTGGCTGCGCGCCCGAGGATCGTCGCCATCGCCGATCCGCTGCCCGGATGGTGAAACCGGTAGACACGGCAGACTTAAAATTTGCTGGCCGCGAGGCCGTGCGGGTTCGAGTCCCGCTCCGGGCATGCTGCGCACGAAGGCCCTGGCTCGAGGGAGCCAGGGCCTTCGTGTATCCGCGCCTGACGCGCCGCCGCCTCCGCCGCTGCGGCGGTGGATCAGAACGGCAGTTCGTCGTCCACCACCGGGACCAGCGGCCCGAACCCAGTCTGCGCTGAATCCGAGACGATCCGCCCTGGTCGGCCGGTCCGTCGCGCCCGTTCGCCGGCGTGTTGCCTGACGCCGAACGCGCCGGCCAGACCACGCCATCGCAGCTCCGGTCCCGGTACTTGAAATCCGGTGCCCGCGGATTGCTTTTCGTCAGGCGGTTGTCCCACATCAGACGGTGGTAGTTGCGGCAGAGCGAAATTTCGCTGTCGGCTGCGGAGAGCGGCTCCGGCAGTGAAACGGTGTCCGTCGCAGTCGCACTCCCGCCGGCGGAGAACGGCGCCGGGCGGGGTGGGCGTGCACCACCGCGCTCGCCACGCGGACGCGCGGAGGTTCGGAGCCGGAGCGGTCACCCTCTGCCGAATCGTCGAGCGTCACGAACGGCGCGGCAGTCGCGTCCGTGAATGCAGTACCACCCGTGGTGGTCGAGGAAAACCAGATGGGCGCGAACCGTCCCGCCCATCGACTCGTCTACCCGGTAGAGTTGCCTGACACTGGTCGCCGGCCCGCACTTGGCGACTGGATCCAGCGCCTTCACGCGGACGGTGCGCTGCTGTTCGGCGAGTGCCTGCGCTCGCGCCTGACGAGCGGCCCGCGCCGCCGCCCTCGCCGCCGCGATGGCCTCCGCCTTCCGCGCCGCCGCCTGCGCCTTTCGCTCCGCCGTCCTCGCCTTCCGTTCCGCGGCCGTTCGCGCTGGCGGCAGCCGTTTTGACGCTGGCTTCGCACTCGGGCGGCCCGACGCGGCCGATACCGGGACAGCTATCGCCGCTGCCTCTCGCCGCACTGCCGGGGATCCTGGCGCTTGCGCCGCGCGCCCCTTGCCCCGCGCGCGCGCTGCCGGACGAATCGTCCGTGCGACGTTCATTCTCACTCCCGGCGACGGTCCCGCCGCGTCGCCCGCCGGCCCGTCCGGGCGCGCCGGGACTGCCTTCCGTCGCCTTTCCATTCGTTTGGTGGCCCCCTCCGTTGTTCGGTACTTATTCGGTACAGAATAATAGCCGAACATCATTGCAGGTCAACTCAGCCTGGCCGCTGATTCCGTCTTTCGCTCGGTGCCAGGACCAGTGGCCAGCCCATTGCGCATGGACCACTGTTTCCCTTCACCAAGGAGCACGACGATGGAACGAGGCACCGACTTTTTGCGAGCACAGGTCAACAACGCGGTCATGCAGCATCTGACCTTTCTCACGGCACTCGGAGATCACCAGAAGCAGGCTGAAGATCCCCGCTTCCGTGACCTCTGCGCACGGTTCGAGCCGATGATGCAATCGCACCAGCAGACGCTCGAGCAATATCAGGAATCGATCGGCGGCAAGACGGGGAGCGCGAAAAAGGTGCTCGGCAAGGCCCTCGGCGTCGCCCGCGACCTCGTCGACGCCACCCGTGAGTCGGACTTCCTCCGTCTCGTCGGCGACATCGTGATGGCCCGCCAGTCGGAAGACACCTTCAAGACCTTCCGCGAGGCTGGCCGGGTGCTCAACGACTCCGAGCTCGCCCGCATCGGCGACCAGGGCGAGCGCGGTCACGACGAGTACGTCAAGGCGGCCAACCGTCTCGTGCAGCAGATGTTCGTCGAGCACATCCGCGACGCCGAGCCGGGCACCGTCACCGCCGCCGAGTTCGAGCGCACGGGCACCCGCGCGACAGGCACGGGCGGACTGGGAACGGCCGACGAATTCCGCGCCTGATCGTCCCTGACAGACATCCGCCGGCAGCGGGGCGTTCCCGCCCCGCTGCCGCTGCGGCTATCTTGGGGCGACATGCCGATCCCCACCGCCGCCACCGCGCGACGTCTCCGCGTACCGGGCGACAAGAGCATCTCGCACCGCGCCCTGATTCTCGCCGCCCTCGCTGACGGCCCCGCCGATGCGTTCGGCGTGCTCGATTCGGCCGATGTCCGCGCGACCGCCGGCGCTCTCCGCGCGATGGGCATCGCCCTCCAGTGGGATGCTGGCATTGGCGTGGTACGCGTCGAGGGACGCGGCTTTCGTGGGCTCCACGCGCCCAGTGACGACCTCCAGTGCGAGAACAGCGGGACGACCACGCGTCTGCTCGCGGGCGTCGTCGCCGGCGCCGGTTTCACGGCGCGCTTCGTCGGCGACAGCAGCCTCTCGCGCCGCCCGATGCGCCGCATCGCCCGCCCGCTCAGCATGATGGGCGCTGACCTCACCCTCTCGCCTGACGACACCCTGCCGATGATCGTGCGCGGTGGGCCGCTGACGGCAATCGATTACGCCAGTCCGGCGTCCAGCGCCCAGGTCAAGAGCGCCGTGCTGCTGGCCGGACTCCTCGGCGGCGTCCCCGTCTCCGTGCGCGAGCCGCATCCGTCGCGCGATCACACTGAGCGCATGCTCGCCGCCCGCGGCGTCCCGATCACCGTCGACGGCGACCGCATCGCGCTCGAACCGGTCGACCGACTCCCCGCGCTCGACGCCCACGTGCCCGGTGATCCGTCGTCGGCGGCCTTTCCGCTCGCCTTCGCGGCGGCCGGCGGCGCCGGCCCCGACGGCCTTATTGTCGAGGCGATCTGCATCTCCCCTGCTCGTGCCGGCTTCCTCGACGCGCTCCGGCGGATGGGCGCCGAGGTCGTCGTCGAGCGACTGCCAGGGTGGGACGAGCCGGTTGCCGACGTCCACGTGCGCCCGGCGCCGCTGCGCGGGATCGTCGTCACCGCCGAAGCCGTGCCGTCGATGATCGACGAACTCCCAATGCTCGCCGTGCTCGCCTCGCAGGCCGAGGGCGAGACAGTCATCGGCGGGGCGGGGGAGCTGCGCGTGAAGGAGAGCGACCGGATCGCCGCTGTCGTGGCCAACCTGCGCGCCGTCGGTGTCGACGCTGAGGAGCGCTCCGACGGCCTGGTCGTGCGCGGAGCCCGCAGGCCCCTCGCGGGCCTCGCCCGGACGCATGGCGATCACCGTCTGGCGATGGCTTTCGGCGTACTCGGCGCGCTCCACGGCGGGGCCGTCACCGTCGATGACCCTCGGTGTGTCGACGTGAGCTATCCCGCCTTCTGGGCCGATCTCGCCGCGGCGAGTGCCCGATGAGCGACCACCAGCATCTCGTGATCGCCATCGATGGGCCGGCCGCCAGCGGCAAGTCGAGCACGGCGCAGTGGGTCGCGGAGGAGCTGCGCTTCTTCCACGTCGATTCCGGGGCGCTCTACCGCGTCCTCACGGCCGCGCGCCTCGAGCTCGGTGGCGCACCCGGCGATTGGACTGATGCGTCGCTCCTCGAACAGGCGGGGCGCGTGGGGGTACGGCCTCACGAGCACGCCTTCCGCCCGCTGCTCGACGGAGAGGACGCCGACGAGCGGATCCGCGGCGACGGCGTCACGCGCGCGGTGTCGGCGGTCGCGCAGCGGCCCGCGGTTCGCGCCTGGGTCAACGTCCACGTTCGGTCGCTCGCTCACGGCTACGACGTGGTCGTCGACGGACGGGACATCGGCACGGCGGTCTTCCCCGACGCGCAGCTCAAGATCTTCCTCGTTGCCGATCCGTGGGAGCGAGCGAGACGCCGGCTCACGCAGCGGCTCGGCCGTCGTCCGATCGACGCCGAGATCGCCGAGGAGACCGAGCGTCTCGTGCATCGCGACGCGCAGGATGCCACGCAGACGGCGCAGGCGCGCGAGGCGGTGCTCATCGACACCACCTATCTGACCCAGCGCGAGCAGGTCGACCGGATCGTTGCCCTGGCCCGGGCCGTGGAGCGTTCCGTAACTGGTGCTCCGGCCATGACTTCGCCGGTTGACGACGAATCGGCGTCAGGATAGGTTTCAAGGTTCGCGCGCACGTGGCACCGGATCTCCGCGACCGCGGTGGGACCGGTGCCCGTCGTCTCTACACTTTGACTCGTCGCGGCGAGCCTAATTCCGCGTCAGGAGACTGCCTTCGGTATGCCCGAGCTCGAAGAGGAAACCACCACAACCGGCACGGCGCCACTGACCGCCCGTCAGAAGCGCGACCTTCAGCGGTCGCAGCTGCGCCCGCTTGCCAACCGCCGCCCCGAACTCTACGAAGAGGACGAATACACGTCCGATGAGTTCGATGCGATGATCGAGATGTACCAGGGCACGATGGCCTCCATTGAAGAAGGGGAGATCGTCAAGGCCCGGGTCATGGAGATCCGCGAGAACATGGTCGTCCTGGACATCGGCTTCAAGTCCGAGGGCACCGTTCCGCTCGAAGAGTTCAAGGACATGCCCGACCTCGCCGAAGGCGATGAAGTCGAGGTACTCCTCGAACATCTCGAGGACCAGGAAGGGTCCGTCGTGCTGTCGAAGAAGAAGGCCGACTTCATGCGCGTCTGGGAGCGCATCCGTCTCGCCTACGAGAACGACGAGCCGGTCGAAGGCACCCTGGTCAAGAAGATCAAGGGCGGTGTCGTCGTCGACCTCATGGGCGTCGACGCGTTCCTTCCGGGTTCGCAGATCGCGCTCCGCCGCGTGCCGAACATCGACGAGCTGCTCGGGCAGAAGTACGAGTTCAAGATCATCAAGCTCAACAAGCGCCGCCGCAACATCGTCGTCTCGCGTCGTGTCATCCTCGAGACCGAGCGGGCCGGCAAGCGCGAGAAGCTGATGAAGGAACTCGCCAAGGATCAGGTGCGCACCGGCGTTGTCAAGAACATCACCGACTTCGGCGCCTTCATCGACCTCGGCGGCGTGGACGGACTGCTCCACATCACCGACATGTCGTGGGGCCGCATCTCGCATCCGAGCGAGATGGTCCAGATCGGACAGGAGCTCGAAGTCAAGGTTCTCGATATCGACTGGGAGAGAGAGCGCATCTCGCTCGGATGCGAGATGCGGCCCCACGACATGTCGGTGATGTGGAGCAGTCCGTCCACGCCGCCGAGGTCGATGAAGGCGCCGAAGTCGGTGATGTTCTTGACAACGCCGGTGCGCACCTGA
>JBBQHX010000085.1:0-13227 GCA_038324385.1 Gemmatimonadales bacterium | reverse complement strand
GTCGACCAGTCGCGGCACGTCGGCGAGGTGGCTGCCGAGCGGGAACTCCATGTTGATCTCGGCGCCGATCCCCTCGACGAGACGGCGGATCTCGGCGAGATCACTCCACGTGTTGAAGTTTCCGTAGATGGGGCCGATGATGTTGACGCGCGGCTTCGCGCCCGGCTCGGGCTCCTTCCGCTTCGGCGCGACGCCGCGCTTGAGGCCGTATTCCGTCCATAGCCAGTACATCGCGCGGTCGGCCGCCTGCCACTGGTCCTCGTCGATCGTGCGCGGAAGGAAGCGCACGATGTTCGTGCCTTCCGGCGTCACGCCGCCGCCGATCATCTCGGCGATGCTGCCGGTGACCACGACGCTCGGCAGTTCGGGGTCGAGCGTGGCGTGCGCGCGGCGCAGGCTCGCCTCGGTGCCCGTCTTGCCCAGCTCGTCCTCGCCCAGCCCTGTGACGACGATCGGCAACTCGTGCGGCGGCAACGCATCGGTATAGTGAAGCACCGACGTGACAGGGAGGTTCTCGCAGCCGACGGGGCCGTCGATGACCACCTGCAGCCCCTTGATGGCCGTGAACACATACACGGCGCCCCAGTAGCCGCCCGCGCGGTCGTGGTCGAGGACGAGCATCAGACCATTTCCTCCGCCTTGCGCCGTTTCGCCTGAGCGGCGAGATGGCGGCGGTAGTGCTCGCGAAACTCCGGACGCTCCCGCGGTACGTCGGCCCAGACACCGGCGGTGTCCTTCTCACCGACGCCCTCGAAGAACTCGCGCATCGCCGTGAACCGCTCGGCGTTGCCGAGGGCGGCGTTGATCACCTGGGCGATCGCTCCTGCTCCGGCGGGGCCAACGAGTGGACGCGCCGAGATCAGATTGGTGAAGTAGAGCGCCGGCGTGGCGCGCTCCTTCGCTGCCTGAACGACGGGTGTGGTGCCGATGGCGAGATCGGGGCGGAACTCGTGCAGCGCGTGCAGGTCGTCCTCGAGCGACGCGCGGTACTTCACGATCACGCCCTTCGCCTCCAGCCACTGCCGATCCGGCTCGCTCCACTCGGTGCGCGGGCAGGCCGTGCCGACATACCGCAGGTCTGCCCCGCTCTCGACGAGCAGCCGCGCGACCAGCAGTTCGCTTCCCTCGTAGCCCGACATCGTGATCCGCGCGTTGATCGGCGCCTTGCGCAGCGCGGCGTCGATGGCGGGGAGGATTCGGTTCTGCGCGGTGGCCACAAGCTCGGACGACACACCCGCGGCCGCACCGATCGCCGCCAGCCAGTCGGCCGTGCCGTCGCGTCCCACCGGGCCGGAGCCGACGATCGGACGGCCGGCATACTGGAACTCGCGGATGCTCGCCGTATAGAACGGGTGCATCGCCGCGACGACCGCGCCGTCGAGCGCCGAATAGAGCTCGCGCCACTCGCGCGTCGGGACCACGGGACCGGCCGCGAGGCCCATCGGCTCGAGCATCATCCCGATGCCAACGGGATCAGCCGGGTTCCTCACGGCGAGTAGCGTGACCGTCGGCCGTTCGCTCCGCCCGCCCCGCGGTTCGGCCACGGGCCCCTGTTCGGCCTCCGTGCGCGCGTAGTGGAGCATCGCGCCGGCAAGCACGTCCTTCGCTTCCGCGTGCGTCGGCACACCGAAGCCAGGTACGTCGATGCCGATGATGCGGACGCCGTTGATCTGATCGGGGAGCAGCCGCAGCGGAACGCCTGACGCGGTGGGAACGCACAGATTCGTGACGACGATCGTGTCGTAGAGCGCCGGATCGGCCAGCGCGAACACCGCCTCACGAATGTCCTCGAACAGCTTGCCCGTGACCAGCGTCTCGGAGTTGAACGGGACGTAGCCGACCGTGCGGCGTGCGCCGTAGAAGTGCGACGTGAAAGTCAATCCGTAGACGCAGCATGCCGATCCGGAGAGCACGGTCGCGGTGCGGCGCATCCGCAGCCCAACCCGCAGCGACCCGAACGCCGGACACATCGACTGCGGCTGATCGTGCGGACCCGTGGGGTAGTCGGCGGCGTAGCGATCGAGCGTCTCGCTCATCCCGGCGCCGCGGGCGGCCTCGAGCATCGTGTCACGTCCGGCATGACACCCCACCCCGCTCGCCAGCGCACCGTCAGGCGCGAGCACGGGGAGGGCGCGCGCGGGTGCGGTCGCGGCGACGAGGCCGTTAGCGGCGACCGGCCGGTCGCCGCCACTCGGCCGGTCGCCGCCACCCGGCGAAATAGTCGGGAGCGTCATCAGACGGTGTCGTAGACGACTTCGAGCGACGGACGCGCGACACTCACGGGGCCCATCAGATCCTCGTCCGTCGCCGGCACGAGCACCACGTCGCGGCCGACCGCGTGGCCGCTGAACAGGCCGAGCAGGTCGTCCTGGGTGAGCGGCTTCGGGCGGAGCGGCGGCGCGTGCTCGACGTTATGCGCGAGCTCGTCGAACAGTGGGCCCCACATCCCGTCAGGCACGCCGACGATCTCGTAGTTGGCACTCTTGCGGCGGATGTCGTCGTCAGCAGGAATCGCGGCGAGAACGGGGATGCCGGCCATCTCGGCGAACGCCTGGGCCTCACCCGTGCCATCGTCCTTGTTGATCACCAGTCCCGCGACGCCGACATTGCCGCCGAGCTTGCGGAAGTATTCGACGGCCGAACAGACGTTGTTGGCGACATAGAGCGACTGCAGGTCGTTGGAGCCGACGACGATGACCTTCTGACACATGTCGCGGGCGATCGGGAGGCCGAACCCGCCGCAGACGACGTCGCCGAGGAAATCCAGCAGCACGAAGTCGAAGCCCCACTCGTGGAAGCCGAGCTTCTCGAGCAACTCGAAGCCGTGGATGATGCCGCGTCCACCGCAGCCGCGCCCGACTTCCGGCCCGCCCAGCTCCATCGCGTAGACGCCGTCCCGCTTGAAGCACACGTCGCCGATCTTCACCGGCTCGCCGGCCGCCTTCTTCTTCGACGAGGTCTCGATGATCGTGGGGCAGGCGCGGCCACCGAACAGCAGCGAGGTCGTGTCGCTCTTGGGGTCGCAGCCGATCAGCAGCACCTTCTTCCCGCGCTGCGCCATCATGTAGGAGAGGTTGGCGAGCGCGAAGCTCTTGCCGATCCCGCCCTTTCCATAGATGGCGATGATCTGCGTCTCCTTGGTCGGCGGCGCGGTGTGGACGGTGTCCGGCTCGTGCGAGGCCTCGTCGCTCAGGGAGCGGTGCAGCTGCACGAGGGCGTCGGCGGTGTTCGGGGATGCGTCGATCATACCGCGGTTCTCCAGTCGAGGACCATCTTCACGCACGTCGCATCGCCGAAGGCGGTGGCGTACGCACGTACCGCGTCGGCGGCCGGGGCCCGGTGCGTGATGAGGTCGTCCAGCGAGAGCTGGCCGGTGTTCGCGAACGCCGTCACGGCGGCGAGGTCGGACGGACGCCATTCGGCGGCGACGCGCATCCGGAGTTCACGGAGAAAGGCGGGCGGAAAGGCGAACTGGATCGCCTCGTGATAGAAGCCCGCGAGAATGAGCTCCCCACCCGGGGCGAGACGGCCGATCAGGCTGTCGATCAGCCCGGCGTCGCCCGAGACATCCATGATCGTGCGATAGTCGCGACGCTCGTCGCTGCTCGGGTCGACGACCGCGTAGCCCAGCGCGCCGCCCGCCCGCACCGGGTTGGTTTCCCACACGGTCACGGTGTGCGTCGGATCGAGCACGAGACAGAGCCGCGCCAGCAGCCGGCCGAGCGATCCATGACCGACGATCAGGTCGGGAAGGGCCGACCCCGGCGCGACGAGCGCGTGATAGGCCGTGGCCGCGAGCGCGAGCAACACCCCGCGCTCGGCCAGTGTATCGCTGATCGGATGCGCCCGGTCGCCGGCGACGACGAGGCGCGAGGCCGCGCCGCCGAACAGGCCGCGGGCGTCGGTGAACCCGCGCGAACCGGCGACGAAGACCCGATCGCCCTCGGCACGTCCGGAGCTGCGCCCGGCCTCGAGCACGCGCCCGACCGATTCGTAGCCGGGAACGAGCGGATAACCCAGCCCGGGGAAGTGCGGCATCCGTCCGGTATACAGCAGACGCTCGGTGCCGGTGCTGATTCCCGTCCACTCGACGTCGATGACGACATCGTCCGCAGTCGCCGCAGCCAGGGTCACTGGCCGAAACGCGAGTACCGTGGGTTCTTCGAACACCACTGCGAGGGTCGTCACAAGCTTCAACGGAGCCGAGTGTGGACAGGGTGCTTCGGCGATGGGCGTAAACTACGTGTGACAGTCAAAACCGTCAACAATTATTTACACCACAAATTTACGGGCACATCCCCGGGCCTCGGGACGGTCGAAAACAGCCACGACTGAGGAGGGTGGGAGCTATCGTTCGGCGATCAGAACGCCGGTCTGGATCGCGTAGCGGGTGGCACGTTCGCGGACGCGATGGAAACCGGCGGCTTCGAGCAGGGCGCGATGTTCGGCCACGGTGCGGGCGCGCCCGCGCCCCATTGCCAGGAGGTAGAAGCCGAAATACGCATCGCCCACCGGCTCGGCGCCCCGCGCGCCCGCAAACGGCTCGGCGATCAGGACGCGGCCATCGGGCGGAAGCGCGGCGTGCACCCGACGGAGGAGCGCGAGCGCGGCCTCATCGGGATGATCGAGCAGGATACGAACGAGCGTCACGACGTCGGCGCCAGTTGGAAGCGCGTCTGCATGGAAATCACCGCCGTGCACCCGGACGCGCGCCGCATCCGCCCCGCGGGCCGCGAGCGCGGCACGGGCGCGCTCGGCGACCGCGGGGAGGTCGAACAGCGCGCTCGCCAGGCGAGGGTGCCGAAGGGCGACCGCGGCCGCGAACTCTCCTTCGCCCCCCCCCACGTCCAGCACAGAGCGGTGGCGCGAGAAGTCGTAGGCGTCGAGCACTTCGGCGACCACCGGTGGCACGGTCGTGGTCATCAGCGTCGAGTACGAGCGGACGTGTTCGGCGTCGAGCGTTCGCGGATCGGCGGTCGCCGCGTAAGGCCAGTAGGTGGCAAGCGCGGTGGTGGCCGCCATCGCTTCGCGTTCGCCCGCGCCCGTCGCACCGGCGAGGCGCAGGACGGCCACCGGGTCGCGGAGGTCTTCATATAGTAGGCCGTGATGGCGAACCATTGATGCCAGTTCGCCGTTGGTCGCCAGCGGGGCACCGAGGGCGCCGAGTGCCCAGCCGTCGGTCCCCCGGCGCTCGACCAGGCGAAGCGAGGCGGCGGCGCGCAGCAGGCGCAGCATTCCCTCCACCGGCATGCCGGTGCGGGCGGCGAGCGCGGCCAGCGTCAGCGGACCGTCGCGCAGAAGGCCGAACAGGTCGAGCTGAAGGCAGGCGCTGAGTGTCTGGGAATAGACGAAACCCGCGCAGAGATCGAAGACGGCGCGGGCGCGTCGACGGGCGATCGGGCGCGTGAACGGTACGATCGCGCTCCATCGCTGGAACGTCCGGCTCATCAGGATCCGATCGCGCACCGCGCGCAGCCGATCGGTCCAGCCGAGCGTCGGGCGGGCGAGGCGATCGTCGATCGGTATCCCGAGCGGGGTGGGGCGGGGGACCGCCGGGGTGGCCGCGGGGGCGAGGTGGGCGGATCGCGCCGCGGTCGCCGCCAGCGGGGGCGCAGCGGACGTGGATGCGTCGAGGCCGGTAGCGGAGGCGGCGGAACCGGAGGCCATGCGGCGTCGGGCGCGGGCATGAAGGAGGGCGTCGACCCGATCGCGCAGGCCGGCGGCGGTGATGAGCGACGATAGGCTCGGTGCGTCCGCACGTCAAGAAAATTGTAAGCCTGAGGTTTACGGTCTGGTCGTCACGCTATTGCGACGCTTCGCGCCGCACCCTAGTGTTGCTCGTGTCGCTCACCCCCATTGGCCAGCAGGAGATCGTGCGCATACCCTATCCATTCTCGGCGATCGTCGGACAGGACGAGATGAAGCTGGCGCTGCAGATCGCGGCGGTCGATCCGGCCGTCGGGGGCGTGATGATCTTCGGCGATCGCGGAACGGGGAAGTCGACCGCCGTGCGCGCGCTGCCGGCGCTGCTGCCGACGATCCGCGTGGTCGCCGACTGTCGCTACGGCTGCGATCCGTCGGCGAACGGCGCACGATGCGACGAATGCCACGCGCGCGAGGCAAGCGGCGACCGGCTCAAGGTCGCGACCACGGCGGTTCCGGTGGTAGATCTCCCCCTTGGCGCGACGGAAGATCGGCTCGTCGGGGCACTGGACCTCGAGCGGGCGCTGACGCGCGGCGAGAAAGCGTTCGAGCCGGGGCTTCTGGCGCGCGCCCATCGTGGCTTTCTGTACGTCGATGAGGTGAACCTGCTCGAGGACCATCTCGTCGACCTGCTGCTCGATGTGGCCGCGACCGGGGAGAACGTGGTCGAGCGCGAAGGACTCAGCCTGCGGCATCCGGCCCGGTTCGTCCTCGTGGGCAGCGGGAACCCGGAAGAAGGGGAACTCCGCCCGCAGCTGCTGGATCGCTTCGGGCTGTCGGTGGAGGTCACCACGCCGACGGCCATCGCCGACCGGGTGCTGGTCGTCCGCCGCCGTGACGCCTTCGATCGCGACCCCGAGGCATTTGCGGCTGAATGGGCTGGCGCGGACGCGACGATCCGCCGGGCGATCACTGCCGGGCGCAAGCGGTTGCCGACGATCGAGGTGCCTGACGCGCCGCTGGAGTCAGCCGCCGAGCTGTGCTCCGCCCTCGGAACCGACGGACTCCGGGGCGAATTGACGCTCCTCCGCGCGGCACGCGCCGCGGCCGCGCTGGCCGGGCGCCATGCGATCGGGCCACACGACATCCGGCAGGTTGCGCCGCTCGCACTCCGCCACCGGCTTCGCCGCGATCCGCTGGACGAGACCGGATCGGCCGCCCGCATCGCGCGGGCGATGGACGACGTGTTCGGCCCGCTGCCGGTGTCTGGCCACGGCGCGCCGGTGGCGTGACGTCGGCCGCCGCGACTCCCGACGCCGAACTCGCCCCGCCGCCCGGCGTGGGCGAGGCGGTGGCGCTGGCGCCTCACGCGCGTTCGGCTGCCCTCCTGCTCGCCATCGATCCCACCGGGCTCGGCGGCGCTGTGGTGCGCGGCGACGGTCCCGCGCTCGACCCGTGGTTGCGCGCGCTGCGCCGCGCGTTGCCCATGGGGGCGCCCCTGCTCCGCTGCGCTCCGTCGGCGGATGAATCGCGCCTGCTGGGCGGCCTCGATGTCGCCGCAACGCTGACGGCGGGGCGACCGGTGCACGAGGCCGGGGTGATGGCCCGTGCGAGCGGAGGAGTGCTGCAGATCCCGGGCGCCGAACGCCTGACGACGCGCGCGGCGGCGCTGCTGGCGAGCGTCCTCGATGGGGGGGTTCCGCAGGCGGCCGGATCGGACGTGCGTGAGCGTCCGGCTCCGCTCGTGGTGGCCGCGGACGAGGGGACGGACGAGGACGTGACCGTGCCTGACGCGCTCGCCGACCGGCTGGCGTTCCGCCTGGTGCTCACCGCACCGCCCGCACGCACGCTCTTCGACGAGCCCGGCCACGTCGATCGCGATGCTGCGACAGCGGCCGCCGACGTGACCGCCGCCCGCGCCCGACTGCACCTGGTGGACGTCGCGGAGGAGCTCGTGCTGGCGCTGGTCGAAACGGCCGATCAACTCGCCGTCATCGGAGGCGCGCGCGCCGTGCTGCTCGCGCTGCGCGCAGCCCGGGCGAGTGCCGCCTGGTCGGGGCGTACGGAGGTCAGCGACGCGGATCTGATGCTCGCGGTCGCGTTGGTCCTCGCGCCGCGCGCGACGCGGCTCCCCGTGCCTGACGATAGTGCGGTCACGGACGACGCACCTCCGGACCAGCCCCGCGCTGAGGAGCCGCCGCCGGAGTCCGAGGCGCCTGAGGCAAACGGCGCCCAGCCTCCGCCGCCTGACGCCGCCGCGCCTCCCTCGCGCCCGCCCGAGGGGCCGACCGACGCGTCCACACCCCCGCCGCCTGACGACGATGCCGAACGGCCGATCGCCGACCGGCTGGTCGACGCGGCACGGGCCGCGCTGCCGCCGCGGTTGCTGGCCGAGCTCGCCCGGCGCGCGTCGGCGGCTGCATCGCGATCGGGGGCCGGAGGGCGCGGCGGGATGACCATGACCATCGGGACCCGCGGCCGGCCGCTCCCGTCGCGCGCGGGCGATCCGCGGCGCGCGCGGCTGGACGTGCTCGCCACGGTGCGCGCCGCCGCTCCGTGGCAGGCGCTCCGCGCACGTATGGACGGCGGCGCGACAGTGCCGGCGCCTGACGAGTCCGGCGGCCACAGGCGGCTCCGCGTGCGGCGGGGGGATTTCCGCGTGCGGCGGCACGAGCGCACGCGCGTCGCGAGCGTGATCTTCGCGGTCGATGCCTCCGGATCGGCGGCGCTGGCGCGGCTGGCCGAGGCCAAGGGGGCAATCGAGGTGATGCTTGCCGAGAGCTATGCCCGGCGCGACCGGGTGAGTCTGGTCGCGTTCCGGGGCGCCGGAGCGGAGGTGCTCCTTCCGCCGACACGCGCGCCCGCTCGAGCCCGTCGTCTCCTGGCCGGCCTCGCCGGTGGCGGCGGCACGCCTCTCGCCGCGGGATTGGACACTGCCCGCGCGCTCGCCGGCCGGGAACGGCGCGGGGGAGCCGATCCGCTGATCGTGGTGCTCACCGATGGCCGGGCGAACATCGGGCGCGACGGGACACCCGGGCGTCCACAGGCACGTACGGACGCGCTCGTCGCCGCCCGCGCCATCCGTGCCGACAATCTGCCGGCGGTGATCGTCGACGTGGCATTGCGCCCCGAGCCCTTCGCCCGCGCGATCGCCGATGCGGCGGGGGCGCGCTATCTCTGGCTGCCGGGCGGCGATGGCGGTTCGATCGGCGCGGCGGTACGGCAGGCGCGACCGAGGGCAGCCGATGCCTGACGCGAACGCACATCTCTCCGATGGCGCGCTGCTCAGCCCGCCGTTGCGCGCACATCCTGCCGGTCCCGCGCCGGCACGCGCGGGGTGGGGCATGGCCATGCTGGTGGTGATCGGCTTCTGGTGGCTGGCGACCGGAGTGCTGTTTGCGGCACAGCGTGATCCATTCACGCGTGTCGCCGCGCTCGTGTCGGCAACCGCGTTGCTCGCGGTCGGGGTGTGGTTGATCGTCGCCACACGCGAAGTGCGGACGCCGCGTTCGGCACGCCTCGCCTTTCTCGGCGGTTCGCTGCTCTGGCTCTGGTCCGCGGCCGTGTTCTACGGCGGCTGGCTCGTGGGCGGTGCCCCCGCGGCGGTGACCCCGCCGGGCGGTTTCGCCCTGGCATTGGACGCGATGCGGGCCACCGCGCACGCCGAGCTCGCCGGCATCACGCTTCTCGCGCTGTCGGCGTGGCTCGTGAGGCGGTCGCCCAATCGCACGGCGTTCTGGGCCTTCCTGCTGTACTGGCTGGCGCATCAGGTGGCCCGGCTCAATCTCTTTCTCGGCGTGCCAAATCCGGGTGAACGATTTCTTCCCGACCATCTGGCCTTTCTCGCGCGCTACTTCGGGCCGCCGGTGATCACGCCGGTGCTGATCATCACGATCATCGTCTTTACCGTCGCGACGGTGCTCCTCGTGCGGCGGGCGCGATCGGCGGCGGCGACACCCTTCGTCCGGCACGGATCGGCGCTGCTGGCGCTGCTGGCGGGGTTGGTCGTCTTCGAGCACCTGGTGCTTGGCATCAGCGCCGAGGTGCCCCTGTGGGATACCTTCCTGAGGATTCGGGGGTAGAGAGCGCCCCACGCGGGGGGCTCACATCGTGCACACGTGACCGAAGATCGGGGTCCGCGGCGCCGGGTCACGGAGCGATGAAACGATGAAGGGAGCCGCCTCCATCGCGGCTCCCTTCGTTGCAACGTCAGGCGGTCATCGACCCGCTCTTCGGCTCACTCGTGGCGCAGCGCGTCGATCGGATCCAGTCGTGCGGCACGTATCGCCGGCACCATCCCGAACACCACCCCTGTGGCCGCCGCGGCGACCAGCGCCGTCAACACGGCCGATGCAGGCACCGACGCCGGGATCCCCGAGACGCTCCGAATGCCGAGCGCGGAGAGCGATCCGAAGATCAGTCCCACACCGGCCCCGATGCAGGTCAGCGTCGCCGCCTCGACCAGGAACTGCCAGAGGATCGTCCCCTTGGTGGCACCCAGCGCCTTGCGGACGCCGATCTCCCGTGTTCGCTCGGTCACGGAGATCATCATGATCGCCACCACGCCCACGCCGCCGACGAGCAATCCCACCGCCGACAGCCCGATTCCGACGAGGAAGATGGTGCCGAACAGGCTGTCGAACACCTCCATCATCCGGTCCTGCGTGACCAGCGCGAAGTTGTTGTCCTGCGCGGGACGGAGGCCGCGCCGCGCGCGCAGCAGCGCGGTGACGTCGTCCATCACCTCGCTCTGCACGGCGTCGGCGCGCGGCTTGACCATCAGCATCACGCCGCGCGACCAGAGATTGAGATGCCGCCGTGCCGTCTCGATCGGAATGATGGCGCGCGGCTTGTCGGGGCCGCGGCCGTCCATGCTCTTGAGAAATCCGCCCTTGGTGTGATAGACGCCGATCACTTCGAACGGCTGCTTGTCGACCGTGATCTGCTTGCCGACCGGGTCGCTGTCGCCGAAGAGCTGGCTGCGCAGCGAGTCGTTGATGATCACGACGCGTGCGGCCGCCCGCGCTTCCTGCTCGTTGAAGTTGCGACCGGGATAGATGTCACCTGCGTCGGTCTCCATCCATTCCGAGCTGTAGGCGTCGAAGCCAACAGACGCGAGCAGCCGGTCGCGGTAGCGGAATGCCTTGGAATCGCCCCAGATCTCCGTGGCCGCCTGCACGTCATCGAGCTGCCGGATCGCCGCGGCGTCGGCCTTGGTGATCGCCGGATTGCGACGATCGGGGCAGGTGTCGTCGGTACCGTCGCAGGCGCTGATGCCGATCGGACGGCGACGCACCTGGAACGAGGTGGCCCCGAACGCATCGACGTCCTCCTGGAAGCTCTGCGTGATGCCGTGCACGACGGCCGCCATCGTCACGACGACGAACACGCCCACCGCGACGCCGGCAATCGTCAGGCCCGCGCGCACCTTGTTCGAGCGGATGGAGTCCACCGCCATCCCCACGCCTTCGAACATGAGGAGGATTCGATCGATGAAGCGCATCCGCTACTCCTGCCGCAACGCGGTGATGGGATCCAGCAGCGACGCGCGCCGGGCGGGGTAGTAGCCCGCCGCGATACCGACGCCGGCGCCCACGGCGAGGGCGAATGCGACGCTCCACGGTGCCACCCGCGCGGGGAGGGGCGAGAGGGCGGACACGATCTCCGCCAGGCCGAGTCCGAGCACGACGCCCATGGCGGCGCCGGCAACGCTGAGCAGCGTCGCCTCGGCGAGGAACTGCCGCGTGATGTCGCTCCGCCGCGCGCCGAGCGCCTTGCGAACGCCGATCTCGCGCGTCCGTTCGGCGACGGCGACCAGCATGATGTTCATGATCACCATCGCGCCCACGACCAGGCCGATCGCCGGCAGCGCCATGCCGAAGATCGTCATCTTGCCTTTGAGATCGGCGAGGAAGGTCAGGGCCGATGCCGATGTCTCGAGCGCGAAGTTGTCGGGTTCCGACGGGCCGAGGCCGCGGCGGCTGCGCATCACCTCACGGGCGACCTCCATCACGTCGTTCAGCTGCGGCTCGGCGGCCGCCTGCACGATCAGGCCGCCGATGTCACCGCGCGGGTTGGTGACCCGCCGCATCGGCGAGCGGAACGGCGCGATCGCGAGGCGGTCGAGCGAGAAGCCGAAGACGCTCCCCTGTTTCTCGATGACGCCGATGATCTCGTAGGGGATGCCCGCGATGCGGAGTTCGCGGCCGAGCGGATCCAGGTTGGGGAAGAAGTGTTCGGCGACCTCGGTGCCGACCACGACCACCGGGCGGCCGTACTCGGCTTCCTGGCGCGTGAACGGTCGCCCGGACTCGAGATCGTACTTCTTGATCTGGAAGTAATCGCCGTCGGTCGCGACCGCCTGTACCTGACGCCGCCGCGCGTACGGGGAGACGGCATAGGAGAAGGTTTCGCTCTGGATGGCCGTTCGCGTGCCCGGAGGAAGGCGCTCGCGCAGTGCGTCCGCGTCGGTCTCGAAGAGGCGGGGGCGGCGCGCGTACTCACGCCACGTCTCCTCGCTCACGTTGCCGATGTTGATGTCGGGCGAACGGCGCACGTTGAACGTCCCCACCCCGAGCAGCTTGCCGGCGAAGTCCTCTTCCATGTACCGGCTCATCCCCTCGACGATGGAGACGACCGCGATCAGGAACATCACGCCGATCATCACGCCAACCAGCGTAAAGAAGCTCTTCAGCTTCTGCACGCGGATCTGCACGACTGCCAGCCGCACCGCTTCGAGCAGGGACATAGAGCGGGGTCAGTGGCCCGAAGTGTATGATGGAATGACGCGGCTCGACGGCCCGTCATCGGAGATCAAACCATCGCGCAGCACGATGACGCGATTGGCGTGTGCGGCGATGTCCGGCTCGTGCGTGACCATGATGACCGTCTGGCCCTCGGTCGCGAGTTCCTCGAACACCTTCATGATTTCGCTGCTCGTGGCGGAATCGAGGTTTCCCGTCGGTTCGTCGGCGAGCAGAATGGACGGATCGTTGACGAGCGCGCGCGCGATCGCCACACGCTGGCGCTGACCGCCGGAGAGCTCGTTCGGCCGGTGATGGATGCGATCGCCGAGCTGCACCCGCTGGAGCGCTTCGGTGGCGCGTCGCTTCCGTTCGGCCGACGACACGCCGGCGTAGACCAGCGGCAGTTCGACGTTATGCAGCGCGGTCGCGCGGGGGAGCAGATTGAACGTCTGGAAGACGAACCCGATCTCCTTGTTGCGCACGCGAGCCAGCGCGTCATCGCTCATCGTCGAGACGAGCTGGCCGTTGAGCCAGTACTCGCCCTCGTTGGGGGTATCGAGGCAGCCGACGACGTTCATCAGCGTGGACTTGCCGGAGCCGGACGGACCCATGATGGCGACGTACTCGTTTCGCCGAATGGCGACATCGACCCCACGTAAGGCGCGCACGATTTCGCCGCCCATGTCGTAGCTGCGGTGCAGGTTGCGCGTCACGATCACCCAGTCCTTGTCCGGCGTCTTCCCCTGCTGGGCAACGACCGCCTGGCGTTCGGCGGTGACGGACATCGGCGGCTCGACGGTGGGACTGGTCACGATGGAACTCCTGGAGACGAAAGACG
>JBBQHX010000084.1:0-13317 GCA_038324385.1 Gemmatimonadales bacterium | reverse complement strand
GATGGACGACGGGGTCCGGTGGCGCGTTGCCATCGGACCCCGTCCTGCGAACAGCTACCGCGACTGATCAATCGTTCGCGGGGTCCAGTGCCTGATCGATGCGCGCGGCGATGTCGAGCCAGTGCGCGCGGATCATGCCGTTCGCCGCACGCGGCGCGGCGCGGCGGGCGGCATCGCGGATGGTGATCATTTCGCTCCGCGCGAGCGCCGGGAGGTCGCTGCGTTCGACGTTCGGCGGCGCGAGCAGCGGCGACGGCGATCCTCCGCCGCCGCCACCGGGGCCACCACCGGGGGCGGGCTCGGGCGGCGTCATCAGCGCCGCGAGCCGCTCGACATACACGCGGTGCAGCGTGCGGCGGTTCGCGTCAGGCGCCGGCATCGCGGCGGCGGTCCCCCACACCGCGCCGCGCAGCTCGGCCATGTACGCGGCCACCGGATACGGATCGCGCGACCCCAGTCGTTCGGCGGCGGCGATCCGGTCGATGCGTCGCGCATCGAGCAGCTGCCCGACGACGTTGGACTGCGCCGAGACCACGGAGGTCGCCGGCCCGATCCGCGCGAGGATCGACGACGGGGCCAGCCAGTCCGGCGTTTCGATCGCCTGATCGGCGAGGAAACGCAGGGCGCGGCGCTGCGCCGCCGCCGGCACCGCCTGATACACCGGTCCGGACTGATCGGTGGTCTTCTGATCGACGTGCACGCCGCCGACGACGGCGATCACGTGTCGCATGTAGGTGGACCACATGCCGACCGTTTCTCCATACAGTTCCTGCAGATCGGTGGCATCCTGTCCGGCCGTCGCCGTCCACGCGGCGAGATTCGGCACGACGCGCTTGAGGTTGGCGACCGCATAGCCGCTGGCCCTTACGGGATCATCTCCGACGTCCTCGGTCTGACTCCGCGGATCGATGCCGGCGAGTCCTTGCGGCAGGTACCGATATGGAAACGGTCCCGTCTGCTCGCTCAGCCAGCCGTCGAGGATCGGACGTTCGGCTTCGGGCGTCGCGGCCTGCGGCAGGACGCGGTAGCCCCAGTTGATGATGAAGTCGTCGAACGGGCCGACGCGACGGATGAAGTCGTTTCCGACCAGTCCGTCGCCGGGCTGCGCGACGTAGTTCTGGCGGGCGTAGTCCATGATCGTCGCCGACACACCATACTGCCTGACGAACGACGGGCTGCGTAGCGAGTCGACCGGGAACGAGTTGGAGGCGAGCATGTTGTGCGGCAACCCGAGCGCGTGACCGACCTCGTGCGCGATCACCTGTCGCATCGTCTGGCCCATCAGCGCCATCGGGATGTTGAGCGTGCGGACGTCGGGGTTGGCGGCACCGGTCTCGATCATCAGGCGGTTGCGATACGACCGCATGTGATTGTGATACCAGGTGATGTCGCTCTCGATGATCTCGCCGCTGCGCGGATCGGAGGTGCTCGGGCCGACGGCGTTGCGCGTCGTGCTGGCCGCCCACCGCACCACCGAGTAGCGGATGTCTTCCGGATCCCACTCGGGATCCTCGACCGGGGACGGCGGCTCGCGCGCGATGATCGCGTTGCGGAAGCCGGCCGCCTCGAACACCGGCTGCCAGTCCTCGACCCCCTGCCTGACGAACGGCCGCCACTGCGCGGGCGTGGCCGGATCGACGTAGTAGACGATCGGCGTGACCGGCTCGACGAGCTCGCCACGCGCATAGGCGGCCGGGTCCTTGGGCTCCAACCGCCACCGGCGGATGAAGCTCTGCGTGGCCGCCTTCTGCTCGTCGAGGCCGTAGTTGACGCGCGTGACTGTGGAGTATCCGGCCCGCGGATCCGCATACCGCGGCCGCATCGGCGTGGCCGGGAGCAGCACGATCGACTGGCGCATCTCGAGCGACATCGCCCCACTCGACCGGTCGCCCGGCGGCTCGCCCGCCTCGAACGTCTGCGTGTGCCGCACCTCGACGTTGAGCGGGTAGGCCCGGATCGTGTTCACGTAGCTGCGGGCGGGATCGAGGCGGCGGACCTGATACTGACGACGCTGCGCCGCGTTGAGGCCGGCGATCCCGGGCGTGTCGCCGGCGAAGAACTCGGTCACGTCGACCACCGCGCTGGCGCTGTCCCCGGTGTACGCCTGCACGGGGAACGCGGCGAGAATCTGCGGCAGGTTGTTGCTCACCACCGACCGCGCGATCGGCAACGAGTCGTCGGCCACCTGGTCGAACGAGATGCTGCGCAGGAGCACGCGATCGCCCTCGCGCTCCCAGCGCACGACGCGCTCCTCGACGCTGGTCCCGGCCGACAGGAAGCCGCCGAAGTTGGCGGGCACGCCGGCGATGCGGGTGACGAGTAGGAAGTCGCGGCCGGCGAGCGAATCAGGGACCTCGAACAGCCACCGGTCGTCGACCTGATGCACGGTGACGACGCCGGTGTCAGTCACGGCCTGACGAGTCACGACCTGCCCGTACGGGCGCGGCGCGCGGCGGGCCGCGGCGCCGCCGCCGGCGGCCCCTCCGGCATTCGCGGCTGGTGTGGCGCCGGCGGGACGCGGTGCGGTCGCGGGCGGGGTCGCGGCACAGCCCAGCAACGCGAGCGCGCTGCCGAGGGTCGTGGCGCGGAACACGAACGGTGTTCGCATGGCAGATCCGGGGTGAGAGGAACCCTCGCAATCTGCGTCAGGCGAAGCGGCCCCAACACCCCGATATCTGCACGTCCATGCAGCGGCGGGCGTTTACCTTGTGCGGGGGCCCAGCGCCGTCGTCATCCGGGCGCGAGCGCGGGCCATGCGAGCGACGGGACGGGAGGCGTTCTGCGGCGAGTGGTGGTCATCGGGGCGGGCGCCGCGGGAACCATGGCGGCAATCTTCGCGACCGCGGCGGGCGCCGATACGGTGCTCGTCGAGCGCACGGCCGATGGCGGGCGAAAGATCCTCATCAGCGGCGGCGGCCGGTGCAACGTGCTCCCGGCGCGTCTCGACGAGTCACGGTTTGTGACCGACTCGTCGCCCAACACGATGCGGAAGATGCTGCGGTCGTGGCCGCTCGCCGACCAGATCGCCTTCTTCGAGCAGGAGCTGGGAATCCCGCTGGTCGAGGAATCGGAATCGGCGAAGCTCTTTCCCGCCTCGCACCGGGCGCGCGACGTGCGCGACGGGCTGATCGCCCACGCGCGACGCCAGGGCGCCCGGTTGATGACCGACACCCTCGTCACCGGGGTCGCGCCGGTGGGGTCGGGTTGGCGCGTCGATCTGGCCGTCGGCACGCCGCTGGACGCGGACGCAGTCATCATCGCCACCGGCGGCCTTTCCGTGCCCAAGACGGGGAGCGATGGGCGCGGACTCGCCATGCTCCAGGCACTCGGCCATACGCTCCATCCGACCTACGCGGCGCTGACGCCGCTTGTCGCTCAACCGCACCCGTTCGCCGAGCTCTCGGGCGTCTCACTCCCGGTGACGATCTCGGCGCGCACCGCCGATCGGACGGCGACGGCGACGGGCGGATTCCTCTTCACGCATCTGGGCTACAGCGGCCCGTCGGTGCTCGACGTGTCGCATGTGCTGGTGCGCGCTCGTCAGGCGGCGCACGCCGAGGCTGAGCTCACCGTTCGCTGGGCCGAGCTCGACGCCGCGGCGTGGGATTCAGCGCTCCGACCCGAGGGCGCCCGCACGGTGACCGGGGCGCTACGCGCGCATCTTCCGGCTCGCCTCGCGACCGCGCTACTGGAGGTCGCGCGGGTCGAGGCGACGCGATCGCTGGCCGAATTGACGCGCGAGGAGCGCCGGCGGCTCGTCGAGACGCTCGTGCGCGGACCCCTGCCGTCCACCGGAGACGAGGGCTACAAGAAAGCCGAGGTGACCGGGGGCGGCGTGAGCCTTGCCGAGGTCGATCCCCGAACGATGGAGTCGCGCGTGCAGCCAGGGCTGTATCTGTGCGGCGAAGTGCTGGACGTCTTCGGGCCGATCGGCGGCTACAACTTCTACTGGGCCTGGGCGACGGGGCGCGCGGCGGGGTTGGGCGCCGCGCGCGATGGATAGCCCGAGGGTCATGCCTGGTCCGATGCGGGCACGGTTCCGCTGGTCGAGAGGCGGAACACGCGCGAACCGTACCCGAAGTACACGGACGTGCCGCCGTCGACGCCGATGACCTTGTTGAGGCTATCGATGCGCTCGATGCCATCGTTCGCGATGACAGACAACTGCTTGCCAACGCCCGGGTAGAGCTTGTCGTTAGGCATCGCGGCAGCCCGTACGGTCGCCTCGCCCGGACCGCTCGACCGGGGTCGACACCCCGTAGGTCGAGAAGGCGGTGCCATCAGGGGTGGCCCGCGCGGGGCGGATCGCACTGGCGTGGACGGGTGCTTGGGCCGCCGGAACGCTCCCCCCGCGGGCTGGCGACCGGGTAGCCCAGCGGTGGCCGCGGAGAATCCGCCCGATCGACGGCTGCACGCGCCGTCTGCGGTTGCGAGCGCGGCGAACGCGCGGGACATTCCGGGTGGTGGAATGCGCCACCCCCTTCCGGCCCCGTCATGACCCCTTCGCGACGCTCCTTCCTCCAGGCCGCCGGTGGCGCGTTGGCGGTGCTCGCCGGCGCGCCCGCCGTGCTGGTCGCCTCACGCCGTCGGGCCGACCTGATCATTCGCGGCGGCACCGTCTTCGATGGAACGGGCGCCGCTGGGCGTGAGGCAGACGTCGCGATCACCGGCGGGCGCGTCGCCCTGATCGAGCCGCGGATCAGCGGCGTCGGGGGCCTCGAGATCGACGCGCGCGGCCTCGCCGTCGCGCCGGGGTTCATCGACATCCACTCCCATGCCGGCGGTACGCTGTTCGAGGATCCTGCCGCGGAATCCGTCGTGCGGCAGGGGGTGACCACGGTCGTGGTCGGGCAGGACGGGGGCTCGACGGCGCCGGCGGCGCGTGAGGCGACCGATTTCGACCGGGGCGACTATCGCACCTTCGGGGACTACTTCGCCGCCGTTGATCGGCTGCGGAGTGCGGTGAACGTGGCGTCGATGATCGGGCTCGGCACCGTGCGGGCAGCCGTCGTCGGCATGGACGACCGGCCCGCCACGCCTGACGAGCTCCGCCGCATGACCGCGCTCGTCGAGCAGGCGGTGGCGGACGGGGTGTGCGGTGCGTCGTCTGGCCTCGAGTACACCCCGGGCGCGTTCGCGCCGCTCGCCGAGCTGATCGCGCTCTGCCGCCCGCTCGCCGCCCGGCGGCTCCCGTACGCGACGCACATGCGCAACGAGGACGACCGCCTCCTCGCGGCGATCGCAGAGGCCATCGCTGTCGCCGAGGGGGCCCGCTGCCCGCTCCAGATCTCGCATCTCAAGACGCAGGGCCCACGCAACTGGGGCTCGCTGGACGCGGCGTTCGGGGTGATCGACGCGGCCGCCTCACGCGGGGTGGACGTGGCGTTCGATCGCTACCCGTACATCGCCTATCAGACCACGCTTGCCAATCTCTTCCCGGTGTGGAGCCGCGACGGGGGGACTGAGGCCTTCCTGGCGCGCCTCGTCGATCCGGCGACGGCGCCGCGCATCCGCGCCGAGACGCTGGCGAAGATCGGGCTGATCGGCGGATGGGACAACGTGATGGTATCGTCGGTCGCCGCGGCGGCGGACAAGGGAGCCGAAGGCAAGCGGCTGGGAAGCTACGCCGCCGAACGTGCAACCGACCCGTACGAGCAGGCGATGCTCCTGCTGCGGAACAGCCGCGGCAGCGTCGGCATGGTGGGGTTCGCCATGAGCGAAGACAACCTCGAGCGCATCCTCGCGCATCCGCGCGGCATGGTGTGCAGCGATGGCGGTGCATTCGCGACGAGCGGCCCGGCGCGCCGCGGGCATCCGCACCCGCGCGGGCTGGGCAGCTTCCCGCGCGTCCTCGGGCGCTACGTGCGCGAGCGCGGCACGCTCACGCTCCCGCAGGCGATCTACAAGATGACCGGCTTCCCCGCCTCACGTCTGCGCCTCGCCGACCGCGGCCGCCTGGCGCCTGACGCGGCCGGCGACCTCGTGGTGTTCGATCCCGCGTCGATCGCCGACCAGGCCACCTTTGCCGAGCCGTTCCAGTATGCGACGGGCATCCGCGCCGTGGTGGTCAACGGCGGCATCGTGCTGCACGACGGCCAGCGACAGGCGGCGCGACCCGGCCGGGCGCTGCGGCCGGTGGGGTGACGGCCACCGGGAGGAGGGAGGCGCCGGGGCAGCCGGCGGGTGGCGCCGCGATGACGTGAGCCGCAACAAGGACGCGACCACGATGTGCGAACGACGTCTTGCCGAGATGCCACGGTACGAGTAGCGTCTCGCACCGCTGATCCTCAACCATTCAGCGCGCGGACGGCTGGCCCCCTTCCCGGGGCGTCTGCCGCCGCCACTCGCCGGCTGCCGCCACTCGCCCGCGAGTGCGGCCAGCAGCGCGTTCTCCCCCACCCCGGAGCGCGTCATGCGTTCGCTCAACGTCCGTCAGCAGATTGCGGCCGTCCTGGCTGCACCTCTGATCTGCCTCGCCCTGGCGCAGCCCGCGTCGGCGCAGGGCACCGGCTCCATCCGCGGCCGCGTCACCGATGCGGCATCGCAACGACCGATCACCGATGTCCAGATCGCGGTCGCCGGCAGCCCAGCGATCGCCGTCACGGACCGCGCCGGTCAGTTCGTGCTGGCCAACGTCCCCGCCGGCGAGCGGACGGTGACCGCCCGACGCATCGGCTTCACGCCCGTCACCCGCACCGCCTCGGTACAGGCCGGCGGGCAGGTGGTACTCGATCTCCAACTGTCGGCGAGCGCCACGACGCTCGATCAGGTCGTGGTGACCGGTACCGGCGTGGCCGCCGAACGACGGACGCTCGGCAATGCCATCACGACACTGGACGTAGCGACGATCACCGAGAAGGCCTCGGTGCTGAACGTCGCCGAGATCCTGCAGTCGCGCACGCCGGGCGTCACGGTGCTACCCGGATCGGGCACGCCGGGCACGGCGGGGGAGATCCGCATCCGCGGGGCGAGCTCACTCAGCGGCTACCGGCCGGTCGTCTACGTCGACGGGATTCGCTACAACATCGACGAGATCGGCAGCTTCCCGGCGACGGGGAACGGCACCGCGGGACTCGCCCAGTCCTCGCAGGTGACGTCGGCGCTGAACTTCATCAACCCGAACGACATCGAGTCGATCGAGGTGATCATGGGTCCAGCGGCCGCGACGCTGTACGGCGCTGACGCCGCAAACGGCGTCATCCAGATCATCACCAAGAAGGGTACGCGCGGACAACAGGAGCTGCGCTGGACGGGCAAGTACGAGCGCGGGACGGCGGAACTCGCCCTCGACACGCCGTTGAACTACACGACGTGCACGCAGGCACGCATCGACCTCCGGTCGACGGCGGGTGACACGTTGTGGCCGGGGTGCCAGGGGCTCGCCGCCAACACGGTGATCACCGACAACCCGATCCAGCGCGATCCGAACGCCCTCCGGACGGGCGATCTCGAGCGGATCTCGCTTTCGCTCCGCGGGGGCGGCGACCAGTACTCGTTCTATGTCGCGGGCGATCGCGACACCGAGGAAGGCGTCTTCTTCAACAGCTACAACAAGCGGAGCTCGGCGCGCGGAAACTTCACCTTCGTGCCGAACGACATCTCCAACTTCCTGATCACGGTCAACTATCTCCAGACGGACCTTCGCCTTCCGATCGGCGATGAGTCCCCGGCCGGGATCCTGCTCAGCGGCGTGCGTGGCCAGCCCGGCTTCCTGCGCCCTGCATCGGTCGGGCCCGGCTGGTCGACGATCGACCCGGCGCGATCGAACCTGTACAACAACCGGACGGCGGGCGAGCGCATCACGCTGGGTGCCACGTTGAATCTCGATCCGTTCAACTGGTTCCGGAACCGCCTGACCGTGGGGCTCGACAACACGAACGCGAAGGCAGACCTCCTCTTCCTCCCCGACGAGAACGATCAGACGCCCGAGGGCGCGGTGCTGCAGCGCACGCCGGTGACGCGCGTCTACAGCATCGACTACGCGGGCAATCTGCTCTACTCGCCCACGTCCGACCTGACGAGCACGACGACGTTCGGCACGCAGATCATCTCCAACCAGTTCCGTCAGCTCTCGGCGACGGGCACCGGCCTGGGCGCACCGACGGTCACGATCATCGGCAGTGCACAGACGACGTCGGGCAGCAACAACTTCAGCGAGAACAACTCGGTCGGCTACTTCGTGCAGGAGCAGATCGGGTGGAAGAACCGACTCTTCCTCACGGGTGCGGTGCGGGCGGACGACAACTCGTCGTTCGGCTCCAACTTCGACGTGATCGTGTACCCGAAGGCTTCGCTGGCCTGGGTGCTCTCGGAAGAGCCGGCGCTGGCGAATCTGGTCGACGCGGCCCGCCTCTCGTCGTTCAAGCTGCGCGGCGCGTGGGGACAGGCCGGACGGGCACCCACGCCGTACTCCGCCCTGCAGACCTACTCGATCAGCGTGGCGACGCTGGGAACCACGACGGGCTCGGCGCTTCGTACCGCGTCGTTCGGCAACCCCGACCTGAAACCCGAGCGCGGTGAGGAGTTCGAGATCGGCTTCGACGCGAGCCTGCTCGCCGACCGGCTGGGAGTCGACTTCACATACTACAACAAGTCGACCCGCGACATGCTGGTCGCCGTTGGTGTCGCACCATCGTCAGGCTTCCCGGTCTCGCGGCTCGACAATCTCGGCGAGGTCACGAACCGTGGAATCGAGGCGGCGGTCTCCGGCACGCCGATCCAGCAGCCCAACCTCATCTGGGAGAGCCGCGTGAACTACGCGGCGAACCGGAACGAGTTGGTGGACTTCGGGATCGATGGCCGCACGAGCGAGACGCCCAGCGGCCAGGCCTACGGCGCCGTGCAGCAGCACCGGGAAGGGTATCCGCTCGGAGGCTACTGGGCGCCCCTGCCGCAACGCAATGCGGACGGGACGCCGGTGCTCAGCGCGACGGGCGCGGTGGTGCTCGATACGGTGGCGAGCTTCCTCGGCTCGTCGGTGCCGCTGCACGAGATCGGTCTTTCAAACACCGTCACACTGTTCGAGAACTTCCGCATCTACGCGCTGCTTGACTACAAGGGCGGTCACAAGTTGTTCAACCTGAAGGAGCGGAACCGGTGCCAGGCCGGAGCCGCCGAGAACTGCGCCCGCACGAATGATTCGCGTGCGCGCTTCCCCGTTTCCGCATCGGATTCCCTGCTTGCCGCCGAGATTCCCGTGTGGCGCACGGTTCCGAGCGCGTATATCGAGGACGCGACCTTCATCAAGTTGCGTGAGGTGTCGCTGAGCTTCTTCCTTCCGCAGCGGTTAGTGGCCCGCACCGGTGCCAGCGCCGCGAATATCACGCTCTCCGGCCGCAACCTCGCCCTCTGGACCGACTACAGCGGCATCGACCCGGAGGTGAACTCCTATGGCGGTCGCCTGTTCGTCCGGGCGGATGCGTACGCCCTCCCGATGACGCGCCGCTTCTCGGCATCCGTCAACTTCACCTACTGATCCGGACGGACTTTCCGATGCGCCAGCTATTCACGCGCCGGCTCGGCCGGCTCACCACGATCGCCGCTGTCGTCGGGATCGGCGGCATCACGGCCTGCAACGATTTTCTCACCGCCGAGAACCCCGGCGCGATCGTCGCCGAGGACGTCACCGATGCCCGGTACGCCACCCTGATCACGAACGGCGTCATCGGCGAATTTCAGCCGATGCTCGGCTACGTGACCTGGTGGAATGCCATCTTCACCGATGAGCTATTCAACCGCGCAACGTTCTTCGAGGAAGGGCTGATCGACCGCCGCGAGGTCACCTCGACGAACGGCACGTACGCGTTCTTCTATTATGGCAACCTGCACCGCACCCGCTTCCTCGCCGACAACGGGGCGGAGCGGCTGAAGACCATTCTCGGTGATTCCGCCTCACGTGACCTGCGCCTCGCTCGTGTGCAGGCGTACGGCGGGATGACGTACACGTACATCGCCGAGGCGCTCTGTGCCTCACCGATCGATGTCAGCGAGCCGCTTCCATCGGCGGAACTGTTCGCGCGGGCAATCGATCGGTACGACGAGGCGATCGCGGTCGCGGCGGCGGCCAAGATCCAGGCGAAGGCGCAGACGCGGATCGTCCCACGTGACACACTGGCGGCGGACTCGTTGCGGAACTTCGCGCTCGTCGGTGCCGCTCGCGCGGCGCTGAACGTGAACGACAAGGCCGCGGCGATCGCCTACGCCTCGCAGGTCCCCGCCGGCTTCGAATTCCGGGCCTACTACTCGGAGAACAGCGGGCGCGAGAATAGCTGGATGTGGAATCGCCTGGTTGCCGGCTCGAACGGCACGATGTTGAACACGCCGTTCGCGGCGATGGATACCGATCCGCGCGTCCCGCGTCCGGGCGGCACGACGGTACTGGCCCTGATTCCCAACGCGCCACCGTCATACAGCGCCTACAACGGAACGTTGGTCGGGGCAGACTTCGCACGCGGTGGCTGGGTGCGCATCGCCTCGTCGCTGGAGGCGCAGTACATCCTCGCCGAAGCGCGTGGCGCGACACCGGCGACGCTGGACTTCGTGAACGCACGGCGTGCAGTGGGGCTTCAGGCGCCCGTGGCCCTCACGGGCGATGCGTTGATGGCCGAGCTGCGCGACCAGCGCTCACGCGACTTCTATCTCGACAACCACCGATTGGGCGATCTGCGCCGGTACAAGGAGTTCTACGGCATCGACCTCTTCCCGCAGGGCACCTATCCCGGCACCACGACTGGACTCACCTACAGCGCGGGAACCACTTGCTGGCCGCTGACGCTGGCCGAGCAGAACGGCAACCCGAACGCCGGGACGCCGTAGCCGTCATTCAGTAGCATCGAACAGAGCGGGGGGCGCCGATGGTCGGCGCCCCCCGCTCTGTTCTTTTGGTTCGACCAGGCATATGGGCCTGACGACACCCGCGGGGTTCCGGCTCACTCGCCGCCCGCGGCCGCCGTCGCCGCTGGCGGGGCCTTGACGTGGCGATCGAACCAGCCGATCCAGCGCGCCCACAGATCGAGGTTGTTCTCGATCGCCCGCGGCGTGTGCGACTCGAACGGATAAATGTAGAGCACCGCGTCCTTGCCGAGGCTCGTCAGCGCCTGCATCAGTCGCTCCGACTGCATCGGCCAGGTGCCGGTGTTGTTATCGTCGGCGCCGTGATACATCAGGAGTGGCGCGTTGATCTGGTCGGCCTTGAAGAAGGGCGACATCTCGAGATACGTGCTCGGCGCCGACCAGATGTCGCGCGGTTCGGCCTGGAAGCCATAGGGCGTGAGCGAGCGATTGTAGGCCCCGTCGCCGGCGATCCCCGCGCGGAAGAAGGGGGTGTGGGCGAGGAGGTTCGCCGTCGCGAAGGCGCCGTAGCTGTGCCCCCCGTGCCCGATCCGGTCCAGGTCGACCACGTCGAGTCGGTCGACGGCGCGCATGGCGCCATACATCGCGTCGACGAGGTTGGAGATGTACGTGTCGTTGTAGTTCTCGCCGATGATCGGGATGTCCGGGTAGATCAGCGCATACCCCTGCGTCAGCCAGAGCTCCGACCAGCGAAGCCAGGTCATGTGCGCGAATGCGTTGTGGTTGCGCGCCCGCACCGCGGCCCGCGTGTAGCCCTCCGGCGTCGTGAACTCGCGCGGATACGTCCAGAAGATGGCCGGCACCTTCTGCCCCGCGCGATAGCTCGTCGGGAGCGAGACGCGCCCCTGCACTTCCAGCCCGTCCTGGCGGGTGAAGGAGAAGTCGATCCGGCGCGCCGCGGCCAGCTCGGGGAACGGGTTGGTGTTCCGCGTCAGGTTGACGAGCGGCTGGTCGCGCGTCCAGAGGTAGCTGTCGGGGTGGCGGTCGGCCGCCTCACGACTGACGATCATCCGGCGCAGGTCGGCGTCGAGCGCGGCGATCGGACGATCCCAGCTGTTCTGTGCGCCGTGGAAGATCCGCGTGCGCACCGAATCCGTGAGCCCGACGCGATCCACGAATGGGCGCGGCCGGAAGTCGGCCGCCAGCCCGTCACCGCGCAGATAGGCGGCGTCGTTGGCCGTCGACACCAGCGCGTAGGCGATACCGTTCGGCGTGCGCTCGGTCCAGAGCGTGCCGGGGAGCGTGAAGAGGCTGTCCGGGTGATGGAAGTCGGCGAACAGCGTGCGCGTCGGCGTCGGCTGCCGCACGTCCCAGTGCGCGATGGCCGACCGGCCGGTGCGGGTGACCGTGGCGAAGAGCCGGCTGCCGTCGCGACTGAAGGTGATGTCGCGGATCGGGTCGCGGCTCGACGCGACCACGGTCGCCGCCGCGGTGTCGAAGGGCGCGGCGAGCGTCATGACGCGATCGCCGCCCGCGCTGTCCCGCTGCAGATAGGCGAGCCCCGCTCCATCCGGCCGCCAGGCGAGTCCGCGCAGCGTGCCCGCGTCGCCGCCCCCGGCCCCGCCCCCGCCCTCACGCAGGGCGCGCCGCTCGAGCGTCGCGACCAGCGCGCCCTGTCGGTCGAGCACCAGGGTGCGACGCGGGAATCCGCGATAGCTCGTGATGAAGGAGAACGGACGCTCGATCGTGGTGGCCAGCACGTGGCGGCCGTCGGCACTCAGCGCGATCGATTCGTACATGCGCGGCTCGCCGATCGCGCGCGGCGGTTGTCCCTGGGCCAGCTCGACGAGCTGCGCTCTCGTGTAGTGCTCGAACAACGCCGCGTCGTGCGGGTCGCGCAGCAGATTGGCGTAGGTGCGCGCCGACGTCGGCTCCGGCCGCGTCTGTCGCATCAGCGGGCCGGTGGGCACCGCGCTCTCGACCGGTTCGGCGCCGCGGTCGGCGGGGACGACGAGCGTCAGCAGCGTGCCTTCCGGCGTCCACTGCAGCATCTGCGAGGGGCGCAGGTCGATCTCGGGCGAGATGTCGACGTGGGCCGAGGTGGCGATGGTCGCGAGGACGCGCGCATCGCTGAACCGGCTCGCCCGCCCGGTGGCGACGTCGGCGGTCCAGACCTCGGTGCCGGCGGGACGGTGCGCGAGGAAGGCCACCCGCGCACCGTCAGGCGACCAGACCGGGTCGCTGACGAAGCTGTTCTCGGAGAGCGTGATCTCGCGGTACTGCCGCGCCTGAAGATCGTAGACGCGCAGCCCGTCGATCCCGTGGGTGTCCAGATGCCAGAGGCGATCGGTGGCCGGCCGAACCTCGAGCTCGCCGAGTCGGTAGGTGGGGCGAGACATCAGCTCGAGCGTCGAGAGCTGCGTGGCGCGGGGTACGAGAAAGTGGCGTCGGTCGGGCGAGGGAGCGTCGAGCGTCGCGAACCCCGGGCGGCGGCCCAACAGCTCGGCGATGGGAGCCGGCGGCTGC